>MGIZ01000030.1:1861-4331 GCA_001794015.1 Candidatus Yanofskybacteria bacterium RIFCSPHIGHO2_01_FULL_39_8b
ATCTGGAAGCGGCTAAACAGCGGAAGCTGATGGTTACAAATACTCCCGGTGTTCTTACTAATACTGTTGCCGAGCATACCTTTGCTTTAATGCTTTCAATCGCTCATAGAATAAGCGAGGCTGACAGATTCTCAAAGGCAGGAAGATATCATGCCTGGGGGCCGAATTTGCTTCTGGGGACTGATCTTTCCGGAAAAACTTTGGGTATTGTCGGGTTTGGACGGATTGGTTCAAGAGTTGCTTATCATGCCGTTAAGGGATTTGAGATGAAAGTTCTTTATACCGATCCGAAGCCAAATCCTGATTTTGAGAAAGAATTTGGGGCGCAATTTGTTGAGAAGATAGATAACCTTCTTCCCCTTTGTGATTTTGTTTCAATTCATGTGCCGTTGCTTGACTCAACCCGCCATTTAATCAATGAGGCTCGGCTTAAAGCAATGAAACGATCAGCTTATTTAATTAATACTTCCCGCGGTCAGATTATAGATGAAAAGGCTTTGGCTGTGGCGCTTAAAAATAAGACTATTAGAGGAGCGGCGATAGACGTTTTTGAATTTGAGCCGGAAATAACGCCGGAATTAAAAGAGCTCGATAATATAATAATTACTCCGCATATTGCTTCAGCAACCGAAGAAACTCGCAACAAAATGGCCGAAATGGCAGCGGATAATATTATTGATGCGTTGGAAGGAAGAACCCCACCCAATTTGGTCAAATGACCAAATTGGGCAAAAATCCTAAGCACTAAATCTTAAATCCGAAACAAAGCCCAAAAACCAGAGCACTTAAACTAAGTGCTCGGTCGAGCGCTAATGATATTAGCGCTCTGATCCGAAATTCTAAATCCTAAACCGTTTGAAATTTTGGAAATTCGAATTTGGAATTTGTTTCGTATTTCGATATTCGAATTTAGAATTTATGGTTGAAATCATCCCCGCCATTCTTACTGACTCACCGGATAAATTCAAGGAACTAGTTCGTAAATTAGAGCCTTATACCGGTAAGATTCATATTGATATTGCTGATGGCGAATTTGTGCCGAACAGAACAGTCAAGGGTTACGAAGAGTTATCGTATATTGAAGCAGGAGTTAAATTTGATGTGCATCTGATGGTCGTGAAGCCCCAGAATCAGCTTCAGAATTGGCTTCATACGTACGCTGATAGATTTATTATTCATGCAGAATCCGATGCTAATCTAAATGAAATTATAGAAAATTTAAAAAAACATAATCGAAAAGTTGGCTTAGCCGTTAATCCAAAAACATCTCTTGATAAAATTGATAAATTCATTACGGGAGTCGATTTTATTCAGTTTATGACAGTTTATCCTGGTTTTCAGGGTGGGGAATTTGTAAACGAAGTTGTTGATAAGATATCAGCATTTCATCAGAAATATCCTGATATAATTATTATGTGCGATGGGGGGATAAATCCTGAAACTGCGCCGAGTCTTATTAAAGCCGGAGCCTCAGAGTTAGTATCGGGAAGTTATATAGTAAAAAGTCCTAATATAGGACAGGCGGTTGAACGACTTAGGAAGGCCGCTGAAAATTAAAAATGTAAAATGTAAAAATCAAAATGATCCTGTAAAATTAAAAATTTTAAGATTTTGGATTGTCATTTTACATTTTGATATTTAAATTTTTCATTATTTATGTACGACATAATTTCAATCGGTTCTGCCACTCGCGATGTTTTCTTTTCGGCCGATGAGCTTAAAAAGTTTAAAATGGATGAATTTCCTACCGGAGAAGCGATTTGTCTTGGCTATGGATCAAAGATAGAAATGAAAAAAATAGTTCTGACTTCCGGCGGCGGAGGCACTAATGCGGCAGTTACTTTTGCTCGGCAAGGTTTCAGGACGGCTTGCATCGGCGTTGTCGGACAAGATTTCAACGGCCAGGATATTCTCAACGAACTTGAGGGCGAAGGTGTTGATACCCAATATTTCCAGAAACATAATGATGACTATACGGCTTATTCGGTGATTTTGGTTCATCCCGGCGGAGAAAGAACGATCTTGTCTTATAAGGGCGAGGGTCAGCATTTTGACGCTAATAGGATACCCCTTGACAAGCTCAAGACCAGTTGGATTTTTGTTGACAGTTTGGGCGGCCATTTTGACGCTTTGGAAAAAACCGTAAATTGGGCGGTTGAAAATAATATACAACTTGCCACTAATCCCGGAGGAAAAGAACTTGCTTTCGGGCTGGAAAAATTAAAGCCCCTTTTAAAAAATTTTTCGATTGTAATTATGAACCAGGAAGAGGCGGCCGGATTGACCGGTATTCCTTACGAAAAAGAAGGGGAGATATTTAAATTCATGGATGGGATTATCGGGGGCGTGTTTGTAATGACAAAAGGGCCGGATGGCGTGGTGGTCTCCGACGGTAAGAACATATACCGGGCCAGCGTGCCTGATTCGCCGATTGTGGAAAGAACCGGGGCTGGGGATGCATTCAGTTCGG
>MGIZ01000030.1:4370-7402 GCA_001794015.1 Candidatus Yanofskybacteria bacterium RIFCSPHIGHO2_01_FULL_39_8b
ACTAACGACTCGATAGTCAAAGCAATTCAATTCGCGACGGCGAACGCATCGTCGGTAGTGACGCAGTATGGAGCGAAAGCCGGAATTTTAAAAAAAGATAATTGGGGTTCTTGGCCGTTAGTAGAAGTAAAATCAATAAAAGTTTAAAAAACATGCATGAATGGATCATATAAAAAACTAGCTCGTATTTTAAGAATCTCTCCCGGAGATCTTTTAGATTTGGACCAGAAAATGGGAGCGATAACCGGCCAGCATGGTGTAATTGAAGCGGTAGCAGCCGAAAACGACGGATCTGTGATTAAAAATATGGAGGAATTGGGCCTGCCCAAAGATTCTTCAGCCGAAGAAATATACGGCGCTTTAATAAACCGATTGACTCATCTTGACCAGCATCTTTTTGAGCTGTTGGGTAAACCAGATCTGGCTAATATGTCACTAACTTGCGGCAAAATGTGCGAGGTGGCTTTTCAGGTTTTTCCTCCTCCAAAAGGACTGTTTATTAAAAAAGACAAAGTTGTCGAACTGCTCAATAAGCATAAACCTGACAACTTGCTTAAACATTTCGGTTATTCTTTGATTAGCGAACTAGTTGAGAAGGAGGGATTCGCTTCGGTGGTGAGCGCTCTTCGTTTTGCCCAATCAAATGAATGGATGCATAAATTTTTTGACGAAGCTTATGATAATTTAAAACCAAGCGATTTTGAAGAGAGGGAAGTGGAAATTAAAATATTGGAACAAAAATGGGTTGATGTAGCCGAAAAGTATCTTGAGAAAAAATACCACAATGTCAGTCATCTTAAGGAATTTGGAGTTATCTTCATTACGCCAATTAAGCTGGATATTCCTGGCGAAACATCTAGAATGTTTACTCTTCTACTCCATTATTTTCATGAAGTTCCCTTTTATTCAGGTTTGTTCAGGAAGTTTATGGAGGATAAGGATTTTATTGTTAAATTCAAATCATTATTGAGAGGTGATGTTCCTTCGGGGCCAATGCTTGACGGCGGAAAAATGACTTGGCGGATTGTCCAGCGCTATTTAGCCAAAGACAACGAGAATGATCCTCGCTTATTTGAGCCTCATGTTAATCCTGAAGCCGAACATTGGTATCGGGCAGAAAGGGATTTTGGGCGCTTGGGGAGGATGATGGAAGAAGAAGATTCAAAGATGAGCTTCAGGTTTTGGATCGGATTGGATTTTGTAGGCGATTACTTTAAAGACAGGAACGGCCAGGAACAGCTTGTCGGTTTTAATTATATCGATCTGGTAATGTCTCTTGTTAAAAAGGGGCATATTAAATATCTCTATCATCAGCAAGAGGCTCTCTGGAACAAAATATTTCTCGAATATATGGGGCGGGAAACAATGAATCAGCTTATTGAGGAAAATATTGTCAAAGGGTTTATTGAATTGTGAAAACTCTTATAGATTATTTAAAGGATGCTCGGCTTGGTCATTATGCTCTCGGTCATTTTAATTTTTCGACGGAAGATGTTTTGAAGGGTATAGTTGAAGCGGCTAAAGAGGCGGGAGCGTCGGCGGTGATGGTGGGAACTTCGGAAGGCGAGGCTGATTTTGTCGGAATGTATGAGGCGGTAGCGCTGGTGGGAGCAGTCCGAAAGCATTATGACTTTCCGGTTTTTTTGAATGCTGATCATTTTAAGAGTTTTGGCAAGTGCCGGGAGGCGATAGATGCCGGATATGACTCGGTTATTATTGATGAGTCAAAAATGGATTTTGCCGATAATATTTCAGCGACAAAGAAGGTGGTTGAATATGCCCGCCTTCGCCAAGGCTCCGGCGGGCAAGGCCCGGTAATCGTAGAGGGAGAGATAGGTTATCTCCGCGGTTCATCGGAGGTCCAGAAAAAGGTGGAAATATCGTTAGCGGATTACACTAAACCGGAGGAAGCCAAGGAATTTGTTAATAAAACGGGGGTTAATCAGCTAGCGGTTGTTTTTGGCAATATTCATGGGATAGTGACAGAACAGGAGGAAAGGCTTGATATAGGGCATTTTAAGAGGATCATAGAGGCTGTCCCCGACGTTTATTATGTTCTCCACGGTGCGTCTGGACTCAAAGATTCAGACGTTCAGGCGGCAATTAAAGCCGGCGTGACCAATGTCCATTTCAATACTGAACTTCGGGTTGCTTATACCGAGGGTCTTCACAAAGCGCTTCACGATAAACCCGGCGAAACTACACCCTACAAATATCTCAAAGTTGGGGTAGATGAAATGAAGAAAGTAGTCTCGGCGAAGATAAAACTTTTTATGGGGAAATAATTTTAAAAAAAGGACCTGCCCCCCCTTTTTTTATTTGACCTTGCGTTCTACGGAGGTGAGGCGGGCGTCGAAAGAATCCATTTTGGTTTCGAGACGGTTAAATGTTCTTTTTGATGGGATATCTAAAACGACGTCGAGGACGGTTTTTAACGTAGATTTCATTTCAGAAAATCCGGCATCAACTTTTCCTTCCAGAATACTAAATCTTTCGTCAATTTTGAAAAACTGTTCTGCGGTCATTTGAGCCAACTTATCAATTGTCATTTTCTTCGGCATGTTTTTAGTATAGGAAGTACATTATAGGTGTCAATCTTGTATTGTTAATATATTATGCTATATTATTGAGGTTGCAAATATTATAATCAAACATGACGACGAAACAACATAAAATTGAATTAAATGCCGACACAAGAACGGTTCTGGGGAGTAAGGTAAAATCAATAAGAAATTCCGGTTATATACCGGCGGTTTTGTATGGAAAAGGACAGGAGGCCCTTAACCTACAGATGCCGATTAAGGAATTCAGTAAAGTCTTGAAAGAAGCGGGGGAATCAACCCTAGTTTATGTTAATGTGGATGGTAAATCTTATCCGACAATTATCCATGACGTGGCCAAAGATCCGGTTAAGGACTACGTAATCCATGCCGATTTTTATAAAGTTAGTTTGAGTGAAAAAATTAAGACCAAAGTTTCCGTTGTCTTTGTTGGTGAATCTTCGGCGGTTAAGGATTTGGCAGGAATTTTTG
>MGIZ01000030.1:7424-11538 GCA_001794015.1 Candidatus Yanofskybacteria bacterium RIFCSPHIGHO2_01_FULL_39_8b
AGTTGAAGCTTTGCCTCAAAACTTACCTCATGAAATTACGGTTGATATTTCTTCTTTGAAGTCTTTTGGTGATCAAATTTTAGTTAAAGACATTAATTTGGGATCTGATGTTAAAATAGAAACTGAAGCCGACGCTATCATCGCTACCGTTCAGGAACCTAAATCTCAAGAAGAGCTCGATGCCGAACTTGCCGCTCCAATGGCTGGTGTTGAAGACGTAAAGATAATTGAGAAGGAAAAGAAAGAGGAAGAAGTCCCGGTGGAAGTCGAGGAAACTCAAAAAGAACTGTCATAGGACGGTTCTTTTATTTTGTTACTAGATAAATTCCTACTGCCAAAGTAGAAAAAGCTAGAAAGGGGAAAATTCTAGATGAGAAGTGGCGAGAGAGCCACTTTTTTAATTTACCGCCCCAACCTGGACGGGGAGTAAAAATGGGAGATTTAATATCTAAACCATTATCAATATTTGACAGAAATTTTTGCTCCATATGCGGCGGTAAATTTTTAATTTTTAATTTACAATTTACAATGAATTCCCAAGGATTTAATGTTTTAAAATTTAAAAATTAGAATATTCATTTTAAATTAAAAATTATAAAAAAACGGTTAAGTACTACTCTCTTGTTTTGCTAAAAAGTCAGTAATTTTATCTAAGTCGCCGTTTAAAATTCTTTCGATATTTCCCCAGCTTTTTTTGATGCGATGGTCAGTAATGCGGTCTTGAGGGAAGTTATAAGTGCGGATTTTTTCGGATCGGTCGCCGGTGCCGATTTGACGTCGGCGTTCTTCGGTAACATTGCCGATTTCTTCTTCTCGTTTTATTTCAAGAAGTTTTGTTCTCAAAAGATCCAGCGCTTTTTCTCTATTTCCATGCTGGCTTCTTTCCTGACGGCAGGAAACTACAATACCGGTGGGTTTGTGGGTTACTCTAACGGCTGTTTCAACCTTGTTTACATTTTGACCGCCGGGACCGCCGGCTTTAGAGAAACTGACCTCTATTTCATCGGAACGAATCTGGAGATCTTTTTCGGTGGCTTTTTGCAGAACAGCTACAGTGGCGGTTGAGGTATGAACTCGGCCCGATTTTTCTGTTTTTGGTACTCTTTGGACTCGATGAACTCCTGACTCGTATCTCATTTTATTAAAAACATCAGATCCTCTTAATTCAAATACCATTGATTTATATCCGCCGACGCTGTTTTGATTATAATCAATTATCTCAACTCCCCAGCCTTTATTGATCGCATAACGTTTATACATATTAAAAAGATCGAACGCAAAAAGAGCGGCTTCATCGCCGCCCGCTCCGGCGCGTATTTCGATTATCGCCTCATTAGACATGGTTTATTTAGCTCTGGTTTTGCTATGGGCTTTTTCCATTCGTTTTCTAAACTTTTCAACTCTTCCCCGGGTATCAACTATTTTCTCGGTACCGGTATAAAACGGATGGCAATTGGCACAAATACTGATGCTTGTTTCTTCTGATGTTGATCCCATGGCCCAAGTTTTTCCACAGGCACATTTAAACTTAGCATTGGGATAATATTGTGGGTGTGTATTAGTTTTCATAGTGGTAGAGGCATTTTATTATAAAAATTGTTAAAAGTAAAGACCTTAGGTTTGGATACAGACCTTGATTTAAAAATCTCAATTTGTTATCATATCACTTAAATGTCTGAAACATTACCACAACTGAATTATGATGACATGCTAAAGGCAGGTATGCATTTTGGACGCAAAAAAACTGTTTTTAACCCGAATATGGGCAAGTATGTTTTTGTTATAAAAGAAGGGATTTCTATTATTGATTTACTTAAAACACAAGTAGAGGTTAGTAAAACGGCTGAATATCTTAAAAAGATTATTGGTGATGGCGGATCGGTTTTGTTTGTTGGACTTACAAAACAATCAATTGACTCGATAAAAGACTTAGCCGATGCCCTTAAAATGCCCTATGTCATTAACCGTTGGTTGGGGGGTACTCTGACAAACTTCAAAATTATATCAGGACGGGTGAAGATGATGGAAGACATGGAGAAAAAACAAACATCCGGCGAACTGGATAAATATACCAAAAAAGAAAGATTAATGTTTGAACGAGAGTTGAAAAAAATGCAGGAAAGATTCGGTGGATTGCGCAAGCTGACTAAATTGCCCGATGTGGTTTTTGTTTCATCATTGAAAGAAAGCGCTTTGCCGGTGAGAGAAGCTATAATAACAAAGGTGCCGATTGTAGCTATTGCCAATACAGACTCAAACCCCAATCAAGTTCAATATGTAATTCCTGCCAACGACAGATCAAAAAAATCTGTAGACTTGATTATAAATGTGCTAAAGACTGAGCTTGTCAAATAGGGTTAACTTATGAATATTGAAAAAATTAAAAATCTGCGTGATTCTACCGGCCTCTCTTTTAATGAAATTAGGAAAGCCCTTGATGAGACTGGCGGAGATGAACAACGGGCCAGAGAGATTCTGAACAAACTAGGCGCCCAAATAGCCGCTAAAAAATCAGCCCGCCAAGCCAAAGAAGGAGTTGTTGTTTCATATATCCACAGCACTCGTAAAATTGGTTCAATGGTGGAGCTTTTGTGCGAAACCGATTTTGTTGCCAGAAATATAGAATTCCAAAAACTTGCCCATGAATTAGCAATGCACATAGCGGCTATGAAACCGGATAGTGTCGAAAATTTATTAGCTCAGCCTTTTGTTCGTGATCAGGATACTACTGTTCTGGAACTTATCAACCAACATGTAGCCAAACTGGGCGAGAATATACAGGTTGGCAGGTTTGAAATATTTGAAATATAGTGACTAGTGACTAGTGGCTAGTGGCTAGTATAAAAATTTGTTTTTACTAATCCCATTACTATTCACATTTGGCGCTGTTGTGGGCATTGCGATTATTATCTGGAAGAAAAGGTTCTATTTAAACAAACTATATGTTCTTAATTCAGAAATTGATGCCGAGTCTTTTGATTCAACTTTTAACTGGAAAAGTTATCTCGGTGAATTTTTCCCAGAAATAAAATCCCGACTTGATAACTTTAAATTTTATGAATACAGATCATTGCTGTTGATGGAAATAGAGAAATCCTTGAGGAGAACAAGATTGGTTTTCATGAAAGTGGACCGATGGTCTGATTCTCTCATTAAGAGAATAAGGCGGGTTCATACAAACGGAAAGTTAAACGGTAACGGAGTCGCTAGTCAGCAAATAATAACTGAAATAGCATCGGATAAAACAGAAACAGCTTCAACTCCACCAGTTTCAATTAGTCAAAATTTTCTTAAAAATGAAGAAGAGCATCTGATAATTAAAATCGCCCAAAACCCCAAAGATCCTAATTTATATGAAACACTTGGCGATTTATATGTTGAAATGAATAATTTTACCGATGCTAAAGAATCTTATGAAGCGGCAATTGAATTAAGCCCTCAAAATGAAACTCTGAAACAAAAACTCTCGTCGGCGCTAGAAAAAAAATCTCTTCAGAAATAATATTTCAAAATCTTCGATTTTGTGGTAAAATATGTTATAATAATGCCGGCGTAGCTCAGTGGTAGAGCAACTGTTTTGTAAACAGTAGGTCGTCAGTTCAATCCTGACCGCCGGCTCCAAGATATGAAAAAAGAAAATATAGAAAAAACGCCAGCAGAGAAATTAATGGAGAGAAATTCACTTTGGGAATCTATCATACTAGATTCAAGTTTTTCTGATAAGATTAAAGATGAATTTTTAGCTATTATTCGGGATAGATTTGGAAAGGGAATGCCAGTTATGGAATCAAGGGACGATTGGATTTATTTTAGTATAAGCCAATTGTTGGTTGTTGTTGATAAAATTGCCAGAGAAGAGAACATATCAAGGGAAGAGCTTATGGTTCTATTTGAAAATTTGAGGAATGATATTTGGGATTTTTATAAGGAAATTAACAATTAAATTTTTTGGGGGTGTTGCGGAGTAGTCAAACGCTGCAGACTGTGATTATTAAATAATTGCAGCTTTCTGTCAAAAGACAGATTGTAACTCTCTGGGATAACGGTGAAGCCCTAATGTGAAGTCGAGGGTAATACCGTGGGAACCCTGCTATAGCGGGGAGCGCCGTAGAGA
>MGIZ01000031.1:0-147 GCA_001794015.1 Candidatus Yanofskybacteria bacterium RIFCSPHIGHO2_01_FULL_39_8b
CGGCCGAATCGGTCGGGCAAAAATCGGAAAGTTTGATATTGGCGCGGGCGACGGGACTCGAACCCGCGACCTCTTCCGTGACAGGGAAGCGCTCTAACCAATTGAGCTACGCCCGCAATTTTACCTCAAAATTCTAACACGATTTTG
>MGIZ01000031.1:170-6285 GCA_001794015.1 Candidatus Yanofskybacteria bacterium RIFCSPHIGHO2_01_FULL_39_8b
GCGAACCCTATCTATCCCAAGATTCTCTTTTTGCCGCTTCAGAAAGTTTAATTAAATAGTTTGCTGGATAATTCGTGAATGCTTCTTGCGCTTCCTTAAGAGACATTGCTCCCATATAACTCACCATCGAAGCCAAGTGGCCGGCGATTTCCCTAATAATCGGCACAACCGAACCGCGGTATTCAACCTGTTTTTCTATTCCTTCGGGGCTTATTTTTGAAGCCACTTCATAGGGATCGTCGGCCTCTTCCGCTTTTACTTTCTCATACATCGCTTCCCGCGATGCCATACCCCTAAAGCTTTTAACATCTTTGCCCTCGGAATTTCTAAACACCAATCCAGGAGTCTCGTCGGTTCCGGCCAATAATCCTCCCGCCATAACCGAACTCGCGCCAAGCAGTAGAGCCAATCCTATGTTTCCGTTCCTCTTTATCCCACCATCGGCGCAAACCGGAATTGAAGAATCTATCGAACATCCATAAGACTTCTGGCATAAGCCAAAGATGTATCGGATATTTTTGCAGTAATGAGTTTAGTGCTGGCAGTCATCCGGCTTTCAACCAACTCACTGCCAGAGCAAAATCTAATATCTCTCTTGCTTAAAACGCCCAGAAGCCGGTCATTTTCATCTATGACAACAAGGCCACCAACCTTATTTTTTTCCATAAAATTTCTAGCTTCTGATACGGACACAGACGGAGAAATGCAATAAGGTTCTACAATTATAAAATTCTCTTCTCTTTTAACCTCTTTTACCTTTTCCGACTGATCGTCAATGCCAAGATAACGATGGATAACCCCGATACCGCCTTCTTTGGCAATGGCAACTGCCATTCTTGTCCCGGTAATCGTATCCATGTTGGCAGAGATTATCGGCAAATTAAGTTTAATATTCGCCGAGAAGCAAGACGCTAAAGATATTCCTTTTCTGCTTTCCGCGATTCCCCATCCCGGCGGGTTAAGAAAATCATCAAATGTGCAACCCCACAGCATCCGCCTCAACCAATCATGCTCAACGCTTCTCACGATAACCTCTTTTTAAAGTACTATGTTTCGCTAATCTACTCATACCATAAATAACCAACCAAATGAAATGTTTATAATTTATAATGTGTCCGATCGGACATATTATAAATTATAAACATTTCATCTCCCGATGGTTTTCAATGACAATCATTCATCGAATGCGTCAAGCAATGGATGCCAATATATTTTTTCTATTTTACGGGTGCCATTGTAGGTATAGTGATGTTTGCGAGGAAAACCGCTATCGTTAGAAGCATTACTAATAGCTTCATCATTGCCCATATAAAAACCCATGTGCGGCTCATCGTCTAAAACTTCCCAAAATAGCACAGCGCCTACCCTTAGTTCCTTAATTTCCATCCATCCATGCCCTAACATATCTTTTTCAGTACTAGTACAATTTGCATGAGTAAAACCAATCCATGGATTCTTGCCTAAAAACCCGAACAACGAATTAAACAAATAGAGTATAGACGATGCAAATACTGCACAAGACAAACCACCATTTTTGAGTATGTCCTTTGTCTCGCCCCGATCTTCAACATAAAAATTTCTGAACATCCAATTCTCCCCTTTGGCCGAATTTTCTATCATCGTCAGATAATTTTTCTTTTTTAGAAGTTTCGCCGACATACTAAAGAAATTACCCTAAAACTTTCAATTGAAAGTTTTAGGGTAATTTATAACAATTTAAACTCAAGAAGTAAACTAACTATAATACTTGAAGTTTATAGGCTTGAAAATGCTCTGATAATGGCAGACCGGATTTAAAATATACTACCACTTCATCCCCTGCCTTTATCTCATCCAACCCCACATCAACCAATTTAACCAGCTTCACCTCGTCCGGAACCTGTTTTATAATTTTAGTTTCACTGCCCACTTCAACCGTACGCTCTATTCGGTCATATTCAACATAGACAACCGATCCTTTTACCTTTGTTACCACGCCCAAAAAATAGTCATTTAAAAGAGGGGTAAACGCCGGGGTAGCCGTTGCTCCGTTCTGCTGATTGGTTTCAGTATTAAATGCCGGATTTCTTGACTTGATTATCAACTGAACCGCAAGCAAAGATACGACAATTAAGACCCCAACCGCTATCACTATTATTAAAATCTTTTTATTAATCATATTTTTAATTATACTAAATATCTATGGCTTGACCAATGATAATTGTTGACAAGAAATAATAAGTCTTTTTCCTAACTTTTTACTTTCTCGTTTTTAGTTTTTAATTTACCTTGGCGCCACTTCCCACCATTTAGGAATCGGCTTTTGGATGACGACGTTTTTCTCTACCTGGCAATAGAAACCTGGGGGCATAAAATTGTTTTCATTGCTGCGAACTTCTTCCACAACCTGATAGACGCCTTCGGAATCAAAGGCATGCTGCGGATTTTGACAAGCGGCTCGATTCCCGACACAAGTAGTTCCATCGCTGAAATTCCATCTGAATCTTTGATCATTAAGACCTATCGTCCCCCAATTAGTCCTATCTGTAAAATTTACTGTCGTGTCTACTGCCGGCAAGCAAGGCGTCCAACCGAACTCATATCCCGAAACAGGATTGCATCCCTGTGTTCCTACGGATGGATCAATATCGGGATATGGACGAACGGGGATCCGCCAACAATCCGTCTGCCCTCCGGAACATGTAGGATTAGTCAAGCATCTCCCAGAAGAAGGATTTGAAATGCACTCACTTATATTCTGCCACGCAGAAGCAAGACCTGCAACATTCCAGACCATAACCCTGGCATATTGAACCGTATTCCATGGCAAAGCATTGTTAAAAGAATAAGCAGATCCAATCCCTCCACCGCATCCGGTACCTGAAGGACATGTATCAACTTCGGGACTGCCAAATGCCGGATCGTTATCTATCTGAACCCTAAATCCATTCGGATCAAGCCCGGAACCATTATAAATCCAGGCGACCACACCACCAGCGCTTAAACAATAATCCGGCTCACCGAAAGTTACACCGGTAACCGTAGGCGGAGGAGGCTCAATCCATTTAGCAATATACCCTACCGTACCTTCACCATATACCGGTCCCGGCGCCGCTCCGGCCTTAAAAACATCATAGTTAAAATTAAAGAGCAACAACAGAACAATCACTAATAAAAGTGTGGTTGTAAACATGGACAATGGCATTCCCTTGTTTTCTTTATCGATAGTTTGCATAGCTATTTTTTAACAGCCTCCACTCTATTTTCTTCCAAAAACTTTTTAGCAATATCTAGAAAAGATTGTAAAGTCGGTCCGCAATTTTCCAAAAAATCTCTTACTTCTTTCCAACGGTAGTCCAAATATTCATGGGCCAAAATATTACGCAAATCAACCCAATCTGAAAGCCTTTTAGAAATTTCAAGGGTAAATGGAGGTATTAATCCGGCCTGACGGACAATTTCCCTGTAAGTATCGGGCACAACCCTTCTCTTGCTTGATAATATAATTTTGGAAATATCGATGCAAGCATTCATAATGTTTTCTATGGTGCGTTCCACAATCTTTCTTTTCTTGTCGTCGCCCTGATATTCGCTCCACGAAAAGCTAAAATACTCCTTAAGAGCCTCGAATTCGGAGTTAACAAAAATCAATCTTTTATCCAAAGCATCAGCATCTCTCAAGGTAAGCGATGCTGAACGCCAATAAATTTCAGCATAACTTTTAACCAACTGGCGGTAATCAATTGCTTGACTGGTAACTTTCAGCATAAATTCAAGCCAAAGCCGCCGGTCCTTAATCACAAGCTGGATTCCACGAATAGCAGTATCAGCCAATGTGGCAGGAGCACGATTAAGAATTATGACATCAACGCTGTCTGTCCTTAGAATTTCAATACAGTTTCCTCTAATCTGCCTTTCCTGCGGATAATCGTGGTCTTTTTCTATCTCCAGCCTGCCGTCTGGTGATTTAAAATAAACAGCTAAATCCCAATCCGATCCCTGATGAGAGCGGTGATTACTTCTTGATCCGAATAAAAAAGCCATCACCACATCATCCCGGTTTTTGAAGTATTCAGCTAAGCGCTTGATTTTGTTGGCATCTGATTCCTCCCGCATACGTAAATATTAACATAAATGCCAAAACAACAAAAACATATAAAAAGGGGCCTAACCCCTTTTTACCTTCTCTTTCCTAATTCCTAATTCCTAATTCCTAATTCCCAATTCCCAATTCATAGTCATAAGTTATAAGTCGTTAGTCGTCGGTCAGTTACTGCACCATCCACATCATGCCACTTGTAAGGCCACTGGGATTACCGCTAAGGGGCGTCAATTTCATGGCCCCACTCACCTCAAGTTTTGCTCCCGGTGCATTCGTCCCAATACCGACATCACCGGCACTATTTAGAAAGATAACCTTTGCCTGGGTAATATCGTTTCCGGCAACAAAACGTATCCCGCCGCTCGAAGAATGGTTCCAGATATAGGCATTATTATCATCGCCCTGAAGCAAGCTAGACTTACTAGTGCCGTTAACTCTATATAAAGCAATCCCGCCATTCGTATGACTAGAACTTTTTTGCTTGACAACTAAGTCATGATCCGGCGCCATCCCGATGCCGACGTTGCCGCTATAATCCATAATAAGTTTAATATTCGCATCACTAGTATTATCCATATTTCCTATAACAAACTGTGCCCCATTACCATTGGGCCGTATCCACCAGGCATTAGTGTTATTGGTATCGTCAAACTTAATACCACCGCCTCCCGGTGCAGATATGTGAAGTTTTATATCCGGCGGCGTCGGCCCGATGCCGACGTTAGTGCCATTGTCATAAATGATTGACTGACCGATAACTTGAGATGTACCTGCCGCGCCAACAAAACGAGAAAGATAATTAACCGTACCGCCATCACTAGTAATACCAGCAGCCGCCAAAGCAGTTCTAATCAGCTCATGCCCCCGGACACTAAATGAATTTACCGCCATAAGAGCTACAACGATAAATAGAAAGATATTAAGATAAAGAATGGATTTTTTATACATATATAATTGGGTTACATGGGCACCATGCAAATGGTCAATTGTTTGTCCGATTAGCAGCTAGCGCCCTGACCGCCTTCTCCAAAATATGAACTCTTTTCTGCAAGTTTAAAATGTCATTTTCTTCAAAACGTTTAAGAATGTCATACGCTTCATCAACTTGATAGTCTAATTTGTCCACCTTTTTTTCTAAGGCATTAAAACGAAAATTAAGCTCATCTTTAGTAACTATTTTTCGTTCTATGTCTTCAAATCTTTTATCGACACCTTCAAAACCCCTGGCTATCATATTAGCTAAGCCTTCCAAGGTTATTTTGTTTTTATTTTCTTTGCCTAGCATGTATTAAAAATACCAAATTATTTATTCGTCCACAATCTACTTAATCCACACCCCCTTTAATTTACGTGGCGGGGCTTATTTCTCCAAGGCTACAGTACGGTTTATGTTGGTAAGCATCTATATAATCAATATCTAATTGACCAAATTATTCTAATTGTTCTAATCAATATCTAATCTTTTAATGCCTAAAATACGATACAATTCAAACTTGCTTTTTAGTTACTTTTCGCACAATAGAATTAAAGATTAAGTGTAGTTCTTTCGCTTCCTGCCACAATACACGAGCTTCATCCCTTAATTCTGGTACAGCAGTAGCGATCATTCTAAGCCAATACTTAGTTTCTCTTGCTTCTTTCTTGGCTATACTTATTTTGTGTTTAAAATCTTTGCCAGATTCAGCATCGTCAGCTTCACAGTAGCTGGCACCTAGGTTTGTCGGATTTAGCTTATATTATTCCGGTTTTGTGAGGCAATTCATATTCACAAGCTGAATATCCTTTTTTTGCTCTTTATTGAAAATATGAACCGGTTTGCAGTCGGTATTTTCGGCTTCCCCGATAAGCTGGTTGACCGCGTCGGCTACTCCCTGTTGATAAGCCTGATTAATCAAGTTGAACCTGAAGCCGCTCCAAATATTCCAAGCAATATAGCCGGATGAGAATATAAGCCACAAAACAAGCATGAGCTTTAAGAAAAATTTTTTATAAAGAAGGAAGGATAGTGTCATTTTATTAATCATCCTTGGATTT
>MGIZ01000032.1:0-5870 GCA_001794015.1 Candidatus Yanofskybacteria bacterium RIFCSPHIGHO2_01_FULL_39_8b
GATGGGGGTCTTTTATATTTTTAAGTAATCCGTATATTTCATCGGAAGCCCCGCACGTTCCCGATAAAACCCCAATCGGTTTATCATCTTCCAGAGCAATCGTAAATTCATTAAGAGTGCCGAAACCGCCGCAGACTATAATTACCGCATCGGCCGCTTTAGTCAAAATCAAGTTGCGGCCGGAATAATCAAATCCGGAATAAATAATAAAGTCGAAATAGTCGGTAGGAAGCCGATAAGTTTTAACATGAGCGGCATAAGTAGCGGCCGGAGAAATGCCGATTGATATGCCCCCCTCCTCTTTGGCTCCTTTTGCTGCCGTATGGGGAATTCCGGTCGTAGCCCCGGTAATAAGAATCCCGTTCTGACGGACAATCTCCTGTCCGATTTGGTATGCTTTTTTCTCGGCATCCGAACAGCAGAAACTCACATTAGCCGCCCCTGAAACAACAAATTTGTATTTCATATTGTTAGAGATGATGTAAACACCTGCTGAAATTTTATAATTTTATCTATAATTAATCAAGTAGAAATCCATCCCCCATCCCCGGAACAATCACCTCAACGTTTAGTTTATCTTTTATTTTTTGGCTCAAGACTGAACTGGAGTGATATTCGCCATGAGTTACAAAAACTTTTTTAAGATTTCCGTCTTGTTGGGCTTTGCCCGCCCAGTCCAAAAGCATTTCCTGATCGGCATGGGCGGAATAACCCTCAATCAATTTAACATGGCAGTTAACCGACACTTTTTGGCCTAAAATCCTTATCTCTTTTTTACCGTCCAATATCTGCCTGCCTGGAGAACCCTCAACTTGGTAGCCAACGAATAGAATTGTTGAATTAGGATCGGGCAGATATTTTCTTTCATGAAAAAGTATCCTACCGCCCAAAGACATTCCCGAACCGGCGATAATAACTTTCGGCTCTTTTATGTTATTGATTGCTCGGGACTCATTGCTTGAATAGGTAAGTCTTAATCCGGGGAAATTAAATATATCATCCCCCGCCCTTATGTCGTGAATAACTTTTTTATTAAAATAGCGGTCGTAGTTTTTATAAACTTTAGTTAATTTAATGGCCAAAGGAGAATCGAGAAAAATGGGAATTTTGGGCAAATGCTCATGTTCGATCAATTCGTTCAGCTCATAAATAAGTTCCTGTGTCCGTTCAATGGCAAAGGTCGGAATTATAACCGTTCCTCCTCTCTTGACGGTTTCTTGAATTGCCTGACGCAAAATTTCTTTGCGATTAGCCTTATTCTCATGAACCCGATCACCATAAGTTGACTCGACAACAACATAATCTGCCCCATTGGGCATATCATAATGTTTTAAAAGCGGAGCGGGATAATTGCCCAGATCACCGGAAAAATAAATACTTTTCTGCTGATCGTTTTCATTGTTTTTCCAATTTACTTCTATAATGGCCGAACCCAGAATGTGTCCGGCATCATGGAAAATAGCCTGAATACCATTACCCAAATCAAGTTCTTCGCCATATTCAGCTCCTTGGGCCAGAAGAAAAACCTGATGTAAGTCTCCGGATTTAAATAACGGCTCATGGCCGTCCTTACGAGCTTCGTCCTTAATCAAATCAAGATTATCATCAAGAGCAATGGCCGAAAGATCAATAGTCGGTTTAGTGGCAAAAACTTTCCCCCTAAAACCATTTTTATAGAGCTTAGGCAAACGCCCTGAATGATCGGCATGGCTATGAGTAATTAAAACAAAATTAATTTCTTTGGGATCATATGGAAAATCCTGATAATTCAAAGTCTCGGCAAATTTAGAACCCTGAAATAAACCGCAGTCAACTAAAATTTTTAAGCCGTTATACTCCAGTAAAAAATTAGATCCGGTTACTTGTTGAACGCCCCCGTAAAAAGATAATTTCAAATTCGAAATTCGAATATCGAAATTCGAAACCCTCTTACGCTAAAGCTTCAGAGGGCGCAGCAATATCGATTAGGCTTTGCCGTGCCATCCGTAGTTTTAACGAAGGATGGTTTCGGATTTAGGATTTCGTGCTTAGTGTTTTACAATAATTGGCTGACTAAATAGCCGATTATTGTAAGTGTTGCTATTGGCGGCAATGCTGCCATAGGCCCTTTTGCGGTCTGGTTTACAAATATCAGATGAGTCAGAAACAATCCCAGCAAAGAAAATAATCCGACCGTCAAAGCTTGGCTGATGGAAATGACGGCTACCGAGCTAGCCATAACAATAGGCAAACCAATATCCCCGGAACCCAGGATCATGAATTTTTCACCGATCTTTTGCTTTGCTTCACCGCTATGATGAAAAAAATCTTTAAATTCGAAAGGGATAATAAACCCAAAAATAGCTCCGCTTTCCATCATGCCTCGGGCAAGGGTAACCATATGCTTGGTCCAGTAAACAGCCACTATGTCATAGAATGACAGAATAACTAAAAGAATAATGGCGGTAGCGGGAATAAGGTTCAAACCAAGCAAGCTTGCCGCTCCGGCAATGCCAAAAACCATCCCTAGGTCATGAATAAAAACGTTTTTTAAAAGAACAAAAAAAGAAGCTAAAAAAATAGCCCCGAATAAGTCCCAAGGCGTATTTAAAAATGACCCAAAAATTATTTGTGAACCGGAGAATACGACCAATATCAGAAATAACTTCAATAAAACCGAACTTATCTTTTTAAACTTAGTGAAAAATAAAGATAAAACCAGAAATAAAATCAAAAAAATAACGACATCGCTCCAAGAAAATGATTCCAGTGCAACAATGTTTTCTTTTGCTAGCGGCACATGATTATAAGCCGCTAAAATCCCCAATAAAAGAGTAGGACTGAATAATAAAATCTCTTTCCAAAATAAGTTCAGCTTCAGAATCATGTTTAAATGTTTAAATCTCTATACTATCGCACAATAATCGTTCCCTGCTCTTCAAGCTTTTTCTCGTTGTGATAGCCGAAGATTCCCTTTTCGGCAAATGTATAAGAAAAATAACTGCCTTGGGGTACATCGCCAACACTATCAAATCCGGAAAGCTGATTATGGGCAGGATGCGGATCGCTCACTACCCTGATACTGAAAAAACTCTCATTTTTAAATCGCACCGTATCGCCGGCATGAATCCGTAAATTAGTCGGACTGAAAACCCCACTCTTATATGAAACTGTATAGAATCTTGGCTGACGAGTTTCTTCAGGCAAAGGAGTCGGAATTTTTGATGATAAATCATCGGGTTTGGCAAACATTTTAACCGCTCCGGCCAAAAAAAGCATTAAAACAATTATCAAAATCCAAAAGACCGCCGGATTATGCTGACGTTCTCGCAATTCCAGTTTTTTTCCAAAAAATGCCATATCCGGATTTTAACATATAAAACTATCTTTTGAAAATAAATCTCTCCTTATGGAGAGATGTTGGCGGCTTTTTTTAATACTTTACTAATCTTAGTCTTAATAGTTTGGACTTTTGCAGTACTACTGCCGAAACAGATTTCAAATGCCCATAAACGATAGCCTTTTGAAGGAGATGTTTCAAAAAATATTGTTAAATCATCATTATTAAAAAGTGAATTTGTATCAGCCATATTTACCCCAAAAATCATAAAAAGCATCATATATTTAAGGAGTAATCTTGCGTGGTTAACGGAATTATTGCCGAAACATTCAATCCAATATTTTTTGAATTCAGAAACGGGTAATAATTTAACAAGCCTTTCCTGTTTAGATTTTTCAAATCTTTCTCTTTCCTTTTCCGTCCCCTTATCAAGAAAACAAGAACTTATCCACCACTGATAACAATATTTTCTATCGGTATCAAATATTGATTGGTGAGTTTTATCGAGATTATTCCAAACTTCGTCAATTTTCAGATTCCAGAAAAGATGATGGTAGGCAGAATGGGCTTTTCTATTATACGGAAAAAGATTGAAATGACCTCCGCTCCCGTTTCTACTTCTCGGGACAAGATGGTGGGGATTAGTGCCGGGAAAAGATTTCCCATAAATTTTACGGACACTGGCAAGTGGGATATCTTCTGCTATTAACAAAAGTTATATCCTTTAAAAGAACCGTCCTGGAAAAATATTACTACTTAAAATTTATATAGTCAATCACTATATTTTTATCCGACCAGGGAATTTTTTTATTCCCCGATACGGCCATGGAAGTTTCCGATCCCTTGCCGGTAATTATAACCGTATCGCCTTCTTGAGCTAAAATTAAAGCCTTTTGTATGGCCTCTTTGCGATCAATAATTTTTGAAAATTGAAAATTGAAAATTGAAAATTTAGATAAAAACCCTTTCTGAATATCATTAATAATAGAATCGGGGTTTTCATCGTAAGGATCTTCGTTCGTCAAAATAATCTCATCGCAATATTCCGCCGCAATCCGGCCGAATTCCGGCCTCTTCCACTTATCGCGTCCGCCTCCGGCTGCGCCAATCACACAAATTAGTTTATGACTAATTTGTGTGATTGGCGTCCCGGGCGAAGTCGAGGGACTCTTTTTCAATGTTCTATAAACTTGTTCCAGCGAATCCGGCGTATGTGCATAATCCACCACCACTTCAAACGGTTTTCTTTGTATAAATTCCATTCTCCCCGGAATAAATTCTACCGATTCAAGAACAGGCTTTGCCGACGGAAGATCTATTTTATATATTGCTCCCACCGATAAAACCGCCAGCATGTTCATGACGTTAAACTGTCCGGCCAGATAAGTATTATAAACCATCCCATAAACTTCAAAAGACGATCCGGCATTAGACAGTTTTATATTACTTGCCACCATATCACCCTTAGTTAAGCCGTAAAAAATTTTATGCTTGGCCGGAAAATCGCCGAATAATTTGGTATTCGGATCATCGGCATTAATAACATGGGTATTCTTCGTCCGCTTAAATAATTCCTGTTTGGCTCTATAATAATTTTCAAAAGAGCCATGGCTTTCGATATGTTCTTTGTGGAGATTTGTAAAAACGGCGCAATCAAATTGAATGCCCAGGTGCCTTTTTTGTTTAATTCCTTCTGAAGTAACTTCCAAAATAAAATACTCGCAGCCGGCTTTAACCGCTTCAGACATTAATTTCTGAAGACGAAACCGACCGGGCATTGTCATTTTTAGGGTATTCGGCCACTCTTTTTCTTTTATTTTAAAACCTAAAGAACCGCAACTTCCAACAGACTTTCCGGAAGCTTCAAGTAATTTGGCAGTTAAATAAACAACCGTGGATTTGCCTTTTGTGCCAGTAACACCGATAATTTTTAATTTCTTTGATGGAAAACCATAAAACGCCGCTCCTAAATAAGCCAATATGGAGTGATATGCCGGTTGAAAAAAATTAAAAACTGATTTAGGAATCAGCCTTTTAATTTGGAATAGGGTCTTATCTATAATGCCTTCTTTGAACATAATTATTAAAAATATACCACAAATATACCGTTTTGATAATTATTTAAACCCAAATTTCTCTTGGAGGCTTTTGAAAAAATAGTTTTTTTCAAATTCAGCGAATTTCACCAAGTGAGGAGAACTTTTGATGGTAATTTCATCTTTCTCCTTGAGCGGAAAAAATGATTCGCCATCGGCCATAAGAAGAACATCAAATTTCTGACCGGTTTTAGAAATAGATATAATACCCCTCTCCCTGAATGAAATAACCTTAATACTGACGGGATTATGATATTTAACAACCAGACTGGGACTGGGAATGTTATGATCCAATAATTCAGTTACTATAAAACATTTAATATCCGGCATCACAATCGGCCCATGAGCCGAGAGATTGTAGGCCGTTGAACCGGTTGCGGTAGCAACAAGAATTCCTGTACCGCGAATGTGCTGGACCGGATGGTCTGAAATTTTAGCTTCCAGCTCAACCATGC
>MGIZ01000032.1:5885-24463 GCA_001794015.1 Candidatus Yanofskybacteria bacterium RIFCSPHIGHO2_01_FULL_39_8b
TAACCAATTCGTTAAGAGCTTCGGCAGTAAAAACAATTTTGCCATTTCTCCGAACTTGGACTGAAAGCATCATTCGTTCAACAATTGTATGTTTACCTTTTAGAAAATCTGCCAGGGCTTTCAAAAAATCCTTTTCATTCCTAACTGAAGCCAGAAATCCGACATTGCCTAAATTAAGACCCAAAATGATTGAGCCGTATTCATGATATTTTCTAGCCGCTTCAAGAATCGTCCCGTCTCCGCCAAGAGCAATGACGAAATCCGGCTTACCTAGATCTGCTTTTATCTTAAGCTTCTTTTTTAGAAAATTATTTATTTTATTAAACCAGAATAAGGCCTGTTTATTCTCCGGATAATAAAAGATATGAAAAGTTTTTAGGTTTTGATTTATCATGAGTATATATTATACACTATACAATGTTTTTTATTTAAATTAAATTGAACTAAAGGAGGGTTCGTGTTATCATCTGATGACTACTTTAACAACGAGGAGGAGAAATGGGCATGATTTTAGACAATTTTGGAATCTCAACGACCAAAGCATTTGAACCGAAAGCAAATTCAGCCCTTCTTGTCATAGATCTTCAAAACGATTTTTGCCCCGGCGGAGCATTGCCCGTAGCAAACGGAGATCAAGTTATAGAACCGCTGAATAGAATGATAAGCCATGCCCATAAAAACGAACAATCGGTATTTTTATCCAGAGATTGGCATCCCTTGAATGCAAAACATTTTAAGCCGACCGGAAATTGGCCAATCCATTGCGTCGAGGATACTCCCGGAGCCGAATTCCATTCAAGCTTAAAATATTTAGGATCAGATTATGTCGTGTCAAAAGGAACGGATCCTGAAGAAAATGGATATTCAGCCTTTGAGGGAAAAACATATTTTCGGCCCCTGGACGAAGTATTGCGCTATTTTAAAGTTAAAAAGTTATACATCGGTGGTCTTGCCACCGACTATTGCGTCAAAAATACCTGCCTTGACGCAAGAAAACTTGGATACATAGTTTATCTTTTAACTGATACCTGCCGGGCGGTAAATCAGAAACCTGGCGATGAAGCTTTGGCCTTGAACGAAATGGCCAATGCCGGAGTGAAATTTACCACAACCGATGAAGTCATAGATAAGGCCCGCTAATTAAGGCGGGAGTGATTTCACTGCAGACATTGTTTTAGTTTATGGAAAGCCAATGACAAAAACCGGCCGTTGGTATAGACCCAATCCAAGACTTGAAACGGTTTAGCTTTTTTTTTGAAAGGACAGGCAGCTGTCCTTTTTTTGTTTGATTTTTGCAACAAATTTTATATAATCTATAATAAAGTACCTATTATTATCGAGGATCAGCCATGAAGAACCTTAAAATATTTAATTTGGGCAGTAATAATTCTCTGGCGCTAGAAATAGCCCACAACCTGGGACGTGAACTTGGCGACGTAACAGTCAAGGAATTTAACGATGGTGAAAAATATGTTCAATTCAACGAGAACCTCCGTGGAAGAAGGGTCTTTCTTATCCAATCCACAAATCAGCCAGATGGAAATTTATTAACCTTGCTATTCGCTCTTGATGCAGTTAGACGGGCCGGAGGCAACCCGATAGCGGTAATACCCTATTTCGGATACGCCCGCCAAGAACGAAAAAGCGCTCCCCGAGAACCGGTATCCGCCCGTCTTATTGCCGATATGCTTGAAAATGCCGGAGCAAGCGGAGTCCTGACTATGGATCTTCACGCTAACGCCATTGAAGGATTTTTTAAAATGGCAAAGTTGGACCAGATTTATGCCAGACCGGTTTTTTTGGATCACTTCATCGACACATTCTCCAGTGCCCTCAATTCAGATGAATTAGTTATCGGTTCCCCGGATGCAAGCGGAAGCGGTCCCGGCCGAGCTAGAGCTTACGCCAGACATTTAAGCAAAAGACTGGCTGGTAAAAACATACCCCTGGTTGTTTTGGACAAACGAAGAGATAAACATAATACATCTGATATAAATTACGTTCTGGGCGATGTTGAGAATAAAATAGTCTTATTGATAGATGACATATTTGATACCTGCGGAACTATTATCGGAGCAGCTCAAGCCCTCATTAACCAAGGGGCAAAAGAAGTAATAGCCGCTGGAACTCACGGTATTTTTTCAAAAGGCGCTTTAGCCAAACTCCACGCCTCGGCTCTGAAAAAAATTTTCGTTACTAATACCATACACAACCCGGAAGTCATTGAATTATCTCAAGATCCGAACAGCAAGGTCAAAATGATCTCCGTAGGCAAGATAATCGCTGATGCGATTCGCAATATCAATAACAATGAATCGGTTAGCGGTTTATTTGATTAATACAAAAAGCTTGTCATTAGACGAGCTTCATTTTTTTATCTTCATCCGCCTGAATCCGGATAGAGTTTCATACGCTGATTCTCGATAATTCTTACTTTTGATAAGACTATAAGCAAGGCACAAAAATGTTGTCCAAAACATAATACATGACAATAAGTGCATGCCTCTTACCTCAAAATTTTCACCGATCATCCAACATATGTCCATAAATATCCAGGTACTGCCGGCAATAATAACGGCTAAAAGATGGGGTGTTTTATCGGCATAAACCAGAATCAGACAACCGATAACAACGGCCGGAAAAGCTATGATCGCTGGCAAAATCTTAAAGCCCATCATCCACAATCCATCCATCAGAAACCAGAGTAAGGTAGCGTTAGTTTCATGAAATTCGAATCTTTTTTCTCTGTCCATCATGCCTCTCTCAAACAACTAATTGAATTTTTAAGAATCTTTTACAAGTATTATTATACACTAATAATACATCCTGTACAGAATGATTGGTTTTATTTACCCACCAATTCTAACACCGCCAGTTCCAGAGGAAGTTGGGGAATGGGAGAAGATTTCATCCCCTCTTTGGCCGACATAAAAATACTAAGCAGACGGATAAGCTGTTGCTGGGTAAGGGTTTGGGAATAGGCCAAAATAATTTTTAAATCCTGTTCCAGAAGCTCTTCGCCAACTGAAACAAGAACGGCAGGATTTATGGTATGCATCAAAATCTTCCTTAGGTATTCAATAAAACCGGAAGTAAAATGATCCATATCTATGCCGGCCGCATAAGTTTTATTTATGAAATCAAGAGCGGTGTTTTTGTCGCTTGCCGCCAGATGGCCGAGAAATTCAGGATAATAATTCAGCGGAATCAAACCCAAAGATTCATAGACATTTTCGGTTGAAATTTTATTTTTCCTGTCGCAGGAAGCAATAACCTTAGACAGGGCGACTTCGGCATCCCGCAAAGCGCCGTCAGACGACATGGCAATAGCCATCAACCCCTCATCGTCTATCTCAGTCTTTTCGGCTTTAACTATATATTTTAATTTTGCAAAAGTCTGCTTTGGATTAAGCCGTTTAAAATCAAACCTTTGAACACGTGATAATACCGTCGGTAGAATTTTATGAGGCTCGGTAGTGGCTAAAATAAACACGACATGAGCCGGCGGCTCCTCAAGAATTTTTAACAGCGCATTAAAAGCATCCTTGGTTAAAGCATGGACCTCGTCAATGACAAATATTTTATATTTGCCTCCTGAAGCGGCAACTGAGGCTGATTCCTTCAAGCTCCTTATTTCATCAATTCCACGGTTTGAAGCGGCATCTATTTCGATTAAATCAAGAGAACGATTTTGATTCACGGCCAGACAGGTTTGGCAAGAATTATCACAATCGCCGTCTTTTATTTTTTGTTCACAGTTAAGACTCTTGGCTAATAGTCTGGCGATTGTTGTTTTACCCGTTCCCCGCGGTCCGCAAAATAAATACGCGTGGCCCACTCGGCCAGTTGTTAATGCTCCCTGAAGCGTCTTAATTACGTGTTCCTGCCCGACGACTTCGGAAAAAGTTACAGGACGATATTTGCGATATAACATGACGATTTTGTTAGCGAAAAATAAGGTTCGCCAGTCAAAAATTATTCGCTACTGCTCTAATTTTTGAGACGAGCCCTTAAACACTACCAACCGAAAGCCTATAAAATTAAATATCAATGCTACGGCCGAACCAATAACCGCTCCAATATTAGCCCAAACATTTGTATCTAAGCCGAATTGGGGCTCAATACTATTAACCACAAAAGAAGCGGTTCCTATGTTAATAGCGGCAACAATGGTATTGACTACAAAAAATTTAAAAAATTCTCCTTTTTGCTCTGTTGTTCTGTCTTGAAAAGCCCAGTATTTGTTCCAAAAATAACTGTGAGTTACCGCAATTATGAAAGATGCGCCCTTAAATATAGAAAAAATAAAACCAGAAGCAATACCCGAATAAGCAATCAGGAGGTTAAGAACTCCAAAATCAACAGCAGCATTAGTAAATCCTACAGCCGCATATTTACCGAATTGATTGAAAAACGGCATCCACTTGCCAAGAAAATAACCAAGATTAACGCCTAATACCCATAATACCGGAACAAAAACTATCAACCAAGCTAAGGAAATTCCAAAAAAATCCGGCTTTTCAATAAAAACAAAAACCCGCCAGGCAATAAGGCCAGTATAGAAACCGGTTATTATAGAAGAAATAAAATCTTTTTTAGTAAAAAACAATGTTTTAAAAATTTACTTTATTACATTGGCAACTCGTTCCTGTATTTCTTTTTCCACCTCATCTCTCGGCTGGCTGTATTTAAGGCGAGATATTTCTTTAATCGAATTGGTAATTTCCAAGGAACCGGCGCCGAATACTTTATCTGTTTCTAATTTAATATTAAATGGTCTTGTTGTCTGGCCGTTAATTAACAAGCTAACATAGGCATTCAAATTGTCTATGTTTATAAGGTCTTGGGGTATAAAAATCGGCTCAAATTTATTTTTCATAAACTCGGCATCATCGGGACCGATTCTAAAAGAGACAATCGAACCGACATTGCCGAATACGGCATCGCGGATATTCTCTTTAAGCTGTTTTATAAACTGATGGGCAACGATCAAATCAAGACGGTATTTGCGGGCTTCCGATAAAATAATCCCAATACTGTCGGTAGTAAAATTCT
This sequence comes from Candidatus Yanofskybacteria bacterium RIFCSPHIGHO2_01_FULL_39_8b, assembly GCA_001794015.1. GTDB lineage: Bacteria > Patescibacteriota > Minisyncoccia > 2-02-FULL-40-12 > GWA2-44-9 > 2-01-FULL-39-28. Next base: position 10,941 of record MGIZ01000032.1, read on the forward strand.
GGAACTCATCAATATACAAATAAAAATCCTTACGCCCGCTTTCGGGCAGATCAACCCGGGATAAAGCCGCCATCAAAAGTTTACCTACGATAACCATGCCCAGTAAATTAGCGTTTAAATCTCCTATCCTTCCCTTCGATAAATTAATAATTAAAATTTTCTGATTATCCATTACATCTCGGAAATTAAAAGCGCTTTTCTTTTGATTGATAATCGGTCTTAGAAATTCGTTAAAAACAAAAGCCGTTACTTTTGATGAAATATATGGCGCCATATTGGCCAGAGACGCTTCGCCTCCGGCCTTCTGGGCTTCAAGTTCCCAGAATTCTTTGACCAGAGGATTTGTCTCACGACTTAATTTATCGGCCCTGAAAGCGTTATTAACCAAAACTCTAGATATGTCGGCTAAAGTCGGTATTTCATGCTCATAATCATCTAAAAGAAGAAGGGCGGAATTTTTAAAATATTTCTCGAACATCGGTCCGCCGGTCTGTTTTAAGTCATATAACTTATCAAATATTCCAAAGAGTTCATCAATAACCCTAGTTTTCTGTTCGGGATGTTTAGGATCAATTTCCATCATGTTCAGTCCCATCGGCCGGTCAATATCGCCAGGATCAAAGTAGATAACATCATCGATCCGATTTTTTGGAATTACCGAAGCGGCAAACTCAGCAAATTCACCGTGAGGATCAATCAGGCACAAACCCTTGCCGTTCTCAATATCCTGGCGAATCATCGCTTTCATCAGAGTTGATTTACCCGTACCAGTCTGACCGATAATGTATAGATGGCGCTGTCTGTCACCGTCAGTCATCCGGACAATCCGTTCTTCCCCGCGATAAATATTTTTTCCGAGAACAATGCCGTCACCGGGCAGATTAGCCGGCGGTTCAGCCGGTTTTGCTTTCAAAAATTTTAATTTTGGAGCGTGGGTCGTTGCCAGGGGAAAATGATACAGACTGGTAACTTCTTCGCTCGATAATACTGAAGCGTGAGAATTCTGAAACATTCTGAAAGAAAAATTAAACAAAAGCTTTTGTAAAAATCTGCCTTTTACCCTGGAGACATAAAAATTATTCAATTCGGGAGATGAAAATTGGACAAAGGATTCGGCCAAGTCATTAAGAAGCTGATCGGCTCTTTCTTGGCTGTAGGCCGAAACAGCAAGATTAATGTTGGTGTCAAAAAGAGGTCTAGATACTTTTGATTGGATTGCTTTGACTATTTCTTCTTCATATGGAGTTGTCACTCGAGGCGGTTTTGATTTCTCGGCATCCTTAGCTTCTTGCTCTTTGGTTGGAGGCTTCTTTACCCTTTCAACGGCAGTTTTAAAGTCAAATCCGGATTGCATTTCTTTAGCCACTTTCTGGGCTGTCGATCTTGTCTCATGTTGGTGGGAGGGGCGAATTAAAATCTGTATCGCCGCTCCCTCGCCCTCTCTTTCAAGCTTTGAAAGAGAGTTAGCGACAGCATCCAAAGGATCAACTTCGAGATGCTGATACGTTTTAATCGGTAAAATCTGATTTTCTTTTATTCTCAAAAAAGCCCCGGCTGAAAACCCATTGGGATTAAAAATATTATAATCCTTTACTTTTTCAAGTTCAGCTACGGAAAATATACCATGAAGCTGTTTCATAAAAATCTGTTCATAACTTTTTGGAACAGCGACATAAAAATGGATTTCCTCACCGATATGATGAACGGCCATTTCAAGAGAAATATATGGCTCTCCGTAAACAAACTTATTCCAACCGGTTGCATGAAGATTCGAGAAAGAAGAGTAAAGCTGTTCCATCACCGAGATCAGCTCTTTCTCCGGACGCTGTCCGCCAGCCGACGGATTGCTCCCCTCGCCTTTGGGTAAGGTGATAAGAAACAAAGACATGTTCAAAGCTCTGGCAATAGCGCCTTTGGACTTTAAATTTTCAATCAAAGCGAAAACAAGGATACAGATTACGCCAAAGAAAATGAGATAGAGGAAGAAGAACAATCAAACTTACGACTTATGACTTATGACTTATGACTTTCTTGAATTAGTCATTAGTCATTGGTCGTTAGTCGTTAGTTATAACTACTCGACCTTGTCGAGTTTTCTTTTTTCAATCAATTGATTATATAATTCATCAACTAAAATATCGTGAAAAGCGTCAATGATGGCCATATTGCCGGTTTTGACTATTTCCTTAATTCCTTCTTCAAGGTTCTTAGAAAAAACCAGCTGAACTATTTCTTTAATTTTATCTTTCAACTCCTGGCTTAAGTAACTGGGCGGTTCAGTAGCGATTGGAGTTGACGGTTGAACAACCAGAGATTTGGGTTGGTATGCCGGAATGTGCTCCTTTATTTTTTCGCCCACCGCTTCGTGAAGCATTTCCTTTTCCGAGGGATGATCCTCTCCGGCTAATCCGCCGCTTCCCCCGATCTTTTCCCGCTCTAAATCCGCTTTCTTTTCTTGAAGTTTTTTTTCCAAATCAATAATATCGTGTTCAATTGTAGAAATAGGCGCTTCAGCCATAATATTTTAAATTATACCATTCATCTTAATCCATATGTATGATTGCATGGAAGTTCTTTATATATTTTAGCATGCCCCGATAGTAAACTTTAAAGGATGGGGAAGTTTCAACCATAATGTTTATATTATATCCTAATTAAAAAGACTATCAAAGATAGTCTTTTTTTTAAAATTTAATAGGACTTACGCGTTTGGCCAATTTCGAGGCAAAGTCGAGTATTGATTTGAGACGTACTAGAAGTACGGCGAAAATCAAACGTAGATTTTAACGAAGAAATTGGCCAAACCCCTGTGGCTTGAGATCGGCAAAGCCCTAATCTGATGGGCTTCCGATCTCAAGCGCATAAGTCCTATTTAATACATAAGAATGCCTATCATTATAATCAAACAAGCAATATAAAGAGCGTACTGCCATAACTCTTGTCTTTCTTTTTCTTTTGGAGTTTCTATGCTCATAGAACGGTATGAATCTATAATTTTGGCGAGAATATCGGTAACGCCTGACGCGGCATTTTGTATAGTCGGAATGGGCGTCTTGCCTCCGGTCTGTCCGGCGATCATTTCAAGACCATCAAGCCGGAGACGGGTTTTTAAGTCCTTGATTTCTTCCTCCAATTTCTCACCATAGTCTCCCTTTTTATAATCCCTCAGGATGGTGTCGAGATCGGTTTCTTTCCGGCTACCGATCCCGATACTATAAATCTTCAGTTTTCTTTTCCTAAATTCAAGCAAAGCAGATACCAGACGCCCTTGATAGGCTTTCCGCTCTTCGATTTCTTGAAGATTACTAGCCGGATTCAAAAAATCGAAATCGCCGTCAGAAAAAAATATGACCAAGCGATTCGCTTTTGGTTTTGGCGTCCAGTTTTTATTTTCGTTTTCACCTCTGTCATACCGGTCAAGCCCCTGATAAACAGATTCCAGGACAAGGGCCAGATTTGATCCCCAAAAAGAAGCGTCGCCGCTTAGATATTCGGGCGAGCCCAATTTAGAGATCTCATTCATGAATCTTTGCATATCTCTGGTCGGATAAACCTTAAGACGCGTTGTCAAACCAAAAACAAATACTCCGATTTTGTCCCCCTCTTTTATGACCCCGCCGGAATAAAGTTTGAAAATTTCTCTTGCCGCCGCATCTATCCTGGCCAATCTCTGCCCTCCGAACACTCCCAAATCTTTCACCAGCATTGAACCTGAATTATCAACTACGAAAATAATTTCCACATCGCCTCTCTTTATAAGAGGAGGCGCCACATGCTCAACATAGGGTCTGGCCAGAGCGATCATCGAAAAAATAAAAACAAGAACCGCAAAAAAACCAAAAAACTTTATTTCGCCGACCAACGGCCGTTTTGACCCATAACTTAATTCCGGAGAATTAAGTTTGCCAAGAATAAAAATAATAACCGAGACTGATATTAAAAAAAATGCCAATCCCCAATACAAGTATTCCGGACTGGCAAAAAGAACGCTGTTTTTAATCTTAAGGATTTCTTTCAGCATGGATCAGCCTCTTTTTCCAAGACCGCCGCTGCCGGGATCTTTTTTTTCTTCGTCCAGTTTGGGCTTTTCGGTTTCTTTCTTTTGGGGAGCGCCGGGCTCTTTTCCTTTGGGCTCATAGCCAAGCCTGACAAGAGGAGGTTTTTTATTCTCAAGCAAGTTTTTGGCCGAATCTTCGTTGCTGACTATGTCGTAATTAAGGGCATCGTCAAAATTAAAACTTGAACCCTTAACCGCGTTTTTAAAATACGGGCTTACCTCTTTCATCATTTCTTTCATTATCCCTATTTTTACCTTCGGATCTTTTTCAAAAGCATAATCGGATTGGGCCTTCCGAACTTTGGCCACGCCTATTAGGTGAGCCGCCCGATAATCGTCTTTATATTTTTCAAGATCGTTGATAACCCGATCATAGTCATGGTCATCGACAAGGTGGAGAGCTGGTTCATATAAAAAGGCGTCTTCAAGCAAATAACGGTTGGCCAGCCATTTTAGGCGGTATTTCTCAACCGTCTTATAAGCCAGCATCATTTCATTGAATTCCCGGCGGGCTTTTTCGGAATCCTGTTTGCTCACATTAATTTTGAATTGGTCGCTATGATACGCAACCGGATAGAGCAAGTAGGAAGTCCAGCCTGCCAAAACCAAAAACAACGCGGAAAAAATTAAAACGCCGATTATCGCCTTGCGGCTTCTGGGCATATTTTCCTCTTTTTCAACGAGCTATTTTAGAAATATTAGTGAAAAAAAAATGGAATGTCAAGCACAAAAAAATCGCTCCAAAGCGGGAGCGATCAAGGGTAGGTTCCAAACAGCTTCGCCAGAAAACCCAACATGATTGCTGTCAAAAAAAGAAGCATGGCGATAAAAATGAATGTTTGAAAAAGATAAACTTTTATAAAGGTGTTTTTGACTTCAAATTTTACTTTTTCAAGCTTGTCTATCTCTTGATAAGCTCTTTTAAGGCTGTTCTGGTCTTTAGCATCAAAATATTTTCCTCCATATTCACCGATTCTTTTCACAACCGCAGGCAAAGAATCGTTTTGAGGCTGAGAGAATCCGTCTTCTGAAAATTCAGACGGCGGAGGACTTCTTACGAATATAATATAAGGAATAATTTTTCTTTTCTTTAATCCTTCCAGTTCAGCCGCCGGATACCGATCCGGTTCGCCGTCCGTAACTATCAAAACCGACCTTTTCCGATTCTCTCCAATCTTATCATGGTCAGATTGCTTTATTATTGCTCTAAGAGCCGAAGCAAGATCAGTTCCTCCGCCATCTCCATCAATAAAAGCATATCTTTCCATTGGTATAACCTGGTTGTTAGGAGAACTTTGGAACCAAGCTGAAACAATATCACGGGAATATCCGGTTACCCAGGGCGCATCTTTGACGTGACGATAATAAACTTCATCGTCAGCAATGAAATCTTCAACCATATATGGATTTGAAGCAAAAAGCCATAAAGAAACGCGGTCATTCTGGCCTTGACGCATTTTTACAAAATCAACATGGTTTCGGGCGGCAACTTCAGCTTTTGACAGTTCGGTTCCCGGAAAGGGGTAAGTCATCGAACCGGAAATATCCCGCAGATCGGTTCTGACCCTGCCCTCCATAATCTTATTTTCTTCTTTAACCGCGTTTAGAAACGGATTAGAAACGGCGACAAGCGTAAACACGACTCCAAAACTAAAAACAACCTTTGGAACAAGCGAAAAGAATTTAAAAATAATGCCCTGTTCATCATTCTTGGCCACTTTTTCCCCGGAAGATTCCCAGGCAAATTTATCTTTTCTTTTTGCAATAATTGGAAATAAAATTCTGGCTAAAAGCGCAAAAATCAATACCAGGCCGATATAGACCGATGTACCGATGTCTGTATAGTGGACTTGGCTAAAGTCCAGATTCAGAATTATGCCAATCTGCTCTCTGGCTTTAAAATAAAAAATATGAATTGCGTCCAAAATATAAGACGGCATTTCAACTCCTTCTTAAAATCGTTTTTATCCTGGCAGAAATTCGCCCTGACCTCTTAAGGAGCCTGGCATTGGTTTTTAAAAACTCAAGTTCTCCGTTAAAGCCGTCATCTCCATAAGCCGCACAGCTATCCGATACCATGGCTTTTTCATAATCTGCCAGCATCAAAGCAAGCGCCGAAAGAGCCTGGCCGTATAGCCCTTTAACATTCCTGGTCTGATTCAAGATAATCCAAGCGCTGTCTCCGGGATTCAAATCTCCTAAACTTGCTCCGATCAAATTCCTGACCAAGACGGACAATTCTCGTTTAAAACCGAGCGTCTTATTTTTATCCATTCCGGCCCGGCTAAACAGAAAGTTTTTTTCCAGCCGGTTGAGTTCCTTAAAAAATAACCGGTAAGCTCCGGTAAACGAAATTGGCAATTCAGACGCTTCCGGCTCATCAAATTCTTCCGGTTTGGCCGTATCCGGCTCTTTCTCTGCGGCAGATTTCCCGCGCAACATATAAACGCTAAAAATCACTAACAGCAGTAAAACCGCCAGAGGCGAGAGCGCTCTGGATATTAACCAAAAAGTCCAAGTTAAATATTGGTGGATTGCAAGATAAACCTTATCTCTTATGTCCAGATATGGGTCGGAAGTAATAGTGGTTGTGTAATTGATATAAACTTCTTTTTCGGTTTCAATCGGTTTTTGATTTTCGGCATTTTCTTCCGTTTGGCCGGCTCTCTGAATAGACCATTCAAGTTTGCCTTTTGGAATTTTATAAGATCCTTTTTCGGGACCGATTATTTTTAAAACAAAGGAAATATCTTTGCTGGTCTCATTCCCGACTTTTTCTTCAGAATTTTTGCCGTCGTTAAACTCCACAATCTCAATCTCGTCCGGAAGAGTCAAAAATCCAGTTTTAATCTTGTCTTCATATATAATAACCTTCTCGCCATATTTAGATAAATCGAGGTATCTTATCCTATAGCCCTGAACAAATACCTGGCCGGTACGCACAACTGTCGGAGTGGTATCAAGCGTTTCGATCGTTACCGGCGAGACGGTTTGAGAATACAAAGAAACGCCGATAAGCAGAATTGCAACCGCCAGTAATGCTTTATAACGCATTTAATTTTTCTCCAAATGTAAAAGTACTTTCTAAAAATGATAATGGAAAAAATAAATTGAGTCAAGTAAAAACGGGGAGTACCCCCGTTATTGCTGAATAACCTTTGTTCTATCCTTTAGCAGTCCCCGCCTTCCCAGGAAAAACCTGTAAAGCCGTTCAAAATGCTTGCCCTGTTCGGTATATTCAAGAACCATTGAATCAATACCGGCATCCTTGAGCCGTTCTCTCATTACCTTTCGTTTTTGTCTTATCTCTTTGCCCATCTTTCTCCATTTTCTTATGGAAACAGTGGATCGTTTGCCGGTCTCTATATTTCTTATCCTTAAATAGCCGAAAGTTATACCGAACACACGGCTCAGCCAGCTTCTTACGTTAAATTCATCTGGATCATCCAAGAACAAGAAGACGATCTCATTTTCAGAAGAAATATCTTTCAATAGCTGGGTATCTACAAATTCCTCCATTCCCACAAAGTCAGATATAACAATCAAAAACGGATTTTTACCGGCATACCGTAAAGAAAAAAAATCAAAGGCCTTTTTGAAATCAGTCCCCTCTCGTTTGAGCGGACCTTTGCCATCTTGTTCAAGACCATAAAAAAATTTATACATTTCGTCGAGAAGATAATATACTGGACCTTCGCCAACCCTGGGCCTCTCATCAAAAATTATATTCCCGGCAAAACCAATGAATCCCATCGGATCCTGGGCATGAACACATGTCAGCCCGATATTACCGATAGTTTCAAACAACAATCTAAGCTTATACGGATATCTCATCCCGAACATCATTGATGTTGAAAGATCGGCCATAACCACAACCTGATAATCCTTGTCAATTATCGCTTCTCGGACATAAACTTTGCCGTCCGGATCGGTCAAATGCCACTGAATTTGATCAATGTCGTGCTCATTCGGATCATATTCAACGTTCTGATAAAAATTAGGTCCCCGTCCTTTAAACTTGCTTAAATGCATTCCGAATTTTATCCGAGAGGCTGGCGTACCTATGGGTAATTCATGGGCAGCTTTTTGGATATTGGGATAAACATCATTTAATGCAAATCGCATATTAAATTCCTATGTAATCTCTGAATCGGCCTAAAAATCCCAACTCAAGACCGGAAAAACTGACCGTGGACTTGGAACCTGACGGCGGAATGGGCGTCTTCTTCAAAATTTCGTTTACAATATCCTTCTGTTTTATATTCCGGCCGATGGCCAGCCGGTTCATCAATATTCTGTGGGTAGCAACCAGATGGAATCCATCCCTGACATCATCAATGGTCACATAAAGCCGTCCCCTGAATCCGGCCAAAGTTCTGACAAGCGCCTTAAAGTGATAATTATATCTGGGAGAAGCTCCTGCCCTCGTATATAAGTCGACCAGCTTTTTTAAGCTTCGAGGAGCATAATCTCTGCGTTCTTTCCGTCTGGAATTTTCGGTAAGACGCTGAATATACTCCATAACGTCTGTTCCTATCTCAACGTTTTCGGCAAAGAAGTGTCCAATTTCATAGGCTCTTTCGAGAGTTATAACCGGTCTAGTAACCAGATTATCTTTGCCACAGACATTCTTTGAATCAATTAATTTCTCGTTTTTCCTGTCAGGATAACCGATGCCAAAATGAATGCAGAACCGGTCCCAAAGCGCCTCGGGTAATTCATAGTTTCCTTCCTGTTCATAAGGATTGCCAGTAGCGATCGGCCAGAAAAATAATCTTTTATCAGTTGGGTCATTTTCATTGATCTGGGTAAGATTTACTCTTTTATTTACGACTTTCATAAATATGTTGTCGAATGTATTTGCAACCGCCTGTCTTTCTTCCATAACCTGAAAAAATGGCGACTGTACTTTGGGTGGAGTTTTCGGTATCTCGTCAAATAAAATAACATGGGAATTAATATCTCCTTCGGCAAAGTAAAATTGACCGCCGGCAAATATATCCGTACCCATAATTTTACTTGCGGACAGATCGGGTCCGCCAGCTATAAAAGCGAACTTGCCGCCGATAGAGAATGCCAGAGATCGGGCAAGTCCAGTTTTGCCGACACCGTGCCCGGCAGTCATAATAACCGGAGCCGGGGCATAATCCTTATAAATAAATTTTACGCCGTTTTTATCGATCTCTTCTCTGTCATAGGCAACCCAACAAAACATACCCAGGGCCCCATTTTCAATCGCATTATCAATACCGAAGAGGGTTAGGCCCGCATTCTTCTTTACCTTGCTAATATCATAAAGCGCTTCTTCAAGAGTTATCGGTTCCTGCTTCATTTTATCGTCCTCGTTTATCGGGTTATCAAGGAACTTTTCTAAATACTAATGAAAAAGCTGAAAAACGTCAAATAAAGAAAACCGCGGCTATACGGCCGCGGAGTTTCATTTAATTGTTTCGACATACGTCTCAATATCAGCCATAAATTCTATCGGGGTAATATATAGGGTATCGAAAAATTGTTTAACAATAACCGGCGCGTAGCTGCTTCGAGGGTCAAAAAATAAACCATGTTCATCAAATTCAAATCTGAATATATCCTGGGCCGTAATTACTCCGATAACTTCATTCCTGTCATTTACGGCTAATCCTCCGCTTAGTCCGCCAAATGAGAATTTATGGTCTCGAGCCATGACGATTTTAATAAAGTTGTCATTTTCAAATTTGAGCAACTCCTTTTTCTGTTTATCGCTCAAAAAACGATTTTTACGCACCGAATCCGGATCGGACTCTGCGGCCCTGCCTTCCAGGTTATCAAAAACAACTTGAGTTTCCTTGGTAAGATCTTTCATTATTTGGCCGTAGTAATTTTCAAAGACGGGAACAACCTTGTCCGGAAACCCTTCAAATTTATTTCTTTCTCTTATCCGATAAGCGTGGGGGTGGAAACCTCTGATATAAACTTTTTCTCCCGTTTTCGGCCTTTTATTTATCCTGGGCATCGGTTCCGGAAAATCATGAAAATTAAAAGGGGATGATATCTTAATGGCGGCCATATCTTTTGTCGGCGGAACCCTGGTCAGTTCCGCCATATACGCTTTGCCGTTAAAAAAAACCTTGCACGAATCAGCGCCTAACGGCCTGAACTCATCGGTAAAATGTTTTGCGGTAATAAATATTCCGCTTTTTTTATTAACCAAAAAGCCCGAAGCCATAATATATGGCTTATCGTTCTTTTCCAAAACTAGATAGGCCGCATCGCTGGTAAAATCCTGATTGAATGTTTTTCCTTTCTTCAGTTCGGGATCGGCCCCGCATGACGAAAAAATAAAAAAAGAAGCAATCAATGCGGATAGGGCGCGATTTTTAGATTTCATTTCAACTTCCTTTTTTAAGTACTGCTAAATACTATATTTTATAAGCAAATTATAGTCAAACCAAGTAATTTATGGCACAATGAGGTCTTGTTATGGCAATCTCCCGGCTAAAAGAGCAAATCAAAAAAATTCCAGACCGGCCCGGAATATATATATTCAAAAACCTTAAAAATAAACCCCTATATATAGGTAAGGCTTTGAATTTAAAAAACCGCCTCAAGTTTTATTTAAAAATTACGGACGGGCGCTTGAAAAGAATGCTCTTAGAAGCCGAGGGAGTAGATATCATCGTAACAGAAAGCGAGATTGAAGCGTTAATACTTGAATCGCAGTACATTAAAAAATATCATCCGGATTTTAATGTTATGCTTAGGGATGATAAGCAGTATGGCTTTGTCGGCTTTAGCAATGACAAATTCCATAAAATATTTATCACACACCAGCCTGCAAAAAATAAAGAAACTGATTTCATTGGACCGTTCACGGATATAAGAGCCCTCAAAATAACCTTGCGCCTACTTAGAAAGATATTCCCCTACTGTACCTGTAAACAATTACACAATAATTATTGTTTAAATTACCACATCGGAAAATGCCCAGGATTTTGTTGTTTGAAACAATCCATAATCAACAGCTTACAACTAACAACCTACAGAAAAAACATAAAAGCAGTTAAGGACATTTTATCGGGAGAAAAGTCGTCGCTTACCAAGAATCTCGAAAAAGAGATGAGAAACTTTTCAAATAAACAAGAATATGAAAAATCCCTTGAACTTCAGCATAAAATAGAAAAATTTAAAAAAATATTTTTAAATGCCCGCATCATTAATAATGACCGTGAAGTTATGATATATCATAACTCTTCAAACGTTTTAAAATCTCTGCAAAAGTTTTTAAATCTCCCCTCCCTCCCGCGGCGCATCGAAGCCTATGACATCGCAAACATTCAGGGCCAATTTGCCGTCGGAGCAATGATTGTATTTACAGACAGAAAACCGGACAAAAATAAATACAGAAAATTCAAAATTAAAAATACCAAGCAAAATAATAGAGATTATAATTTGTACTCATATTACGATCGTGATATAAATACAAAGTCAAAACTAGATGAAAAAAACGACGATACGGCTATGTTAAAAGAAGTCATTACCAGGCGGCTTAAACATCCGGAGTGGCCTTATCCCAATTTAATTATTGTTGATGGTGGAAAGGCCCAGCTTTCAACTGCCCTAAAAACAATTACTAATTACCGATTACTAATTACTATTATCGCCCTGACAAAAAACGAAAAGCATACGACACATAAAGTTACGTTAGAAAATAAGGAAATCGTTTTATCTAAACTCCCAACCGAATTAAGAAACTTCCTTATTGGGATTAATTCCGAAGCCCACCGGTTCGCAATATCGTATTATAGAAATGTGCATAGAAAAAAGAGTTTGCAATTGAATTTTTAATTCAAAATGCTATAATAATACTAAGAATATGGTTCGATTTTTAGCTAGAATATTGGGCAATTCGGTAGCCTTATATGCTGCTTCGTGGCTTGTGGCCGGATTTAGCTTTACCGGCGGAATTAAAGAATATGCCATCGCCGGAGTCGCCTTGGGATTGCTGAATACGGCAGTTAAGCCGATCTTGAAATTCATTTCTTTTCCGGTCATAATCCTGACCCTCGGTCTTTTCATGATAGTCATCAATGCCTTGCTTTTGTGGCTGGTTGATTATATATTCGACTTTATTCTAATTAATGATATCATGTCTCTTGTCTGGGCTACGATCGTCATAACGGTTGTAAATATAATAATATCGACCCTAACTAAAACCATCGACTAAATGTAAATGCCGGATACCCGGCTCTTTCTAAAAATTAAAAGAAAGAGCCAGGTTACAATAATTTTTCATTTATGCTGACCTATACTCATATTGGAATATCATTATTGCTTATCATTGCCATCCTCCTCCAGCAAAGGGGCGGTGGTTTATCGTCAACTTTTGGCGGCGGGATGATGGAATACAGCACCAAAAGAGGAGCTGAAAAAGTAATATTTTATGCTACGATAGTTTTGGCGGTCCTCTTTTTGGGAATATCGATGGCAAGACTCTTACTGTAAATGTATAGCTCTCCTACGCTAAAGCTTCCTCCTACGCTAAAGCCTTGGAGGACAGGTCGGAAAAACACTCCAACTTGTTCTTCGTAGTCTTGACGAAGAAGAAAGCTCCGCAAGGAGCGAAGAAGTGGATAAACAGCGTCAATTAGATGATTTTTTTGGGATTAATGTTCCCGATAAAAACGACAAAAATAAATCACAAGATTCAAAAAGCCGAAAGAGTATAAAAGAAACTTTAAGCCGAAGAAATCGTCAATTCAAGGCTAAATTAAAATTGCTTCCAAGGGTATCGTCCGGAAAGGAACGATATTTAATGTTAATATTGGCCCTTATATTGGCCGGCTCTATTTTGGCCATACCGATAACCGCCTACTATCACTTTACTTATCCGGTGGGAGATTCAGGCGGCACTCTTAACGAAGGCGTGGTTGGCGAACTGCGCCATATCAATCCCCTCTTATCTCAAAGTGATGCCGACAGAGACTTAGTTAGTCTTATTTATTCCGGTCTTTTAAAATATAACCAGGCAGGAAAGTTAGTTCCCGATCTCGCCAAATCATATGACATCTCTCTGGACGAACTTAATTACACAATTTATCTTAAAGAAAACATTAAGTGGCACGATAATCGGCCGTTAACCGCCGATGACGTAATATTCACCATTCGAACAGCGCAAAATCCAGATTATGGGAGTTCACAAAGAATAAATTGGCAGGGTATTGATATTGAAAAAATAGATAATTATAAGCTGCTGTTTAAACTCAAAAATAAATATGCCCAATTTTTGAATAATTTGACCTTGCCAATGCTGCCAGAACACATTTGGGCTAATGTAAAGCCGATAAATTTTGCCTTATCGGAATTTAACATAAAACCCATCGGTTCAGGTCCTTACCAATTTAAAAAATTTCAGAAAGACGCCCTTGGACGCATCCATCTTTACGAACTGACGGTTAATAAAAATTTTTACGATGGCAAACCGTTT
>MGIZ01000033.1:0-6231 GCA_001794015.1 Candidatus Yanofskybacteria bacterium RIFCSPHIGHO2_01_FULL_39_8b
TGCCAGCTTCACAAAAATACTTTTTATTATTATATTCTAATATTCTTGAGAATATGAGAATACCTTAATAAATTTATGGAAAATTTTTCCGTAAGGCGTAAGGGTATGCATAACCGCCTGTCCCCGATATTTTTTATTAACCAAGCCGGCTTGGACAAGACGGCGAGTGTGTTCTGAGGTTGTTTTTATATTGCAGCTTAACTTATCGGCAATTTCTTCCAGCGTAATCTCGCTATTACCGGCAACAACAAATAAAATCTCGATCCGCCGATGATTAGCTATCCCCTTAATGTGCCTCTCTATCTGTTTGGGTGTTTTTGATGGTTTATTCATATAACTCTTTGATATCCCGCATCATACTACATGTTATTCTAATATTCTCAAGAATATTAGAATATTTAAAGTAATAGTATCGGCCAAATTAATTCTTTTTAAGCTTGGCCAGAGAGATAACTATTGCCGCAATCATAAGTCCAAGAAACCAGAATGATTTAGGGGCGGCAAATTTAAAAATAGAAGCAAAAAACGAGTTTGCATCTTTTGGGATTTTATCGGATTTTTGCGGCAATATTGTAACTTCCGTTGATCCCGAAGCGACTGATTCTTCTGACGACTTATTTAATTTTTGGTTAAATTTATCGGCTGGTAAAAGAATCTGTAATTCTGTCCGCGCAGATACAGACGGAACAGGTGTTGGTGTTTGAGAAATGGCAGAGTCTTGAATTTTAGAAATCTTGGGAGTAGGTGTCGGAGTTCTTAAAACAGAAGGAGGGGGAGGAATAGGTGTTGGCGTTAATAAAAAACTGAATGAAGGAGACGGGGTTAGAATTGGACTTGGTCTAGGTGATGACATGGGAGTTGGTGTTGATATTGGTGTTGCCAAAGCCGTAGGCGTTGGTTCAGAACTTACTTGCGGCGAAGAACTTAAACTTATCGAGGGTATGGGCGTAAAATTATCATTATCACCAACTAACGCCACGTCATCCAAATAAAAAATATCACTGCTTGCGGCACCAAGATGAGCCCGGAACCTAACAGCAAAATTGACATTATCGTCGGCTTCAGCCGGAAGATTATAAGAAGCAAGCTCCCAAACATCGGATTTAGCCAAAGACGTAAAATCGCGCAGAATATTCCAATTAGAGCCATCGGGTGTCCACTCAACATAGACATGATCCGAATCTTCAAGAGATTCTTTTATTCGGTACCAAAATTGAAAAATTATTCCTTCCTTATCGATAGTTGAAACATTTTTAAGTAAAACATCATCACCCGGTTCAGTATTCCCTTTGACTTCCGCTCTTTTTTCACCGCTCTTCACTCCATTAGGAACACTAGTGCCTGATGTTGCCCATTTTTCGTCATTGTCGGTCCAATTTAAAAAACCGTCCTCAAAACCATCGGAAAAAATAACCGAAGAAGCAAAAACAACATTAAATTCCGACATTAAAGCAAAAATTAAAATAAAAACTAAAAACCGGCTTTTCATACTTGTTGGTTTATCAAATCTAAACCATAGAGTCAATTCTGTTTTTTAAATTTAACGGGAATTATTGCAATTTGAATAAATATATTGTTGAATATAGTCAGCTCAAAACCACGAGGAGTCAATTATGGTTGAAGATATCGAGTGGGAGTTCTTTAAACTTAAAAATTTCACGATAGAACTCGCTGACAGTTTTCGCGATAAAAAAGTGATGAGATCGGAACATTTGCTAAAAATAAACGATCAGATAAGGCTTTGCGATCATTTGGCTGAAACCCGCATCCAGATTTATTATCTTTTTATAGCATTTTCTTGTTGGGAAAAATACTATAAATTTTTCTTAAAATACCGGCCGAATGTTGATACTGTCGCAATCCCGAACATATGTCTGAAAACAAAAAAATACCCGGGCCAAGAAACAAAAGAACCGCCCCAAACAGAGGCTTTAGTAAAAATAAAAAATAACCCGGATAATCCGAAGAAAACCTGGGAAGAAACCATAACCAAAAACGATAAATGTTTTTTAAGATCTCTAAGAATCGCCGCTGTCAACCCTGAACTATGTTATCCCGAAGAGGATGAAAACGACGGAGCCTAAAAGACCCTTAAATGGGTCTTTTCATTTATCTCATTTTTGGACCAAGCGGTTGTTCTTTAGCGCCCCTAAAATCTTTGAACCCAAAATCGGCAAGTTTTTCCGGACCGGCAAGGCCTCTATATGCCTCAATAAATTCTCTGGCCAAAGACTCATTAAGAATGTCCATTTTTAAAAGGCGCTCCCAGGCAACAAAAGCAATTGGAGTATCATTGGCTTGGCGCGGAGTCATAATAATTTTAGAACCGTAATCTTTGGCGATGTCAGCCAGTTTATCGATCTGATCAGCCGGTAAATCGGGACGATAAGCAATCCAGGCGTGGCTGTGCTCTAAATTATGAACAAGCTGTTCGTCTGGAAATTCTTTGTCATAAATGCCAGACTGGGCCGGCTGGTCATAGTGCCAGCCGCCAGTCGGCGGATTTGAGTTATAAGCCGGATGTTCGGAACCGATATCTATATGGTCCCTTGATTGGGCTTTAAAATATTCGCCGGAAATTGGTTTATCGATAGAGGCGGTTTTAAAATAATTATAACCCCACCAGATAAATAATCCGGCAACAACCAGCAAACCAAGCCATTTCATTCCCTTTTTCATTATGTTGTTTTTTCGCTCTTCCATTCTTATTTTGTCTTTTTCCTCCTTCTTTAAAAAATATTCATTTTTTGTTTCCAAGTTTTGGTCCATTTTATTAGTTATTAGTCGTTGGTCGTTAGTATTTTGTCAATCTCCTGCCGATTAAATCCTACCACAAACTTGCCGTTGATTTCAATAATCGGCGCCGCCACCATGCCAGTCTTTGACATTACCAATTGCTGGGCTTCGGGATTGCCAACCAAAGCAATCTCCTCATATTGGAGATTTTTTGATTTAAAATATTCTTTGGCCATTTTGCAATAGGCGCAAACGGGAGTGGTGTAAATCTTAATTAAAGCCATATCAGAAATGAAAGCTTAAATGTCTAAAGTAAGGCTTAGTGTTTAAGGTAGATTGTCAGATTAGCGCAAAATAATAAAAAGTCAAACTCCCAACCGGTAGAACCGGCTGACATAAAAGGGACATGCCATTTTTTTATCTTGTGATACATGGCCCCCACCATCACTATGGCTAAAACTAGGGCCGAAAATCTGGTGCTAACCCCTCCGATAAGACTAACCGCCCCCATAAATTCAATAATGCCAAGACCTAAAACCTGTAAATTCGTCCAACCCGCACCTGACGCCATCTTTTGCGGATCGCGCAGTTTCGGAATGGCGTGATAAATAAAAATAACACCGACCGCCAACCGAAGCAAGAATAAACCGCTATACATTAATTAAATTATGAAGCCTGAATTATGTATTATGGATCAAGATCCATAATTAATAATTCATAACTTAAATTATTTATAATTTTTTCAAAATTTCACGGGTTTCCCGCTTATAATCTTCCACTTTCGGCTGATCGAAAGCATTCACGCCAAGCAATCGGGCCAAGTACATCGTTTCAAGCATTTTTAACTGTAAATACTGGCCAAGAGAGTCTTCGGAAATATCGTACATGACAATCTCTGAATAAGGCAGGCTGTTTTTTAGGTAAGCAATTTTCACGCCATAATAAATCGCATTCATTATATCGGTAATACTCTTGCCTTTTATATTCGAAACTAAATCCGGCATAAACAAATCGCCGGGCAATTGAGGCGAGCCTTCTTTTTGGGAAGCGTGGGTAAATTGGGTAAATTTATTTTTAGGTCCGGCCAGAAAAAGCGTCGCTGTCGAATGTAAATCAGTTGAGCCAATCGATATTATCGGAGTAATTCCGACATTTACCTTCTCGCCACGCAAGTTATATTCTTTAGCAATGCTTTCGGCCATCAACTGGGAATACCACCTACCCAAAGACTTTAATTCTGGATTAAAATAAAAACTGTTATAAATGTTAAGACCATTGGCATAATGGACATAAGTTATTATCGCAGAAACTAAAGCCGGATTCTGAAAAACATCACGATTGGTACAACGTTTAATCATCTCCGCCGCCCCGTTCCAAAAAACCTCAATATTAAAATTGGCCAATCCCAAAGGAAAAAGCCCAACCGGCGATAACACTGAATATCGGCCTCCTATTTTTTCAGGTATTTCCAAAAGATCAAGCCCTTTTTCTTCCGCCGCATTCCAAAGTTTACTTTCCTTATCGGTTGTAAATACGAGTCTTTCGTTGATCTTATCTCCAAATCTCTTTTTTAAAACATCATAAATAACTTCAAAATTAGCTACCGTTTCCGTTGTTTCACCGGACTTAGAAATCATATTTATGATTATCTCTTCCGGCCCTTTTACTTCATTATTTAAAAACTGGATTACCTGAGCAATCAAAGGCGGTGAAACCGTATCGACGAAAATAATTTTAGGATCGTTGGCATGGAGAAAAACATCCAGCCGTCCCCGCAAAGCCCGATACAGGGCCATCGTTCCCAGATTAGAACCGCCGATGCCGATCACAAGAATATATTTTAGTTCCTCGTTTTTTTTGTCCTGAATTTTTTGGAGAAGCGTATTTTTAAAATTATCATCGAGGGGAAGATTAACTAACGATTCAAAATAGTCATAATCATAGCCTTTTTCATCGCCCTGGGCAAGTTTCCAAACAAAATCCACATATTCTTTTAATGCTTTCTGGCCGGCTTCAAGCTGGGGCGCTTCAACTTGGGCCGTACCCTGATAAATAAGATCAATGTCTCGATGAATCATTTTTCTATTATAACATATGCAAAAATCAAAGTAAGAGTAAGACTGACTGACCTTATTTTTCTCCAATTATAATAAAATAAGGCGGTAAATTTCTTATTTCTAAAGAATATTTTACTTTTTTGAATATCTTTCTAAACGCCGGTAAAATAATGAGCGAGTATTGACAAACAATAACTCTGCCGCCATCGGCCAAACCATTATAAGTATTGTTTATCAACTCTTTTCTCTCCGCTTTGTTTAATAATGAAAGCGGCAGGGTAGAAATTACGGCATCGACTCTAGGCAGGCTAAACCGGCTAAAATCTCTGGATTTTTCTATTACGTTGCCATGAATTAGTTTGAGTCTCTTGTCGTTTATTTTCGATAGTTCCTTAAAAAGACGGCTATTTAATTCAATGGCAATCATCTTGCCGTCAGAAGAAATAGTCTTTAGTATTTCTTGGGTAATAACGCCATTACCGGCTCCATACTCAACAATATATTTATATTCCGGTTTTAATCCTTTTAATACTCTCTTGACGGTATGCCGGGAAGTGATGGTAACCGCACCAACTTTCTTGTAATCTTTAACCGCAATTTTTATAAAATCTATAAGCCGCATAAATTTGATTTATTTATAGAAATAATTATAACATATATTTAATCGTTCTTTGTAAAAAGGGGTCAAAGCTCAAGGCCATGGAAATCTGGTCTCATCGGGGAAGAACATCGTCTGATGAATTGGGCAACAGCTTTAGAAACTTTATGACCGCATATTATTCAGGCGTAGCCGGAATTGAGACTGATATCTCTTTGACAGCCGATAAAAAAATAATAATCTACCATCCGGGAAGCACCCGGCCGGACCTTGCCCTCATGAACTGGCGGGACATTAAAAATTCGATTTTCAACAACGTGGCCGATCTCAACGCTTTTCTTAATTTATTGTCAGGTCTTTCTGGCATAAAATGCTGTTTGGATATAAAACAAAACTCGGAAGAATTGGTTGAAGAAGCGGTTAAATCCGTTCTCCGAAAAAAGCTAAAAGACAGAATATATTTTACCGCTTTTCAAAAAAAGATCTCCCGGTTGGGCATAGAATCAGACGGCCAGCTTCTTCTTTTAACAAAAGAAATATGCCCTACGGCAAAAACCCACCTGATCGCAATCTGGCCCTCCAATCTTCTAGAATTGGCCGAAAAATATAATCCCGATATGATATCGTTCGGCTGGCTTCAGGAACCGCGACTTAACAAATTAGTTAGCAAGACCTTGTTCAAAATAATTGCCAAAAAGACAAATCTGGCTGAACAAATAAAAGAAATAAAAAACCGGGGCATTAAAACGCTAGCCGGCATATTCAACGACCCTAAAGATGTGCTTTATTTTTCCGATCTGGGTGTTGACGGAATAATGACCGACAGTCCCCTAGTGCTGA
>MGIZ01000033.1:6246-6685 GCA_001794015.1 Candidatus Yanofskybacteria bacterium RIFCSPHIGHO2_01_FULL_39_8b
TGATGAAAAACAAAAAAATCCCCTTTGTTTAATCGAAGGGATTTTTAATTCTGACGCTTTAGGAAGTTGCTTTTTCCATTTCTTCGCTCAATTCCTGTATCCGGTCTTTGAGCATTGCCGCCCGATGGTAATCTTGGTCATGAACGGCATTAACTATCTGTTCATTTAAAACTTTTATCATCTGGCCATACTCTTCTTTAGTGATAAACAACTTGCCTTTCTGGTGAAGACGCCCCAAAACATCCTCATCTTCCTGGCGGGCTATTTCATCAACTTTCCCATCCCTTTGCCAGGCAAAACCGGTATATAAAATATTTTTATATAGTTCCTCGGCTTTGTTTTTTTCTTTTTCAGATGATTCGGACGAACTTAATACGATATTTTTAAGCTCGAAAGCGCCTCGTTCTATCATTTCCAAGCTCCACCACGGCCTAGCCGA
>MGIZ01000033.1:6707-6798 GCA_001794015.1 Candidatus Yanofskybacteria bacterium RIFCSPHIGHO2_01_FULL_39_8b
TGGACGGCCCGATCAAAAGCGGAACGGATAATTTCGTCTTCCGGAGTTCGTCTGACAGTTTCAATGGCTAGGTTAGTAAGTTTCCACTGGT
>MGIZ01000034.1 GCA_001794015.1 Candidatus Yanofskybacteria bacterium RIFCSPHIGHO2_01_FULL_39_8b
TGATCAGATACGGCAGCTATTAACAATTAACTCTTTATCCGCTAGACTATGAAAAGAGTTTACAAGAAATGGGGTACAGGCTAGTCGGCCTAGAAAAGTCTTGGGCTGGAAAAAACCTAACGAAGTCTTTCAGAATTTAATTGCACTAGAAATTTGAGAGTAAGATTTAAGGATAAAGCAAAAAACACTTCGAAGGGAGGTTTTTTGTAAGAGCATGGGGGGATTATTCAGGTTTTTTTTCCAGTGTCAGAGATAATTTATGTTCTTTAGTGTCGATATTGACTATAGCCATATCATATTCTTTGCCTTGTTCGAGGACTTCGGCGGGAGATTTGCCACCAAGTTCGGAGGCGGGCAAAACTCCGATTATGTCGCCCGGCAATTCGATAAAAGCTCCATTCTGGCGGATTTTTATAACTTTGCCCTTTACTTTAGAGCCAACCTGGTACTGTTCCTCGACTTTTAGCCAAGGGTCTTCTTTGAGGGCCTTAAGAGACAAAAAAACTCTTCCGGCGTTTAGATCTAAATTAATTATTTTGGCTTTTATTTTTTCTCCGATACGGAGAACATCTTTAGGGTTATCTATGAATTTCCAATCTATTTCGGACGAGTGAATAAGGGCATCGAGAGAATTATTTAATCTGACAAAAGCTCCAAAATCGGTTACTTCTGTTATCTCGCCCTCGACTTCATCTCCGACATTTAGCTTGACCAGTTCTTCTTTTGCGGCCGCTTCTTTGATTGCCCTTTCGGAAACTATCAGTTTGTTTTCGGATTCATTAAAATCAATAATTTTGACTGTAAATTCCTGGCCTTTGAATTTTTGAAGACTTTGAACAATTTTTGTTATATCGCCACCGTCAACTTTTGGATAGTGTTCCGATGAAAGCTGGGACAATGGTAAAAACCCTTGAATTCCGTTAACCTCCACGATTAACCCGCCCTTGTTTATATTTATGATAAGGGTAGTAATCAGTTCGCCCTTTTCCATTTTTTCTTGAATATCCTGCCAGGCAGTAGTTAGTTGGGCGGCTTTCAGGGAAAGTTCGCGGTAGCCGTCTTCATTTTCTAACTCAATGAGCATGGTCGAAACCTTATCGCCTTTCTTAATACTTTTCATCCGGTCGGGGTTGTCGTAAAACTGGCCGGGGTAAACAATGCCGATGCCAATCGGACCGAGATCTATAAATACAGCTGATTTGGAAATATTTATAACTTCTCCCTGAACAATTTGACCTGCCTTCGGCAAGTCAAAACCCTCCTTAATAAGGAGATCTTTCATGGATTTGATTTGAGATATTGTTGATATTGGTGCTGTGGCGATAGTCATGTATTGGAAAAATAGTACAGGATTATTGTTTAAATTGCAAACATAAAAAATGTAAAGCGTAAATCTCAAAATTAAAAATGACAATGTAAAATGTGAAAATTTTAAATTTTTAATTGTAATTTTGCATTTTGATATTTGATTTTCGCATTAAAATTATGGTTAATTCACGAGATTTTATTAGTTGATATAAACCTCACTACTTGTTATAGTGCTACGTATGAATATAAGCTGGTTTGGACATTCCTGTTTTCGGATAGAATCAAAAGAAGGCCCTTCGACTGGCTCAGGGCAAGCCTCAATTTTAATCGATCCTTTTAGCAAGGAAATCGGTTTAAAACCGCCAAAAATTAAAGATGATATAGTTTTGGTGACCCATCATCATTATGATCACGATAATATTGGCGAGGTTAATCCGGAGGGGTTTATTATTGACGGACCCGGAGAATATGAGAAGCAAGGAATTCAAGTAAGGGGCATAAAATCGTTTCACGATAAATCAGAAGGAAAAGAAAGGGGATTAAATACGGTCTATATAATAAAGGCTGAAGATATGACCGTTTGTCATCTTGGCGATTTCGGTCAGGACAAGTTTGAGGAGCATCAATTGGAAGAGATAGGAGATGTTGATATTTTAATGATTCCGGTTGGAGGAGCCTATACCATTGATTATAAGGAAGCGGTTAATATAGTCAGCCAGATTGAGCCGAAAATTATTATCCCTATGCATTATAAGGTAAAAGATTTAAAATTAGACATTGCTGGTCCGGAGAAGTTTTTAAAGGAAATTGGCCTTACCCCTGAAAAAGTTGATAAATTCAAAATTATAAAGAAAAATCTGCCGGTGGAGGAGATGAAATTAATTTTGTTTCAGAATTAACCAACAACCAACAACTAACAACTAACGACTAGAAAAAGTCGTAAGTCGTAAGTTGTAAGTCGTAAGTTGCAAATTGTCATTCTTAGACGACATCCGCAAGCAACCTCAACATGTCAGGGAAATAATGTTTGCTCTCTGCGTTGTTATAACTATTTCTTTGGTTGGTTTGGTTTGGTTCAGATCTTTTGAGGAAGATATTTTTGTGATGCTTAATCCGGAGCCGGAGAAGCAAGAAAAGTTTTATGCGGAGAGAGAGCAGAGGACCCCGCTCATTTATGCCAATATTACTCGAGGCCTTGGCAGTATGAGGGCGACATTATATGATGCTTTTGGATTTTTGGAAGATTATAACTCTAAAAAAGTTGAAGTCGAGGAAGAATATACGGGTGAAGCGCATAAACTGCCGCTGTCGGGGAACAAAGAGTGAGAAAATCCGAAATTCGAAATAAGAAATTCGAAACAAATTAGAAATTTCAAATTCCAAACATTTTGAGATTTTCTAAATTTCTATATTCAATATTGTTTCGTATTTCGTGTTTCGAATTTCGAATTTTTATTTATGTCGGATGATCCAATAAAAAAAGATTCAATCCAAAAACGGGAGATAACCGAAGAAATGCAGAAGTCCTATCTTGAATACGCAATGAGCGTTATTGTTGCACGCGCTTTACCGGATGTTCGAGACGGCTTAAAACCGGTTCACCGCAGAATTTTATACTCAATGCATGAAATGGGATTAAGGCCGGGAGCAAAATATCAGAAATCAGCTAAAGTTGTCGGATATGTCTTAGGACAATATCATCCTCATGGTGACACTGCGGCTTATGAGTCAATGGTTAGAATGGCCCAAGATTTTTCCCTTCGGTATCCACTCGTAGACGGGCAAGGAAATTTTGGATGTTTTACAAAAGATACAAAAGTAAAATTAACCGATGGTCGGGATCTCTCTTTCAGTGAGTTAGTTGAGGAACATCAGAAAGGTAAGAAAAATTATACTTATACTGTTAATGGTTTAGGGCTTATTTCAATTGCCGAAATTCAAAAACCTAGACTAACTACTCCAAATGCCAATCTTGTAAAAGTAATACTTGATAATGGATTAGAAATTAGATGTACGCCGAATCACTTGTTTATGCTAAAAGATGGCAGTTATAAAGAAGCTCAAAATCTTTTTTCCGGGGAATCATTAATGCCTTTATATCAGAGATTGTCAGAAAAAACCGACCGACTCAATAGAGACGGTTATGCTTTAATTTATCAACCAAAAAATAATATTTGGATGCCAGCACATCACTTAACTGATAATTATAACCTTATCCATAAAAATTATCAAAAAAGTGCCGGCAGAGTTCGTCACCATATTGATTTTAACAAATTAAATAACAACCCCAATAATATAGTTCGTTTGCAATGGAGTGAGCATTGGAAAATTCATCATACCCATGCGGTAGAGCAGCATAAAAATCCTGAATATCGAAAGAAAATTGCTGAAGGTAGAAATAAATATTGGTCTGATCCGGTTAATAAAACGAAAAAAGCTCAAGAAGTCTCAAGTCGCAACATTAAAAATTGGCAAGACGATAGTTATCGAAATAAAATGAGTAAATTTTTGAGCGATATAAACAAAAAATATATTTTAGACCATCCGGAAAAAAGAAAAGAATTAAGCCTAAGATTAACCCAGACACTTAAACGACAATGGCAGGATCCAGAATATCAGGCTTTTATGCATAGAAAAATTATAAAAGGCAACAAAAATCACACCACCAACCTGACTGGAAAGCTTAAGTTTGTGAATATTTGCAGAGAGGCTGTTAAAAAATATAGAATTTTAAATAAACAACATTATGAAGAAATAAGAAGTAAATTATATCCTTATGGTGCCGCTACATTATGGAAAACTGGGCTAGATAAGTATTACCAGGGAGATCCAAATTTGATTTATCAGGAAATAAATAAAAACCATAAAGTTTTAAGAGTCGAAAAATTATTGGGAAAAGAAGATGTTTACGATTTAACCATTGAAGGAACTCATAATTTTTCTTTGGCGGCGGGAGTTTTTGTACACAATTCTATTGACGGTGATTCTGCCGCCGCTTACCGTTATACCGAGGCAAGGCTTGCGTCAATTGCCGAACCCCTTCTGGCCGATATTGATAAAGAGACGGTTAATTTTATGCCAAATTTTGACGGTTCAACCCAGGAACCGGTTGTTTTGCCAACGAGAATTCCTAATTTACTTATTAACGGATCAATGGGCATTGCTGTCGGTATGGCAACTAATATACCCCCCCATAATTTGTCTGAAGTATTAGATGCTTCAATGTATTTAATTGATAACAAAGATGCTGATGTGGGGGAGTTGACTCAATTTGTGAAAGGTCCCGATTTTCCGACTGGAGGGGTGATTTATAATGAAAGAGATATAGCTAATGCTTATGCTACCGGCCGGGGACCGGTAATAATGAGGGGCGTGGCTGATATTGTTGAAGGCAAGAAAGGATTTCAGATTATAGTTACCGAAATTCCATATCAGGTCAATAAGGCCGAATTAATAATCCATATTGCCGATTTGGTTAAAGATAAAAAGATGGAGGGGATCAGGGATATTCGCGATGAATCTGATAAGGATGGTTTGCGGATAGCCATTGATCTGAAGCAGGATGCTTTTCCCCGCAAAGTCCTCAACCAGCTTTATAAATATACCGAACTTCAGAAAGCTTTTCATTTTAATATGCTTGGCTTGGTTGATGGCATTCAGCCTCAGATTCTTGGCTTAAAACAGCTTCTTGCAAAATTCATAGAACATCGCCGGGAGATTGTTACCCGCCGTTCAAAATATGAACTTCAAAAAGCAAAAGACCGGGCCCATATTCTTGAAGGATTGAAAAAGGCCCTCGATCACATTGACGAGATAATAAAAATAATCAGGTCATCTGATTCCCGCGACGATGCTTTTAATAATTTAATAAAAAAATTCAAATTTTCAGATAAACAAGCGACGGCGATATTAGAAATGAAGCTTCAGGCATTGGCTGGTCTTGAAAGAAAGAAAATAAATGACGAGCTTAAAGAGAAGAAAGAACTGATAGCCCATCTCGAAGACTTATTAGCCAGTCCCAAAAAAATACTTGGTGTTATAAAAGGCGAGCTTAAAGAAGTAAAAGAAAAATATGGTGATGAGCGTAGAACCAAAGTAGTCAAATCGGCTCTTAGAGAGATAGGAGAGGAAGAACTTGTTCCTGAAGAAAACTCGCTTTTCATGCTGACTCACGGTGGCTATATAAAGAGAATGCCGCCGGAAGATATACGAGCCCAGAAGAGGGGCGGTAAGGGATCGGTGGGTATGGCTACCAAGGAAGAAGATGTGGTTACCCAGTTTTTTATGGCTAATACCCACGACAGTCTTTTATTTTTTACTAATTCAGGAAAAGTTTTCCAGACTAAAGGTTATGAAGTGCCCGAATCTTCACGCCAGTCAAAGGGTAAAGCAATTGTAAATTTTTTGCAGGTTTCTCCCGCGGATGTAATTACTGCCGTAGTCCCGATTTCCAAAGATCAAAAAGGAGAATACCTGTTTATGGTAACGGCTAACGGCGTGGTTAAGAAAGTAGACATGGATTCGTTCTCTCAAGTTAGAAAGAGCGGGATGGTGGCGATAAAGCTTAAGGGTAATGATGAGTTGGGATGGGTTTTATCCACTTCCGGCAAAGACCAGGTAATGCTTGTTACTTCAGGCGGCAATGCGATTAGGTTTAAAGAAAACGATGTTCGTCCGATGGGAAGAGGGGCTTCGGGCGTTATTGGCATTAGATTAGAAAAAGACCAGCGGGTTGTCGGCGCTGACGTTGTGCCTTCGGGGGTGGAGAAGGGCCTTCAGATATTAGTAGTGATGGGGAACGGTTACGGTAAAAGATCAGAC
>MGIZ01000035.1:0-5416 GCA_001794015.1 Candidatus Yanofskybacteria bacterium RIFCSPHIGHO2_01_FULL_39_8b
TCCATATTTTATCAAGAATCTATCAGAAGAATTGCATTAGGAAGTTGAACTGAAGGCCCGAACTTGACAAAATAGAAAAATTTTTGTATTGTCTAATTAATTTCTGTAGCTTAACAATAAAAACAAAAGGAGAGCTCTTATGGATCTCGAGATTTCCCCATCTAAGATTGGAGCAACAGCTCAAAGAATTATCGATCAGGCCGTAGAAGAAGCTGAACGCAGGAAACATACACTGCTTGAAAACGAGCATCTGCTAATTGCCCTTATCCAGCTTGAGTGGGATTTATTTGCTCAACTAATGCGGGACTTTGGGTTAAATCCCCAGACTGTTTTAAAAGCGATCGAAGAACATCTCTGTGGATTGCCGTCATTTCTTGGGTCTGAATTTAATATTTCGGCGTCGTTAAAACTTGTTCTGCAATTAGCTCTTCACCGCGCAAACAGGGCCGGACGGCCAACAATTGAAACATACGATCTGTTTTCCAGCCTGCTTAACGAAAATCATTGCGCATTGGCATTGATTATCCGCAATCATGGCATTGAGCCGGGAAAACTCATTTCAGGGCTTGATAAGATAATAAAAAATCGGGAATTGCTTGAAGAACAACTAAGGAGACGTTTTGAACTTCCTCCGTTTTTAAAACATTTTGCCACGAATCTGAACTTTTTGGCGCGACAGAATAAAATACATCCGGTGTACGGCCGGGATTCGGAAATTCGTCAAATATTGGAAATTCTTTGCCATAGGGAACGGACAAATTCTGTTATGCTGATCGGCGAATCTGGCGTCGGCAAAACGGCCATCGTTGAGGGTTTGGCCAGGAAAATAGAATACGAACCCGAGACTATACCGGCCCGTCTCAGAAATTGTATGATCGTTAATCTGCAAATGGGCACATTGGTGGCCGGAACAATGCTCCGGGGAATGTTTGAAGATCGCATCACAAACGTAATTCGGGAGATTAAAGAACGGCCGAACTTAATTTTATTTGTTGATGAAGCCCATACAATAATCGGCGCAGGATCGGCTTTAGGCGCGCCTATGGATGCGGGAAATATTTTAAAGTCTGCATTATCCCGCGGTGAAGTTAGGATGATCGCGGCAACTACTTTTAGCGAATGGGGAGAACACATTCAAGAAGATGAGGCTCTGGCTCGCCGCTTCCGGACGGTTATGATACCGGAACCGACTATTCAAGAAACCAGGCATATTTTATACTCCTTAAGACCGCATCTTGAAAACAACTATTCGGTCAAAATTTCCGATGAAGCTCTTGAGACTGCTCTTGAGCTGTCGCCAAGATATATGCGCCATCTCCATTTACCGGATAAGACTATTAGCTGGCTGGACACAGCTTCGGTTCGTGCAGAAATTGGCCAAAAGTTGGAGATAAATAGCGAAGATGTTATTTCGGTTATTGCCGATAATACCCGCATTCCCCAGGATATGATTAAAAGAAGCGTGGAAGATCGATTTAAAGATCTTGGAATAATTTTGCATAAACGTGTTATTGGCCAAAATAATGCCATTGACGCTATCGTGCGCCGCTTAATATTAAATAAGGGATTGTTGAAGGAAAATTTCGATAAGCCCGACGGCGTACTGTTGTTTCTCGGACCGACTGGCGTCGGTAAAACAGAGTTAGCCAAAGCCATCGCCGAATTTCTGTTCGGTGACGACAAAAAAATGATCAGGCTGGATATGTCCGAATACCAAAACGAAATATTTGGTATAGGAAAATTGATCGGCATGCCCCGGGGAATCGCCGGCAGTGAACGGGGTGGCACGCTAACCAACCAGCTTAGAGACAATCCCTATTCCGTTATTTTACTGGATGAAGTTGAAAAAGCCAGTAAAGACACGCTAAATCTTTTCCTCCAGGCATTTGACGAGGGCTGGATTACCGATGGTCGGGGAAAACGGGTTTACCTAAGTGAAGCCATAATTATCATGACCTCAAATCTTGGTTCTCGACATTTCAGAAGATTGACCAGTCCTTTGGGTTTTGCCTCTCAAAATAACATCGGTATAAATTTGATTATGAAAGAGATAAAAAAAGAAATAAAAACAGAGATGGAAAGGACGTTCTCCCCGGAGTTCATAAATCGAATTGATGAAGTCGTTGTCTTTTCTCCTCTTGTCAAAGAGGAGGTTCGCCGAATAGCGGAAAAATACATTGAAAGCATTGGGTCGGCTCTTCTGAAAGAGAGGAAATATCTGGAAGTCGATGACGACGTTTTTGATAAACTTGCGACTGAAGGCCACAGCCTAGCCTTCGGAGCCAGGTTTTTAAAAAGACTTATAGACGAACAGATAAAAATTCCCATCAGCGCCAGACTGCAGTCATCAAACAGCTTTCATGTCGTTCTTCAAAGCGGTAAAATTGAAGTTGAGACAAAGGAATTAGAACTGCAAACTACTTAAATACTTGCAAACCTCCCCTAAGCGGGAGGTTTTTAAAATTGTAAAATTGACTTAAAAATGCTAGTATTTTTATGCTCCGTATCATCTTATGAGCCACAATGATTTAAAACAAAATGAAAACAAAATACGGCCACCGATAGTGGTCGTTTTGGGACATGTTGATCACGGCAAAACCAGCCTCCTTGACACTATTCGCAAAACAAAAGTTGCCACAAAGGAATCGGGTAACATTACCCAACATATTGGCGCTTACCAGGTTGAACTAACAACTAATGACCAACGGCTAACGACTAAAAAGGTTACCCTTATTGACACTCCGGGCCATGAGGCTTTTAGCGCGATAAGATCGCGAGGGGTTCATGTTGCCGACATTGCTATTCTTGTTGTGGCTGCCGATGAGGGCGTGAAGCCCCAAACCAAGGAAGCAATTGGTATAATTAAGGAAGAAAAAATTCCCGTCATTGTTGCGATCAATAAAATAGACAAAGAAGGGTCAAATCCACAGAAAATCAAGCAAGAGCTTGCGGCCGAAGATATTCTTGTTGAAGATTGGGGCGGTAAAGTTCCAGTAGTGGAAATTTCCGCGAAACAAAATAAAAATATAGACGAACTTCTCGAAATGATTCTTCTAGTCGCCGAACTGGAAGATCTTAAAGAAGATACCTCATCGCCTGCCGAAGGTGTAATTATTGAATCCCACCTTGACAAAAAAAGGGGTTATGTAGCTACGGCTCTTATTACCAAGGGAAAGCTAAAAATTAATGACTGGATAGTTACCGGAACAATAGTCGGCAAAGTTAAATCTATGGAAGACTTTTTGGGAAAAGCCATAACCGAAGGAATTCCATCTCAGCCGGTTCTTATTCTTGGCTGGTCTTCAATCCCATCAATCGGTAAGGAATTCCACTCCTGCCCGTCAAAAGAAGCGGCTGAAACATTGGCCTCGACTGACACAGACCCCACTCCCCTGTTTAAGTTTTTTAAGGGCAGAGAGTCGGCCGAAGATAAAAGAAAGATTTTAAAAATAATTTTTAAATCGGATGTTTCCAGTTCGCTGGAAGCCATTGAATCAATCTTGAAAGCGGTAAAATCAGAAGAGGCAGTTTGTCAGATTGTTGGTTATGATATCGGTAATATTTCCGAGAGCGACATTAAAATGGCCATTAGCAGCGGATCTCAAGTTATCGGTTTTAGGGTGATCGCGGATGATTTGGCTAAAAAAATCTCTGAAAAGGAAGGCATTAAAATTGCGGTATTTGACATCATTTACGAACTTGTTGAATATATCCGAAAAGAAATGACCGATCTTCTTGAACTGGAGATTAGAAGAGTTCCCATGGGCAAGGTTAAAATTCTGGCCGTATTTAAAATAGAAGGCAAACACCAAATTATCGGAGGCAGGGTGGTCTCGGGTAAAATAACAAGGGGGGCTTTAGCCGAAGTAATGAGGAATAACAATAGGTTACTCGACGGCAAAATCTCCCAGCTCCAGCACAACAAACAAGATGCCAACGAAGTAAAGGAGGGTACTGAATGCGGTATGAAATTTGAAATGATTCCCGGCCAGCCGGCTTGGGATATTAAGGAAGGAGATGTTTTGGAGGTTTATGAAGAAGAAAAAATAGCAAGAAGTTTATAAATTAAAAGCGGCGCAATGGCGAAGTAGCAAACGCATCGGTCTGCAAAACCGACATTCGCGGGTGCAAGTCCCGCTTGCGCCTCAAAATGATAAATAATTATAACCGATCATGGTGGGAACCGCTTCTTGCCAAATCAAATGCCTGGAAATGGTAAAAAAATATACATTCTCGGAGCAACCGGTTTTTTAGGCGCTAGCGCCACGGATTATTTTAGGGCGAAAGGCTACCAATTATTAACGGATAGAATTGACGTTACCGATCGGATAGGCCTGGAAAAACAATTTCAAAAGACTAAACCCGATACGGTTATTAACCTTGTGGGAGCCAAGGCTAGTCCCAATATTGATTGGTGCGAAGACCATAAAGAAGAAACGGTGGCGATTAATGTCGGCGGAGCAATAAATGTCATGCTGGCCGCTTTTAAAGTAGGCGCCTACCCAATCCAGATATCATCGGGATGCATTTATTCGGGCGGATCAGAATATGCTTTCACCGAAGAGGATGAGCCTAATTTTTATGGCAGTTTTTATTCTCGAATGAGAATAGTTCTCCAGAAAACGCTTGCCGAATTGCCGGTATTATATGCCAGAATAAGAATGCCGATATCTTCAACGCCTTATCCCAAAAATATAATTACTAAAATAGCCGCATATCCTAAGGTTATTTCCGCTCCTAATTCCGTCACTCTGATTGATGATTTGTGGCCGGCCCTTGAGAAGTTATTTAAACTTAAAATAACCGGTATTCTTAATTTAACGAACGAGGGCTATGTTGATCATAGACAGATTCTTCGGGCTTATAAAAAAATTGTTAATCCGAGCCACCATTATGAACTAATCGCTCTTGAAAAGCTTGACGGTCCAAACGGAATTACAAAGGCCAAGAGAAGCAATTGCGTTCTATCGGTAGAAAAAGCAAAGAATTTAGGAATTAATATGCTAACACTAACCGATGATAGAATTGAGGAAATAATGAAAAAATATAAAACAAGCCAATGAAAGGTATTATTTTAGCCGGAGGTTCAGGCACCCGCTTATCTCCCCTTACAAAAATTACTTCAAAGCAGTTACTGCCGGTTTATGACAAACCGATGGTTTTTTATCCTCTGGAAACTCTTTTAAAAGCGGGAATTAAAGAAATCTTATTTATAGTTGCCCCCGATCACCCGGGAGATTTTCTTAAACTTCTTGGTTCAGGCAAAGAATTCGGCGCAAAATTTACCTATGAAATTCAAGATAAACCTGAGGGCATCGCCCAGGCTTTTTTGATCGGCCAAGATTTTATCGGCGAGGATAATGTAACATTAATCTTGGGAGACAACATTTTTGAAGATAATTTTTTCAGACAAATT
>MGIZ01000035.1:5429-5903 GCA_001794015.1 Candidatus Yanofskybacteria bacterium RIFCSPHIGHO2_01_FULL_39_8b
CGGGCGGCCAGGTCTTTGTTAAAAAAGTTTCCGATCCGGAGAGATTTGGCGTGGTAAAGTTTGACAAAAAAATGAAAGCTCTGGAAATAGTGGAAAAACCAAAACAGTTTTTATCAGATTATGCCCTAACTGGTATATATATTTATGACAAAAAAGCTCCTCAAATAGTCAGAGGTTTCAAGTCTTCGGCACGCGGCGAACTGGAAATTACTGATGTTGCCGATTGGTATTTAAAAAAAGGAGAACTTAAAGTAGACATTGTGGGTGGTGAATGGATTGACGCCGGAACATTTGACTCGCTTCTTAGGGCTTCTAACTGGGCTTTTCGACAAACTCAGGACAAGTTAAAAGTGGGTGGCCTCATACAAAAAATTGAAAAATAGCCAAAAATAAGATAAAATAATATTGGTAAGGTAGTGCTCGGGTGGTGGAATGGTATACACGCACGACTTAAAATCGTGTGCCGTAAGGCTT
>MGIZ01000036.1:0-555 GCA_001794015.1 Candidatus Yanofskybacteria bacterium RIFCSPHIGHO2_01_FULL_39_8b
GTGGGCCAGTATTATGCCTATAGTCGTGTTTACCGTCCAACTACAGTTATCCGAAACTCAGCCAAGGATATGCTTCAGACTGATCAGTCGCTTTATGCCGCAAGACAGGTTCTGATGACCACTATCTCGGCATCAGTTAATGCGATTGAAAACATTATCAAGAGCGCCGGTGCTGTCAACGAATATCACATTGCCTCTACCGAATTTCATCGTCTCTTGGACGAAAGCAATAAGAGGATTGATACCGGTCTTGCCGAGCTTGAGAAGCGAGAGACCGGATACCGAAGAGCAACTCTGAACGGAATTACTGTTACGCCGGTACCGGTTCGTCAATGACCGGAATCAACTGAAGTCAAAGTAGAAAATAACTAGACCTATATCAGACCCTTCCCCGAAGGGTCTTTTTGTTACCACATTCGGAGTTTCTGTCGCACGGATAGTCGGTTGCAAAGTAATGAAAAACCATTAAAATATAGGGCATATTATATTAGAAATATGTCCCCAACTAATACACAATTTGACCATAAAACCTGGTGGTGTCTAAAGAACATAAAA
>MGIZ01000036.1:625-5760 GCA_001794015.1 Candidatus Yanofskybacteria bacterium RIFCSPHIGHO2_01_FULL_39_8b
CGATACCACGCTTTCACGAACAAGAAGATATTATCAAAACTCTACAGAGAGACGGCATATTAAGGGCCTATCAAATACCTCAAACAGGCGCTGTATTTTTTGTTGGTGTGGTGGACTACTCTATAACGGTCTTACAGCCTCAATTTGATAATATGTACCAGTTGTATCAAGAAAATCTTTCTGTAAATAAAAGGTTTCCGGATTTAGCAAGAATTAATAGTTTTAGTGACGAAATCAAGAAAAAAATAAAACATACTATAGTGGTAATATCAGAAAAATATGAGTTGGAAAATTTAACTAATAACAACGCTGATCTATCCGAGTTATTAAATATACCCATAGAGGACTTGATAACGAGTGGGTTAAGCAAAGCCGACTTGCAGAGTATCTTAATAATTTTAGGAAAAGAAGCTGACTTTACTCCTTATTTTCGTGAAAAAAGCATAGAAATTGCTTTTGGTCCTTCTTCTCCGGCGGAGACAGTTATCAATTTTTTAAATGGTGTTAAAGCTAGCCTGATATTACCGGCCGAGACAAATACAGGTTCAGCTAATATCTCGGTAGTAAGTGACGCACAAAGAACAAGTGAATGGGACTCTAATCTTAAGTTTGATAATATCGCGATAAAATTTTTAAATGGCCATGAGGTCATAATAAAAACTAAAGACAGGACTAAGCAAACCACCTATGAAGAAATGGGATTTTTGGATAAAAAAACAAAATTACCGGATGTTCAATGGGAATTTTTGAAACGACTATCAGAGCATAAAGGTCTGCTCTTTTAAGTCAATGGATTGTTTTATCCCAAGTTCAGACAGTTCTACGTCAGACCATCCAGAGGAAATATGTTTTTCATTATCAAACGTAGTGCCGTGAACAAAATAAGTAATTTTAACCATTATTCTTGGGTGATGATTTAGTAATTTTCTTTGAAACTGAACCTTCAAACAATCGGATAGCTGGTCGGTTTTCTTTTTTGTAAATTATAGGCACACCAAGCAGTTCCTTGCATTTGGGGCAAACAAGTTTTGATTTACCGATTTTTATATCAACAATTCTATCCAGATAAGTTCTTTTTAATATGCCTGGTCCATCCTTTTGGTAATAAAATAAGTGAGCTCCGCATTTGGCACAGCTTAAATCCAAAAGGCGAGAATGTCCCCCTCGTGCTTTACGGTATTTATCTTTTTTTAGGTCAATTTTGTTCATCGTTTATAATTTAGCAGTTTTTACTTTATTTTTCCATATGCTATTCTCTGAAACAAAAAGGACTACTAATTAAGTAGCCCAGACCTTATTTCTCGTAAGCTCTTGGAACAAGAAATCACTTTTTATCATTTGTGTTAATGTCTCATCTGGATTTAAGGAGGAAATATCTTGAAGAACGGCATCTATACCTTTTTGCCTAATTTCGCTGACAAGCTCTAGTGCCTGTCCGTTACCCTGATAATCAAAGGCGAGAGCCCCAGCTATACCAGTTGAAAGAAAGGTCGGGGTAATTCCTTGCTCAAGAGCTTGTCTGGATACTACCGAAGTCGGAAAATCTGTAAGTGGTACGCCTATGGATTTAAAAGTGGGAGAAACTGTTACAACTAACGGTACGGCAAATTCTGACGGAAGTATAACGGCGCAGTCGATTCAAATTAGGCCAACCGTACCTGCGAATTAACCATCAAAATATTTCTGGCATGACTACGATCAACCTCGAAATACAAATAAATAAAAATCACGAGACTAAAATTAAGAAATTAACAACCAACTCACCATCTAATATATCCGCTTTTACTGTCTAAAGAATCCAGGGGGGTATAGTAGGGCAACCCAGAACGAACGATTGCCTTTGAATTGTCAAAATGATAAAATAAAAATTGGCAGTCGTTATTTTATTCAGAAATAAAAATTTGTAATTAATGTTTGAGTTAATTCGTTGGTCAACATTTTTAGCAACCATATCATTGGTGATTGTTGGTTATACCGATCAACTTCGTTTGATTTTTTTTCGGCAAGATACGACCGGTCTTTCTTTAATGATGATACTTTTGTCTTTTTGGTCATGGTTGAGCTATGCTCTCTATGGTTATTTTCAGAAAGATCGCAAAATTTTTTGGCCCAACTTATTGGGAACTGTTATAATAGGGTTGATATTGTTGAGCTTTCTTTTTTATTAATTATAAAAAATTAATTCCGTTAGAGATAATTCTGGCGGGTTTGGAAATCAAAACAATAAATTAAGGTAACGCATCGCATTTGTCACCACATGGTGCTGGCAAATACTTGCGCTATCTCTGGTGGGATGAACATAAAATTAATGGAATGGGCATTGAGGATAGGAGTGGCCGGCGAATTTATCGGCCATGGAGTATTTGCCCTGCAGGGCAAAAAAGATTGGATAGGATGGTTTGGCAAATTTGGGGTTAACGACCCGGAAACGGCAAAATTATTATTGTTTTGGATCGGTTTAATAGATTTAATCGTGGCCGTGCTTGTTTTAATTAAACCCATCCGTATTGCTCTTCTCTGGGCGGTAGTTTGGGGATTTTGGACAGCGCTATTAAGGCCGATAGTCGGTATGCCTATTTGGGATTTCATCGAAAGATGGGCCAACTGGGGTGCGCCATTGGCATTATTGGCTTATTATGGCTGGCCCAAGTGTTTAAAGGGCTGGTTTTGGGATCAGAGATGTAATGAGGATTTTATCTCTAGCTCCGGAAATTTTTCTTCCGAAGATAAATAAATAATCCAAAAATGAAATTTTTATTAAGTCCATTCATATTAACATTAGGCGTGGTTCTGGGCGGAGCATTTGTCCTTTTTTTCTTGTTCGGCGCCGGGCCAACATCTTCAGTCGATCAGGACCAGCACATGGTCATGTCTCTGGATGTTGCCGATATTAGTCCAAAAGCTGATGTTTTGCCTCTACCGATGGCAGTTGAAAGAAGGGACGGGGAGAATAAGAAAGTCATTGTTAATTTGAAAGCTACTCAAGTCGTCGCTAGTCTTGCTGATGGAACTACCTATGAATATTGGACATATAACAACCAGGTTCCCGGGCCGTTTATCAGAGTAATGGAGGGCGACGATGTTGAGATATCACTTAGCCATGAGCATGCCCATGCGATGAATACAAATGAGTCCGAGCATTCATTTGGCCTAAGTTCGTTTATGCCGCTTGCTCTCGCCGATAGCGGTCAAGATGATGGCCATACGATGGATGTTGAAACGGCCGAACATATGGCCGCCGGACACGGGGAACACTCAATAGATCTGCATGCTGTTCTTGGTCCGGGAGGCGGAGCCGGATTAACTAGGGTAAAGCCGAATGAAACTAAGACATTTCAATTTAAAGCAGTGCGTCCGGGCATATATATTTATCATTGCGCCAGTCCTCATATTCCCAGCCATATTGCCAATGGCATGTATGGTTTGATACTTGTTGAACCGAAAGGCGGTCTTCCGACGGTGGATCAAGAGTTTTATATTGTTCAAGGAGAGTTTTATACAACGGGAAGGGTCGGAGAGAAAGGCCATCAGGAACTGGACAAGGACAAGCTTTTAGCTGAACGTCCAGAGTATATTGTTTTTAACGGCCGAACGGGAGCTCTTACTGGTGAGCGAGCTCTTAAAGCCAAGGTTGGTGATAAAGTTCGCATATTTTTTGGCGTGTCCGGACAGCTTCCTTCTAATTTTCATGTCATCGGCGAAATATTCGATAAGCTTTATCCTGAAGGCGATATTATTTCTTCACCTCACAGAAATGTCCAGACAACATTAGTTCCGGCTGGTGGGGCGGCGATGGTTGAGTTTACCGTTGAAGTTCCAGGAAAATATTTGCTCGTTGATCATGCCCTTACCAGAGCTGTTGACAGGGGAGCTTTGGGAGAACTTGTTGTTACCGGACGGGAACGGCCGGATATAATTAAGCAAATTAAATAGCCAGCTTATCAGATGTTATTTCACAAATTTTCTTCAGTCTCATATTTCAGGAATTTTATCTTCGGAGTGGAAGACAGTTTGGTTTCAACGGTAGGATTGCTTTCAGGAGTGGCCGTTGCTGATGTTCCCGGAGCGACTATTCTGCTTACCGGCATAATTCTTATTTTTGTAGAATCGATATCTATGGCGGCGGGGAGTTTTTTGTCGGAATATTCCGCTGAAGGTTATGCGCGCAAAGCCGAAGTTCCGACCAGAAGCAATTTTATTTCAGGCACGATAATGTTCTTTTCTTATTTTGTTTCAGGATTTGTTCCATTATTGCCGTATATTGTTTGGCCCGTTACTACAGCTCTTAAATATTCGGTAGCTTTGTCGGTAGTCGCGTTGTTTTTATTGGGAGTAATCGGCGCTAAAATATCCGGCACAAATATTTTTCGTAACGGATTTAGAATGGCAATTGTTGGCGGCATAGCCATAACAGTTGGAATGCTCGCCGGTAATTTTCTGTCTAAATTTTAATCTCAGTGTTTAGTTTAAAAGAAAAAGTGGCGATCATAACCGGTGGTCGCCGAGGAATGGGCAGATCTCATGCTTTGACACTTGCTAAACAGGGTGCATATGACCAAAGAGGTTGTCTCGGTTTTTCCGGAAACCTCTCTCTTTGAAGTGGCAAAAATTTTATACAATAATCAGTTCACAGGAATGCCGGTAATCGACCAGAACGAGATTTTGGTAGGTATTATCACCGAATATGATCTGATAAGCATGGAATCGGAGATGCCAACCCACATTCCGACTCTTCAAAAAATATTTCAGACCATCCCGGCCGGAGAGGGATATGAAAAGGAAATTGAGAAGCTTTTTCTGTTGAAGGTGAAAGACGTAATGAATCCAGATCCTCTGGTATTATTCGGAGATGCAACCCTTGAAGAAACCGTGAACACTTTTAAGGAACACCATCGCGTAAACCCTATCCCAGTTTTAGACAGCCAGAAAAAAATTATCGGTATCGTAAGTCGGTCAGACTTAGTTAAATTTTTCACCGAATTTCCTGTTACCCTAAAAAGATTTAAAACTTTTGCCGAACAAGTAATTGCCAAAAAAACCGGTTCATTGGTGGAAAAATCTGTTGCTCTGCTCGAAGAAAATTATCGGTTGGTCAGTAAAATTTCGGAGATTGGTCAAGAAGAACTGGGTGAGCA
>MGIZ01000037.1:0-1491 GCA_001794015.1 Candidatus Yanofskybacteria bacterium RIFCSPHIGHO2_01_FULL_39_8b
CGAAGCGCTGGAAAAAATTCAAAAACAAGTCATTCGAATTGAGCCCGTCGGGCGGGAAAGGTTCAACAAAAGCAGTATAGCATATAACAAAAAACTTGTCCACACCCACACGCACGCTCCCCCCGATGGGTTGACCCCGTTAGAAGTCCAGCAATACACCTTGTTATTCTATACGTTGAAAGGCGAAGCCGACTTATGTCTCAAGTTTCTGCTAGCAATTATGTCACAGAAGACTTCTAACGGGGTTGACTTTTTTTGTAGGTTGCAGATATAATGGATTATAGGGATTATGTACCCCGTTAGAAACAAGCAAACGGGGCAAACATTATTATAAAATAGAAGGTTAGATTATAATAATTAACTTAAACCAATAGACGCAAAAAGATATTTTTCGTTAAAAATACTTTTTGCCTCTGGTTTCTAACGGGGTGTATAAAAGATTCACAAAAGTAGGCATCGTTGGCATAGGAATGGTGGGGGGAGCAGCTTTGCGTTATTTCCAAAAAAAAGATGGTTTGGAGATTTTTTTGTATGATAAGGGGCAGAATTTGGGTTCCCAGGAAGAAGTAAATAAAGCTGAAGTTATTTTCGTTTGCGTGCCCACTCCTTACCTTAAAGATGGCAGTGGTTTTGATTTGTCCTACGTAGAAGAGACTCTTTCCTGGCTCAGTGGTGAAAAAGTCGTGGTTATAAAATCAACTATTCTGCCCGGTACCACAGAAATGCTCCAAAAAAAGTACCCCAGGCATAAGCTTTTAATGAACCCAGAGTTTTTGACCGAAGAGACGGCTGACCAGGATATGTCCTATCCTGATAGGCAGATCGTGGGCTATACAGAAAAAAGTCATGATGTAGCCGGAGATTTAATACAGTTACTGCCCTTAGCCCCTTTTGAGAGGATACTGCCGGCTACCGAAGCGGAATTAGTAAAATACTTTGGCAACACCTGGTTTTCCGTGAAGGTCAGCTTTGCTAATCAGATGTATGATATCTGTCAGGCCCTGGGGGCAGATTACGACAGGATGGTTGAGGCCTCCGCCGCTGACAAAAGGATCGGCAGAACTCATCTTAATGTCTGGCATAAAGGTTATCGCGGCTACGGGGGAAAGTGTTTGCCGAAAGACATCAAAGCTTTTATTCAGCTGGCAAATTCAAAAGGCGTTGACCTTAAACTTCACAAGGCCGCGGAATACATCAATGAGGAGTTGATGAAACAGCAGGGGATTGATGACCCGGAAAAATACGGCGTAAGAAAACAATTCTAACGCAATAAAAATCACCATGGCAAAGTGTTTGGTCACCGGCGGCGCCGGTTTCATCGGCTCAAATTTAGTTGATGCCCTAATCAAAGAAGGGCACGAAGTTTTAACTATTGATAATTTAAGTACCGGGAAAAGGGAAAACCTTAACCCCAAAGCCAAATTATTTGAAGAGGACCTGCGTAATTTCGAAAAAATTAGCTCTATTTTTGACGGGGTTGATTTCGTTTTC
>MGIZ01000037.1:1509-7220 GCA_001794015.1 Candidatus Yanofskybacteria bacterium RIFCSPHIGHO2_01_FULL_39_8b
TACGGTTTGCAAAAATATGTCGGAGAGCTTTATTGCAGGATATTTTATGAAATTTACGGTCTGAATACGGTTTCGCTGCGCTATTTTAATGTTTACGGGCCCCGTCAGCCAAGAGAGGGTTCTTATGTGCCGGTAATTGGAACATTTTTGACCCAAAAAAAACAAGGGAAACCCCTAACTATTACCGGAGATGGAGAACAAACCAGAGATTACACTCACGTTTTCGACGTCATCAGGGCAAATATTTTAGCGATGGAGTCAGATAAGGTAGGTTCGGGCGAAGTAATTAATATCGGAGCCGGTCAAAATCACAGCGTTAATGCAATAGCTCAATTATTTGGCTGGAAAGCTATCCATATCCCGCCTCGGACCGGCGAAATGCGCGACACCCTGGCTGATATCACGAAGGCAAAGGCATTGCTTGGCTGGCAGCCGGAAATAACCTTGGAAGAGGGGGTTAAAAAATTATTGGAAATATAAGATGCCCACGGCTAAAAAAATATTAATCACCGGCGGAGCCGGCTTCATCGGCTCCCATTTGGCTGAAAAACTCCTCAAAGCCGGGGAAGAAGTTTTCGTGATTGACGACCTATCCACCGGCAACCTTAAAAACATTGCCCATCTCAAAAATGATAAAAATTTTCATTTTATAAAAGGCACGATTATTGATGCAAGAAAAGTAGAAAAATTAGTTAAAAAAGCTGATCAAGTGTATCACTTAGCCGCCGCCGTGGGCGTTAAAAGAATTATTGATAAACCATTGGAATCATTTCTTTTAAATATCAGAGGAACCGAAATTATTTTAGACGCCGCAGCAAAATACAAGGTGCCTTTACTATTTACTTCCACTTCTGAAGTCTACGGAAAAAATGACAAGTTGCCCTTCTCCGAAGAGTCGGACAGAATTTACGGTTCAGCTTACCATAGCCGCTGGGGTTATGCCATGTCTAAGGGAGGAGATGAATTTTTGTCTTTGGCTTATTACCGGGAAAAAGGACTGCCCGTGGTAATTGTCAGGCTTTTCAATGTAATAGGGCCCCGTCAGACAGGGGTCTACGGTATGGTGGCTCCAAGGTTTATCCAGCAGGCCTTAGCCGGAAAGCCCATAACCGTTTATGGCGACGGCTACCAGACTAGGTGTTTCGCCTGCGTTTGTGATGTTACGGATGCTTTAATTAAGCTCATGAGCCACCCTAAAGCAGTTGGCAATATTTTTAACTTAGGTTCAGAAGAGGAAATTTCTATAAAAGAATTAGCGCAGAAGGTCAAAAGAATGACGGGCAGTAATTCAAAAATTGTCTTTATTCCATACGACAAGGCTTATGGCCGGGATTTCGACGATATGGCTCATAGAAGGCCAGATCTTTCAAAAATTAAAAAACTCATTAACTATCAGCCCAGAGTAAACTTGGAGCAGAGCCTTTTGAAAATCATTAAATATTACTCGCCCCGTTAAAAATTCCATAGTATTAAAAGATTTCTTGACGGGATTGAGATATGGATAATTTACTAAAAATTTTTAATGGGGTCATGAATAAAAAAATCTGTTTTGCTTCGGTTGACGTGGAAGATGGCGAAGCCGACCACTTAGATGAAATCCTAAACATTTTTAAAAGATACGATATTCCAGCTACTCTTTTTGTCACGGGGCAAGTTCTGGAGAAATTCCATGATTTGGCGAAAGATTGGGCAAGGGATTACGAAATTGCCTGCCACAGTTTTACCCATCGTTTTTGGAACCTAATAAACAATGAAGAGAGAAAGAAAGAATTAGAGGCTTTTGTTTCCCTTTATTTTAATATTTTTCAGAAAAAACCAGAAGGATTCAGGGCGCCATCTCATATTATTGATGAGAAAGGAATCAAACTTCTTGAGGAAAAAGGATTTTTATATGACAGCAGTGTTGTTCCTCACTACCCCCCATTTAAAAAATACCGCGGCTATAAGGGTCCAAAACCCCTCTTGCCACATTACGTTAACGGATTAAAAATTTTAGAAATCCCCGTCAGCGGACAGATGTTCGGAATTCCTTTGGCTGGCGCCTGGATTAGAAAGCTGCCAGGCTGGTTTTATAAAATTTTATTCTTTATTTATTGCCCCCAATTTATCACTTTAAGCTTTCATTCCTGGGAAAAATCAGAAAAATTTGAAGAAATTATTAAGCTGTTAAAAAGCAAAAACTATCAATTTTTGAATGGAGCAGAAATTTATCAAAATTACAGATAAAAATGAATGGCAGGTTTTGTTGGATAAAGTCTTATTCAAGACTTTTTTTCATTTTTTGGAGTGGGAAGAGTTTTTAGAGAAAAGTTTTAAGTGGCTGAAATTCGAAAGATATGTTTATAACGAAGAGTGCTTATTAAGCTTGGCGAGAGTGGGTGGTAAATTGATTTCTCATCCTTTTTGCGAGTACGGCGGGCCCTTGCCATTAACAGAAAAAATAGACGGAGAATTTTTCAGGCGGGATCTTTTTTCCGAATTCAAGGGCTGCATTAGAATCAGTTTCCATCCGCAGCTGCTTGACTATTTTGGAAAAACCGCGCTTGAAGATTCCGGCCGTGTAAGCTATCTTCTGGAAGAT
This sequence comes from Candidatus Yanofskybacteria bacterium RIFCSPHIGHO2_01_FULL_39_8b, assembly GCA_001794015.1. Classification (GTDB taxonomy): domain Bacteria; phylum Patescibacteriota; class Minisyncoccia; order 2-02-FULL-40-12; family GWA2-44-9; genus 2-01-FULL-39-28. Next base: position 4,091 of record MGIZ01000037.1, read on the forward strand.
CAGCAAAATTTAAGAAAGACTACACGGCATGAAATAGAAAAAGCCCAAGTCAATAATATTCAAGTTGAGAAGTGTCAAAGCGAGAAGGACCTTAGGAATTTTTATAATTTGCATGTTAAGGGCGCCAAAAGACACAAAATTCCTGCTTATCCTTTTTCTTTTTTTCAGTATTTTTTAAATTCCAAAGAATCGGAAGTAGTTTTGGCTGAAAAAGAAAACAAGATTATAGCCGGCAGCGTTTTTCTCTTTTACGGTAGATTTATTCATTACTTCCAAAATGCGATTGATGAAAAACACAAAAATTTAGGGGCCAATCACCTTATTTTATGGCGGCAAATTCAGAAATGCTTTCTAGAGAACAAAATTTTTGATTTTGGCGGGACGAGGCAGGATTCTTCTCTGCAAGTTTTTAAGCGGGGTTGGGGAGGCGAAGAACATCCTATTTTTGAATTGGAAAATTATCAAAGCAGTGGTTTTCGTGATTCAAAATTAAGGAATATTTTCGGTCTTCTTCCGCCGTTTTTCATCAAAAAATTAAGCCCGTCTTTGCTTAAATATAAATTATGATGACAAGTCCCGATAATTTTGAAAAAAGGAAAGAAAAATGGGAAAATAAGCAGGATAATAGGGCTGATTCCGTCAGGCAAGCCACTTTTATTTTGACCGTTAAGAACGCCCTTGAGCTTTTAAGCGTGAAATCCGGCAAGGTGCTAGATATTGGTTGCGGTTTCGGGGAATTGGCTATTCTTCTGGCTAGAAATACCGATTTTGAGATTACTGGTTTTGATATTTCAAAACCAGCGGTTGAAGTGGCTAGGGAGAATGTCAGAAAAACTGGTCTTGAGGATAGAATCAAAGTTGAAGAGGGGGACGTTTACTGCCTTAAATATGACGATTGTTCCTTTGACGTAGTGGTGAGTTTCGGCTATGTTTCGGCGGCAACGTACCGCGGCGCGCAGAAGGAAATCGCCAGGGTTTTAAAGCCGGGGGGGATTTTAATCTGTGACTTCATAAATTGCCTGTCTTTCTACAAGATTTTTAGCAGTTTGATAAGGATTTTAAAAAAGAATTCCCCATACTATCTCTCGCTTCCTGGAATCAGGCGGGAATTTGAAAAAGAAGGCCTTATTTTTAAGAGGCAGAGGTTTTTTAACACTTATCCGCCATTAAATTTAAATTTATCTCCCAGGATTTTTCTAGCGTTTGAAAATACTCTTGGCTGGCTACTCAAAAGATGCCTGGCCAGAGTAAGATTGGTATGTTTTTTGTCCATCCGCAAATAAAGTTGAATAAATTCAAGAAGGTGAATTTGGCTCAGAAACTTGAGTCATATTTCCCGGGAAAACAATTGATTTTTACCGATATGGGGAGATCGGCTTTCAAGATTATTATTGAAAAACTGAATCTTCAGAATTCGGAAATTTTAATGCCGGCTTACCTATGCGACATTTTCAAGCCGATTTTGGAAAGATACAATATTAAGCCGATTTTTCTGGACATTGATTTAACAACTTTTCATATCAAAATAGATGAGATGGAAAGGAAAATTACCCCGAACACAAAAGCCGTTCTCGTTTGCCACACTTACGGGCTTTTGTTCGATATAGATAAGCTTCAAAAATGGGGTTTACCCGTTATCGAGGACTGCGCCCATGCTTTTGGCATAAAATTAAAAAGCGATATTGCCTTTTTCAGTTTATACAAACAATTGCCGGTTCTGAGGGGCGGGTTGCTGGTTTGCCCGAAGGACTGGCAGATAGGGGAATTGCCAAAGACATCGTTCTCTTTCCGCGATTTTCTATCTCTATTGAATTGTTTTTCGCTATTCGCTTTTTTTTTCAAAAAATTCGGCGGCGAAATTGCCCCGAAAATTGTAAGAAAAGAAAAGTTGTCGAGCCCGGCCGGACTTAACAACGTATCTTTAGCATTATTCTCAAGATCGCTGGAAAACTTTGAGAAAACATTGGAAAACCGCAAGAAAATGGCTTTACTGCTCCAGGAAGAATTAAGGAAATTAGGATTTGAAGCGCAAAAATCAGATAACAGTGTTTTTTGCTATCTTTCAGCTTTGGTCCCTAAGAGTTTAGTAGGAAAGAGAGATGAAATCGTCCAAAAATTGAGTAAAAACGGAATTTTTTGCACTCGTATTTGGCATACCCCCATTATTTTAAATAAAGAAGTCCAGGAAGAGTATAAAATCAACTTGGCTGATTTTCCCAACACAGTGGAAGCCGCCCAAAGGATTATTAACTTCCCATTGCAGAATCATTATAAGGAAAAAGATATACCAAAAATAATTAATTCAATTCGTAAAGTAATCAATCAATTGTGATGTATAATTGCTGCATTAATATTAAGAAAAATAATCATCAAATTTATATTAATCTAACCGAGGAGGGGAAAAAGAGAGCTGGTTGGCTTCAGGTTGATTGCCTAAGAATTAAAGAACCCCGGAAATGGGATGGAATGTGGAGAATGGTAATGTTTGATATTAGTAGACTTAAAAATATTTATCGTGAAGCTTTTCGAGGAAAATTAAAGGAATTAGGATTTTTTCCCCTACAAAAAAGCATTTGGATTCATCCTTTCGACTGCCAAGACGAGATAGGACTTTTAAGGGAGTTTTTTGGGTTTTCCGAAAAAGAAATGAGGTTAGCGGTTGCTCAGAATATCGGTAGGGATGATTGGCTAAAGAAGGTTTTTAGATTATGAATATGAGTCATAAATTTCGGACACTGGTTAAGTAATAGAAACGGCAATGGAAAGAAAAAGCCAGTTGCTTGGCGTAACTGGCTTACTGTAGAGAAGCTTAATCACATGCCGTAGTCTAGGGTGTGGGAGTGGTAACCGCAACATTCGCATAGGTTTGCATTCCAATCGAGAATCTCAAAACCTTCTCGACCGCATCTCTTGCAGCGCTCTTTTACCAACTTTTCCACCTTCAACATACGCTGCCCGCAGTGCCGATGAAAGAGGGAGTGCTTGCCGAAGAGGTCCGGATTGGGCACAAACTCTGGTTCCCCAATCCTTTCCCACTCGGGACTGTGATCTAGGCACATCCCGTGTGGACACTGCTTTTCTGTGTAGCTATGTTTCTCCATAGCTTCACCTCCTTTCTGGCCACTCCCCG
>MGIZ01000038.1:0-986 GCA_001794015.1 Candidatus Yanofskybacteria bacterium RIFCSPHIGHO2_01_FULL_39_8b
CGTATTCTTGCTCCGGAGAACGTGTTTAAATTCGACTTTTCCAAAATCAAGACGAAGATTGTGGACTTCAAGAAATAATTTTTGAATGTTTTCTTCTTTAACCTTGTATTCGTGGTTGAGTTGTTTAACCAAAAGCTCGCTGTCCATATAGAAAATAACCTCGGCCTTCTCGGCATTAGCGTTACCCACCAACTGTTTAAGTTTTTTCAAAGCAAAAATAACCGCTTGATATTCGGCTTCATTGTTTGTAGTTATGCCAATAAATTGGCTATATTCCCGCCTTACAAGGGCATCTTGTAGGACAAGATGCCCTTGTAAGGCTTGTTCTTCTATGACCGCTCCTATCGCCGCCGGACCGGGGTTGCCCCTTGAACCGCCATCGGTGTGAATTATTATTTTATTTCTTTCCATGGAAATGATTTAACCGACGGGAGACTAAATCCTGCCGCCGCCTTATGGCCGCCGCCGCCGAATTTTTGGGCAATTTTCGCCACATCAACGGTATCATCTGAACGCAATGAAACATGGACCCCGTCATTATTATCTGACCACCTTATGGCTAGCGGCGGTTTTTTGGTATACAAAATTTGCGAGATCCGATCAGCAAATTCATGGGGCGCATTAACTACATAAGTTTCATAACCTTCAAATTTGACCAATTTTGCACCTTCCTCAACTATTCTTTTAATCAATTCCTCCCGATAATTCAGCATAAAGGTTCCTTTTTCAATAAATTCTTTTCTTTTTTTATCATTCTCAAAATCTTTAACTAATCTGTCCCAAATAGAAAAGTTGTAATCGCATGAGTCTATATAGGTAACAATCGGGGCAGTGTGGGAAAGTTTAAATTTCCATAAATCCCGATCTTCAATGTACTGAAGCATTAACGGAACGGATTTGTCTTTATAAAAATATTTCCAAGCCAGAACCGAACCGGAATGATCTGTGGCATAAGAATAATTTTGGGTAAGCTTGACTGCCTCTTC
>MGIZ01000038.1:1025-5886 GCA_001794015.1 Candidatus Yanofskybacteria bacterium RIFCSPHIGHO2_01_FULL_39_8b
GTGACTTATTAAATCTTTTGTCATTTCAACCGAATAGGCAAAATCAATCATATAAATTTTTTTATTCACAAGACCGGATGGCACGGGCTGATCGTGACTGACGCCAATATATTCGGCTTTATCGCCGAATTTATTATGGGCCGCCCAAGCTCCGCCGAAACCATCGGGACAATCGGCGTGATATAGAATTACAATGTCTTTCATAATAAACCTGCGACCTATAACTTATGGCTTGAAATTTAATATAAGTTCTTGTCTTTGATCCCTAGTTATAAGTCGTTAGTCGTTAATCAATAATATCCCAGCGCTTCCAATCCGGGCAGTTTTTCACCGGCAAGAAAGGCCAGCATCGCTCCCCCGCCAGTTGATACAAAATTAAATTTATTAAGAATACCCAATCTATTCACGGCCGTAATCGTATCGCCTCCGCCGATTACTCTAAAACTATTTAAATTAGCCAGAGCTTTAGCTATCTCATAAGTGCCCTTAGCGTAATCAGAATTTTCAAACAAACCCATCGGACCATTCCAAATTACCATTTTAGCCTGCCCGATCAAGTCAATAAACTTACTAATTGATGCCGGTCCGATGTCTAAAATTTTCCCGCCGGGAGCATTGAAATCATCGGCCAAAACAAGCCTAGAATCATAAATATCCAAACCTACAAAAAGCTCTTTGCTGTTTTTATCAGCCAACGAATCATCTATGTCCATACCCCTTTCTTTAAAAATATCGTTAGCCACCACTCCGCCTAAAATAATTTTTTCAGATTTATCAATTAAGTTTTTAATAACAGGGATCTTAGTTTCCGCCTTTGCTCCCCCAATTATAATAATCTTGGATTCTTTTGACGAATTAATGACTTTATTAAGATTCTCTGTTTCTTCTTCTGTCAGCAACCCTGCATAGCTTGGTAAAAATTTAACAATTGCCGAAATGGAAGCATGTCGTCTATGACAAACGGCAAAAGCGTTGTTTATATAAAAATCAAATCCCGTCCCTAGTTGTTTTGCAAATTCATTGCTGTTTTCTTTTTCTCCCGGCCACCGACGAATATTATCCAACAATGTTAATCCGGAAGCTAAGCTTCCACTTGGAAGCTTAGCTTCCAAGTGGATTGGACGGTTTAACAGGCTCTCCAGTTGCGGCAATATCGGTTTAAAAGAATTTACCGCCGAAATATGAGAAACCATCACCACCTTCGCTCCCCCATCCAACAGATAATCAATCATCGGTTTTTGTTTGTGAATTCTAAAGGTTTCGGCAATCTGCAACTTGTTGCTAGTCATTAGTCGTTGGTCATTAGTCAATATTGGCACATCAAAATCAGTCCTTAACAGAACTTTTTTACCTTTAAAATCCGGAATGTCGCTAACAGTTTTCATGTTATATGTCGGAGAACTCTAACAAATTCTTCTTTATTTACGCTGGCACCGCCGACCAATACCCCGTTTATTTCTTTTTCTTTTATAAAATCGCTTATATTTTGAGAATTGACAGATCCCCCATACAAAAATTTTAAATTTTTAATTTTAAATTTTAAATTCAAATGCTCTCTAATTATAGAGATCGACTCAAGAGCGTTTGCGGAAGTATCTGGTTTTGCGCCAGGATTAGTGCTTATCGCCCAGACCGGTTCATAAGCGATAATGCATTTTCCTATTTCGTCGGAACTTAAATCTTTGAATGTGGTCTCAATTTGTTGTTCTAAAAATTCTTTAAAACTACTGTCGCGCGACTTTTCCCCGATACATACAATCGGGATTAATTCATTTCGGAGGGCTGATTTTAATTTTTTATTTATCATCTCATCCGATTCAGCCAATTTCCAGCGCCTTTCGGAATGGCCTATAATCACGTATTCAACCCCTAATTTTCTTAACATCGGACCGGACACCTCTCCGGTCAAAGCGCCGCCATCATCAATCGCTATATCCTGGGCTCCAAGAAAAGATCCATGCGCTAAATGAGAATTTTTTAATATCCTTCCTACCCCTTCCAAAAAAACAAATGGCGGACAAAAAACAAGGCTAAATTCTTTTTTTTCGCCAATAGACTCCAAATAATCATTAACCAATTCTAAAATTTCTTGCGCTTCGGCAAGAGTGTTGGGCAACATCTTCCAATTGGCAACAATTAATTTTTTATCCATTTAGATACTCGCCTTTCTTAATGTTTCCGCCGCATCATTCGGATCTACAACATTTATAGCCACCCCGGTACCAATTTCAACGCCGGCATCAATTTTTAAATGCGGAATTATTTCCGTATGCCAATGGTAAAATTCGTGCATATGAACACCAAAATCATCTTTTAACGGCGCCGTATGGATAAACATATTAAATGGCGGTTTATCAAGGGCAGCTTTTATTTTTTGTAAAGACGTAAACAGGGCATCGGCATAGAACTCGTCGGAACTATCCGGCATTTGATTAAAATGGGCGTGGCTTTCTTTTGAAAATATTCTCATTTCATAGGGATACTTGGAAACATAGGGACAAAAAACTATAAATTCCTTATTTTCATAAACAATCCTTTTGCGTTCTTTCTGTTCCCATTCAAGCAAGTCGCTATAGACTCGCTTTTTATGTTCTTTATAATAACTAAACGAACCGTTAATGCTTCTGAAAATATCAGGCGGCAGAATCGGCATCGTGATAATTTGGGAGTGGGGATGATAAATACTTGCCCCGGCTGACCGTCCCTGATTATGGAAAATAAGTATATATTTGGCGCATTCGGATTTTTGAACTAACTCGGTGAATCGTTTTTTATAAATCCGCACCATGTCCGTAAAATCAGAGATAGAAAACTTATATACCCCGTAATCGTGCTCGCGGTATACGACGACTTCATGATCGCCTATCGGATCAAAAAGTTTAAACGGCCCATAATTTTTTTCCGTAGTGCAAAGGCCCTGCCTCATCGCCGGATATTTGTTCTTAATTACGGCAGCGCGCCAGTTTTCGGAATCAGGATAATTCCAAATGATTTCTTGACCCGATTCTTGAAAATTTTCGAATGGACATTGTTTTTTTATCTGATAAAAATCTTTATCTTCGTCCTCTCGAAGGCTATGGGTGCGTCCGACCACAAAAAGCACCCATTCTCCGGAAACAAGATCTTGTCTAAATTCGTTGAGCAAGCTGACTTACGACTTATGACCTACGACTCATGACTCTTCTTGTCGTTAGTCGTTAGTTATTAGTCGTTAGTTATACTTTCCCGTCATCAAGTTCCACCTAATTATAACCGTTTCTAATAAAACCTGGAAATAGGCCTTAAGTCCCACTTTTGAATTGGGATCATTTTTCCAATCAACTGGAACTTCTTTTATCCTATAACCAAGCTTTCTAGCCAAAGCCAGTACTTCTATATCAAATCCCCACCTTGAAATAGTAAGTTTGGGAAAAATACTATCAGCGGCTTTCGCGGTAAAAAGTTTAAAACCTCTTTGAGTATCGTGAATTCCGGGTACAGCCATTATTTGTATAAACAGGTTGCCAAATTTTCCTAAAACCCTCCGCCATGCCGGCTCACTACCGGCAGAAATTTTATAACCCTTAACCGCAATCGAACCTATAATAGTCTGATAACCTTCGTTAACATGGAAAATAAAACTATCGAGATGGTCCATAGATGTTGAGTTGTCGGCATCTGTAAAAAGTCTTAACTCGCCCTTCGCCTCAAGCATTCCCTGTTTTACCACATATCCCTTGCCATGATTTTCTTTGTTGTCTATTAATCTTAAGTTTCTAATCTCCGCCTCAAAATTTGTAACTAAGGCCGCGGTATTATCCTTTGAGCCGTCGCTTACTACAATAATTTCATAATCATAATTTTGCCACCTTAAATATTCATCAATTGACTTGAGAGTTGATCCGATTCTTTTTTCCTCGTTATAGGCCGGAATAATTACAGATAAATACAAAAAAGAATTTAAAATTAAAAACTATATTAAATATAATATCATCATATAAAAAATTTGACCAATATCGGTTTATGAAGTATTCTTGACAAGATGAATTTTCCTATTACAGAGTTAAAACTAAAAGATAAAGAATATTCTAAACTGCTTGCCCAAATCGCCGACCCCCCAAAACAGCTATACTGCCGCGGGAATACTAAGCTTCTGAATGGCTTCTGTTTTAGTGTGGTTGGCACTCGCAAACTCACGGCTTACGGAAAAGAAGCAACTGAACATATTATCTCCGGTCTAGCCGGTAGTGGTATGACCATCGTTTCGGGACTTGCCATGGGGATCGACGCCGTTGCTCACCAATCTGCCTTGGATAATGATTTGCCCACAATAGCCGTACTGGGGTCAACGGTGGATGATCGCGGGATAGGGCCTCAAGTAAACTTTAACCTGGCTAAAGAAATACTGAAAAACAACGGTCTTCTGATTTCAGAATATAAAAAAAGTGGCGAGATCATTAGGGCAAATTTTGCCATTAGAGATCGGATAATCAGCGGCCTGTCAAAAGGCGTGCTGGTAGTTGAAGGTGCTGAAAAAAGCGGCTCCCTAATTACTGCTAAATCGGCTCTTGACCAGAATAGAGACGTATTTGCCGTGCCGGGAAACATTTTTTCACCAGTTTCAAGGGGAACAAATTGGCTATTAAAAATCGGGGCGAAAGCAGTAACTTCAGCCGAGGACATACTTGAAGAATATGCTAAAAATCCAAAACTTAAATTAGAAATTAAAAGCGACATATCAACAAAGGATCCTATTCAGCAAAAGATTCTTGATATACTTGATGAAAAGAGCGAGCTAACTGGAGATGAAATAATAAGAGAAGCTGGGATTGATACATCGCAAGTGATTGCCGCACTATCAATGCTAGAAATTAAAAATAGA
>MGIZ01000039.1 GCA_001794015.1 Candidatus Yanofskybacteria bacterium RIFCSPHIGHO2_01_FULL_39_8b
GCACTTAATAAAAATTGCGTTTCTTTACGCAATTTAAGGTGCAAATTCGGTGACAACCTCAACAATGCTGTCCATGTCTTTTTTGGGCAGACTTACAGGGTAGGCTTGCAAGACGATTTTCAAATCGTTTGCCGTTGTGGGCAAGAAGTCGATTATTTTTAAGTAGTATTCGTCTTTTAAGCGGACTAGGTTGAGGTCTTTTAATTTTTTAAGTAGTTTTTCTTTTTTAGCTTCAGTTAATTCAGTGCCGAAGTTTTCTAAGAATTCTTTTACTTTGGTTGAGCGGTAGTTTAATTCGGTGTCACGGGATTCAACGTCGGTTAGAATAGAGCGAACTTCAACGAGAGAAATTGGTTTTTCTTCGATAAATTGGAGGCTGGCCATGGTATTGATGTTGTTTTTATGTTAATTTTGTATAGATTAAGATTATAATAACCTATTTATTGCTTCTGTAAGTGAATGGGATGTACGTAGAGTGATTTTTCTTTGTGTTGGTCTTTGACTTCGACGATATAACAAAAGCCTTTTTTACCTGCGATTGTGCCAGTTAAGCCGTGAAAGCGAGGGAAAAAGCGACCGTATTGGTAGCTGGAGTTGATTTTGAGCCCTACTTTATCGCCAAGCTCTAATTGCTGAAAAAACTGGCTGACGCGGGTTTTTCCTTGTTCGCGATAGTGACGTTTGTACTTATAACGTGTTTTACGTTGATGTGTACCGATGCGTTTTCCCATAGTTTGTTAAATTAAGGGGGGGTTTATAAAGGTTTCGGAGGCCAATATCTTAGGCAATATAGTTTTGTGAAGCGCTCTGCGGAAGATTCATGGTAGGGTTAACTTTATTTAGGTAAGAGTCGGGTTCTATTTATAAACCTACGATGTTTTTTTCATTGTATTTATAAAGAGGAGTCAAAAAATGATTATCTACTTTGTAATTGTGACAAAGATATATAAAGCTTAAAAAAAGACTTCCTCATCGAAAAGAGGTGCCGAGTATGAATCTGAATTATGTTAAAAAATTGATGGATAGGAAGAAAACTTCTCATAAAGGAGAAAATGGCTATGCGTTAGTGATTGGGGGTTCAGAGGAGTATGTGGGGGCACTTACATTGGCAGGGTTATCAGCGCTGCGAGCAGGGTGTGATGCGGTGACACTTGCGTCGTCTGAGAAAGTGGCCTGGGCAGCAAATAGATATGCACCAGATTTAATGACAATGAAGCTGCGCGGTGAGACGTTTAGTGTGAAGAATGCCAAAGAGATGGTAAAGTCGGCAGAACGGTTTGATGCAGTGTTAGTTGGCTGCGGGATGACACGACGAGGGGATAAGTTTGTGCATTATTTTATCCGCAAGTGTCTGAAGCCAAAAGTCATTGATGCGGATGCGTTAAAGTCGTTATCGTTTAAGGATTTTAGCAATTCAATTCTGACGCCAAATGAAAAAGAGTTAGAGCTTATGTTAATTAATAGTAATAAAGAGTTTTTACTGCCGAAATTACGAGAGAGTAATATTAAAGAGAAAGCGGAAGTGTTGCAGGGTAATTTACGTTATTTTTTACAGAATGATAATGTATTGTTAGTGAAAGGAGCGACAGATATTATTATTTCGAAAAATAAGATTGCATACAATCGCACAGGGAATCAAGGGATGACAAAAGCAGGTACAGGGGATGTGCTTGCAGGGTTAACGGTTGGATTTTTAGCGAAGTCACAGGATTTGTTTAAGAGTGCGGTGGCAGCGTCGTACATTAATGGGTTTATTGGCGATCAATTGTTGAAGCAGAAGAAGGGGTATTGTTTTATTGCGTCAGATATCATGCATGATTTAGTGAATGTGCAGAAGATGGTGAAGAAGTAAGAGTTTTTGAGAGGGTAGATTTGTTGTTTTTCTTTTTTGGGTTTGATTTTTTTCTTGGTGTTGTTAATAGGAGTAAAAAAAATAGAATTTAAAAAAAAATATTTAATTACAAATCAATGGTTTTATACTTTGCCGGATTGATGACTAAGATTAATGAGTCACCGGTTTTGATTTTATAGGTGTCTTCGGGCAGAGTGTCGTGGCCTTTATCGGAGTTGACGCTGAGCAAGATTGCTTTATGGCCGAGTTTGTCACGTAGTTTGCCAACAGTTTTGCCATTTGACCAAGATGATGCCGTGACGTCGTATTCCATCAGTTCTATGCCTTCTTGTTCGTAGGCTGTTGCTTCCATGACCCATTTGACGACGCTGGGGTTAATGGCGGCTTCGACTAATAAATTGCCACCAATGGAGGCTGGGCTGACAATATGCGTTGCACCGGCTTTTTGGGCGATTTTGACGTGGCGATGTTGGTCGATTCGGGCAACTATTTCAACGGTTGGATTTAGTTCACGAATGATGTGGGTGCTGAGCAGCACGTCAGAGTCGTCTTCCATGGCGACGATGACAAACTTTGTTTCATCCAAGTTCGCTTTGGTTAATGTTTCGGGACTTTTTGGGTCGCCGACGATGAAATGAACGCCAGGAATTTGTTTTAATTCCGGATGGAGTTCACTATCGATCACGATGATATTTTCGTGCTCTTCACTTAATTGGCGTACAGCGGTTTCACTGACTTTGTTCCAGCCGCAGACGATGACATGTTTTTTTGTTTTTGCTTTTTTCAATCCGAACACCCCTTTTAAATTTGCGTCGACAACCATATCCATGGTGCGACTCATTAAGTAGCCTAAGACGCTGATACCGGCGAGCATTGTGGTCATGGCAACAAGTTTTCCCATGATTAATTTAGGAGAAATATCGCCGTAACCGACAGTGGTCATAGTTGTGAATATCCAATAAATGCCGTCGAAGTAGGAGAGGCCTTCGATGCGTGAGAAGACGAAAGACCAGAGGAAGACGAAAAGAATGACGACAGTTAAGATGACGGCGTACATATTTGAAGTTAATTTGTTGTATAAAGTATGCCAGAAGTAGGAGTCTTTTTTGTCGTCGCGATAGGATGTTAAATCTATTTTGGTCATATGTTCAGACTCCCTCTTTTTGGTTATTAGGGTGAGGGAGGGGAAATTGGTATATAAAGGTTGGGATTGGTTGTTTTAAAGTCGAAAATCAAAATCATTCCTCTCTCTTTTTCCCGCTAATTATTATATACTGCCATAATAGACTATTTTTACGTTCGATTTGGACGTCGAAGCCGGCTTTGGCGAACATGTCAATTAGGTTTTTGTCGCTGCTCATCCACGGAACGTTAGGAATGACGTAAAAGAATTTGTCGTAGTCGAGGAAGACGATTTCACCGCCGGGGTTGACATGATTGGCTAAGCTTGTGAGGATTTTCTGGGGGTTTTGCATATAGGATAACATGCCTACAGAGATGACGCCGTCGACTTTTTCGGGTAATTCGAGACGTAAGTCGTCGAGATGTGGATGGTGGATGATTTGGACGTGGGCGTGGTGGGCGGTTTTTTCTTTGGCGATTTTGACTTTATGTAATGAAATGTCTGCGCCGTAGATTTTTCCGGTTGGTCCAACTTTTTCAGCTAATTTGTTGGTCAACGTGCCCATGGAGCTGCCGTATTCGAATATTTTTTTGCCGGTGATGTCGCCCATATCTTTTAATAGAGTGTTACGAATGGAGTAGGGAAAGAATATTTTTTCGCCGATCAAGACGATGTAGGATAACCATTCGTTGGCTTTGAGAATAGCAGAGGGGTTGTAGGTCATTTCGACGAGAAGGTAGAGGGGGAGGCCTAAGAGGAGGAAAGAGAGGCCAATTCTAATAGTGGCGGTAGCGATGACGCCTTCAATAAAGTACCAGTTGATGAGGAGAATACAGATATAAGTGATGATGAATAATGGACCAAGCCAAGGTAATGGTGCTTTGAATGAGCGTTCTTTATCTGGATGTTTGCGACGTAGAATGGGAACGGCGAGTAAAATGAGAGTTAATGAAATGAGACCCCAGACAACGTAGATGAGGTATAAACGCAAATAGGTGTTGTTCCATTTATGGGTGTAGCCCCAGAGCAAGAGGCCCCAGAAGAAAAAGACGGCAATCGATTGAAAGATGACGGCTTTGTAAGGTGTTTTAAATTTTTTATGTGGTTCGCCAAATTGCGGAGGGAATAATTTATCTTGGGCCATGGCTTGTAAGAGACGTGAACCGGTGATAGGCCAACCAGCAGCGGCACCGATGATGACGAGATACATACCAAATTCAACTATTTTTGCGCCCATAGTCCCCATGACGTTTTTAGCTTGGACGATAAAAGGACGGGCGTCGTTGACGTAGTCGTGATAACTTACGGTGCCAAGCGAACTTAAGACGTAGAGGGAGGTGAGAATGCCACAGCTGATAATAGTTATCAATAAGAGTTTGGGAATCTGTTTAGGTTTAGCGACTTCGTTGGCCATATAACTTATTGTTTCATAGCCGAAGAAAGCTTCAGTGATGTATAAGAGAGAGAGGCCGAAGTAGGCGAGAATGGACCACATGCCTTCTTGTTGGAAGAAAGGAATAAGAAAACTTTTTTGGAAGGGAACTTCAAAGCGGCTTTCTAATAGACCGGGAATGCTGATGAATGAAGGGAGGGTCATAAAGAGGAGGACGAGAGTGGCAATTATTCCAAAGATGACTAACATAGTGGCGCCAGCGTCAACACCTTTGAATGCGAGTGCATTTAACACAACAATCCAGAGAATGACGAAAACGATACGAGCGATGGATGTTACAGCGGCACTGGGGAGGAAGTATTCGGCGGCGGCTTGGACGTTGAGGGCCATGCCTAAATTACCGGCAAGCCAAATCACCCAGCCGCCCATAAATGAGCCAAATCGACCATAGGCGAGTTTACAGAATTCATAAGTTCCACCTGATGTGGGATAGGCGGTAATGAGTTCGCTCATATACAACATGATGATAGTTGCGAGGAAGAAGAGGACAAGCCAAGAGATGATAGAAGCTGGACCGAAGGCAAGAACGCCAATACTTGGAAGGTAAAATAAAGATGTACCAAATATAGAATTGACGAGGATGAAGAGGACCATGAAGGACCCCATTTTTTTTGAGCTGGTGGAGGCGGAGAGATCGACTTTTTCAGCTGGAGTAGATGGAGTTTGGGGAATGACGGCTGTGGAAGGAGAGTTGTTTGAGGTTGGTGTTGTGGGGGCTATTGGAGATGAAGAAGAAGAGGGTTGTGAGGGAGGAGTTAATTGAGAGGGAGGTGAGGATTGAGTTGTTTTTGGTTTAGAGGTATCTGTGGTGAGATATTCTATTATTTTTTTCCAATCTATTGCCATACCAACCTCTTTTTTGATTGTAGAGGTAATTTTGTATATAAACGTTGGGGTTTTTGGGGGGAGAGGTTTTTATAATTACTATAAAGTAACAAAATATCGAAACATTTAAATACTAACGCCACTTTTAGCTCGATATTAGGATGAAAACGCATCTTGAGAAAAGAGAAAAAATAAAAGAAGGAAAATGAAAAATGACAGAATTACAGATAAAATATGATAAAACATGCGCATGTATTCCGGCAGGAATTACAGGAGAAGAACCAAAATACAATTTATTACTTAATGTGAGCATTCAAGGTTCTCTATTAACACCTTATAAACCAGAATTTCAAGCACGCTTTGGAGATAGCCCGAATACAGTAGAAACACAAGTTGATATGTACGCAGTTTTATTGGAAGATGTATGTCGAAGAGTAGATATAGGAGTCCAAGAACTGGAGTCAGATAACAGCAGAGCCAAAGAACAAAGTGAAAGATTAGTAAAGAAAATGAAAGTAGCGTATGCCACTATGGCATTGAGTGATGTTGTTCCATTGCGAAATGGTACACCTCTTTTCGTTGGATATTTGCAAGAGAGATTAGGTGAAAAAAGACCTACTCCCCAAGCAATTGACGAAGTGGTAGGCTCTTATTTTTCAAAACTGAATGCAACAACAGTTTTAGATGAGTTAGGAGTTACAGCAAACTTAACTGCTAATTTAAAAGCGAGCTTGTTATAATTCTTTTTTCATTTTTGTTGTATATTTTTTTCTTATTTTAGGGATAGAGAACTTTTGCAATAGCCATGATTTTGGTATTTTGATATACTTTTTTTAGTAAAATCCCTATTATTCAAACTTCTTTATATATTCAACAACGTCCAAAAAATAGTCAATACCACTCCTGCGCCAAGTAGGCAGCCGGAAAGTTTGCCTAAAGCAATAGTGAGTATTGTTCTTTTCTCTTTTATTTTAGAGCGAGTTATTTTCTGCCATTCGTATCCTTCAAAAATTCCGGCAAGACCGTCGGTTATGGCATTTCCTACTACACTTCCGA
>MGIZ01000040.1:0-989 GCA_001794015.1 Candidatus Yanofskybacteria bacterium RIFCSPHIGHO2_01_FULL_39_8b
TCCCAATCTATGTTTGGTTTTAATTTCATTCCTAAGACCTCTTGCATAATAATTTTCGTTACGAAAATTTCAATAATCTTATGGCCAAAATTTGGAATTCGTAGTAGAAAGATTATTTTGTAGGAGGTCTTTATATTATACAACAATATTTTAAATAGTTACAAAACGAATGTGTATTTATCCCCCTATCCACGCATATATCATTTTAGAAACTATTAAATTTTGATAATAGAGCGCAATCCCACTAAATCTGAATCCTTAGAAACGAACCTAAAACGAGTGAAGAGACTATACCCTGGGGAGGAAATACGCAGGCAAAATTGGCTTGGTCCAGGCACTTTCTAAAGATTTTTAAGAAAGTGCCTGACAATTTTGCCGAGTACTTAAGATTCGGTTTCCGCTGGAAGAAACCGAATATGGTCCGAGTCAGGGTATAGTCTCCTAACGATATCAGACGTTAGCGTTTATCCTTTTAAAACCCAACAACCCCCGCGGGGGTTGTTGGAAATACCTAGATCTAGGTACCTATCTATGAAACAGATAAGATACTAGACATTAAAAAATACCGTCCAGTTAACCAATGAAGCCAAGGTCTGAAGGATCAATCCGACTGCCAAGACTACTAAGGCGCCAATGATACCATTGACGATTCTTGTTTTGGCTGCTCCAGATTTAGCGACATCATCGCCGGCCATCATATACATCATACCGCCCCAAACAATAAATATAACCGCGATTACAACGCTGATTAAAATAAGAAATCTGGCGATTGTTTCAACAATATCCTGAACATCAGTTAAGGTGATCGGCGCTCCAGCATAGGGTGATGTCGGGGTTGGCAACTGGGCCAAGACTAAAGCCGGCATCAAAGCCATTGCGGTCGCGACTAAAATCTTTGCTACTGTTTTGAATTTAATCATAAAAACACCTCCTTCTGCGAATTTTGTTTACGAGCAGAGGTCAAGCTTCTTGGCCTCTGTGAGTAACTA
>MGIZ01000040.1:1000-1874 GCA_001794015.1 Candidatus Yanofskybacteria bacterium RIFCSPHIGHO2_01_FULL_39_8b
TAACTCAAGCCGAAGGCGGTTTACAAATAAACCCGCTGATTCAAATTTAAACTTGAATCCAGATGGGGCGGGGTGTGCCTATTTTTCTGAAAAATCCTAACTCTTTCATTATACCATCCTCACAAGAAAAAATATCAACACCCCATATATTATCTAACCCGCAATTCATTTCTATGGGCATATTGGAGGATTCAAATTCAGATTACAATAATATGACTGGCAATCATTACCGGAAGTGCAAGCAGATCCGTTGGGCAAACTATTATTACCTCCGCCTCCGGGCTAACAATCTGAATCATATTGGCAGAAATTACCGCCATTAGGACCGCCGACACATTCTCCATTAACATCACAATAAGGGCTTATACCTCCGCCACCACCAAAAAATCCAAAAGGATCAGTGGCAAAATTTTGGATAGTAGCAATAATGACTCCGGCAGAAAATATTATTAAAGTTCCAATAATACCGGCCTTTAATATACCCTTAGCAGTGCCTACTTTTTGGGGATTGGCGCCGACTAAAAAATACATAATTCCGCTCACGATGATTGTTATTACAGCTAAAATACTACCTAGGGTAAATAAAAACCCGCCAATATTTTGAGAAATTGCCAATATCATATCTATCTTTATCGGAGTTCCCGTGGGAATTTGCTGGGCATATACCGGCATTCCGAAAAATAAAGAAAGAACCAGAACTAGATTTTTTAATTTAAAACTTTTCATTTAAAAAACTATACTTATAAATTAACCAAAAAATCCTTCCCAGTTGGTTGCCAGAAGAATTATTGTATTGATAATTATACCAGCGGCAAAAAGTATCAATGCGCCGATAACTCCGTTTTTAAATATCGTTTTAGCGTTTGTAGCTCTG
>MGIZ01000040.1:1908-7618 GCA_001794015.1 Candidatus Yanofskybacteria bacterium RIFCSPHIGHO2_01_FULL_39_8b
GCCTATACTTTGAAGAATTTCAAATATAGTTCCAGCTCCCACCTGTTGTCCTGGATTGGCTGTATCATTATAGCACATCTGCGCATCAAAAGTGGGACCGGGAATGCAAAACGGCGATTGTTGAGCATTGGCCATATTAGAAAAACCGGCGAAGACAGCGACCAGAAGAACAATCATAAAAATTTTTTTCATATAAGATTTTTATATTACTGATAAGAAAGCCGAGATAGCTTAAGCTATCTAAACCGCAGATCAATAAATATTTAAATTGTGTTAATGCTAATATTATAATACTCCCCACTCTCTATGACAAGAACACCGGACTAAATAATTCCTCTGATTCTATCATGGCAGAGTAGTCACCGAAGAATTACTATAAACCCTATAACCAAGTGGTTGTTCCCTTGATACTACATAAAAATAATAAGTAGTTGATGGATTAAGGTCTGTAACACTCAAGGAATGGGACAAAACATTAGCCAGATCAGAAACTATCGAAGCTCCATAACACCATATTAAAAATCTGCAAACTATCAACAAACTACTGGCTGGAATATTAGTATTCCAATTTACTATTATTGACGATGAGGTAGAATTGGCATTCAGATTAGAAATGATTAGTCCTGGCTGAGTCCTAAAATTAGACGTTGTATAAGACCCCCTAATCCTATTAACATCTCTGGAAATTATCCAAACATAATACTGTCTATCTGGCCGAAGACGATCAATGGTCAAAGAGTGGCTAGTAGTCAAACTTGAGTCAACTGCATAGGCGCCGGAACAATAAAAAGTATTAGTGCAAGCAATAATTGCACCTGTTGTTGGTCTATCCGTATCCCAACTGACAGTTACTGAATAATAAGTAATATCCTTCATCTGGACATCAGAAATAACCGGCGGACTTACTGGCGGTATTGGTGTCGGTGTTGGCAGTCTTGGAGTGGGAGTTGGAGTAACGGGAGGCGCAATGGTCAGAGTCCTGAATAAATAATACCCCAGAATACCCAGATTACCGCTGATATCGCGGGATTTAGCCCAAATATAATAATAAGTGTCGGGAGTAAGACCGGACAAATTTACTGAATGGCTTGTAACTTTATTGGCATTCAAAGAAGTATTGGTTCCGCACCGACTGCCGGTAAGGCAATACTCAACCTGACTGTCGGACGATTCATCGGTATCCCAAGTCACAGTAGCTCCGGCTTGAGTTATGCTAACTATCCTGACATTGGAAATTTTGGGCGGGGTAATATCCGGAGGGGGCGTTTGAGTCAATTGTATAAAACCGAAATTATGAGTCTTGTCGGATATAAGGGGGGTATATATTGGCAATGAATCGTCGGTTGTCCTTGTATAACCGCTTGGCACGATATGCCTCACTCTCCAGTTGTCTCCGCCGGTTAAACCGCTGAATGAATAATGCCCGTTGGAATCAGTGGTAGTTGACCTGACATAGACAATCACTCCCGGTTCATTGGGCGGAGGAAGGTACGGTCCGGTATAGAGTTCCACCGTTCTGCCCGGCCAGATCGGCTCTCCGCCATCCTTAACGGAATTGCCGTTTGAATCGGTAAAGACATAACCGGAAATGGTAAAACTCTGCGGAGAAGCAAGCGTTCCTATCATCTGTATTGTTGCTCTTCCATAAACATACTGGGCATAATGGTCTGGTTCGGGGCCTATCCAGGCATTTTTAGCGTTAATCTTGATGCTAATGGTTGAGCCGGAACTGGGAAGGGGTAAAGATATGGGTGAAATACCTTGTTCAGTGCCAAAAGTATCGGGCAAACTAAAAACCAGCTGATTGTTAATGTAAATATCCCCACCGTCATCAAGGTCGTAACTCAACACCCATTTAGTAGCCTTAATATCGGTTGGAATAGTACAGGTTCCGGTAATTGTTGCCGTCGCTCCATAAGTAGTGGTGGGGCCCGTAACTATATTAGGGCACTGGAAAATAACCTGCTCGGCTCGAGCAATAGAATTATAAAACAAAAAAGAAAAAGAGATGACCGCAAAATATATTATTAATTTAATGTTCTTGTGCATTGCTAAAGGCAATTATTAAGTATCTTCATAATCGGATAAGGATCGTCAGTCGTTGAACCTACTATTTTTAGTAATTCCGGAACTGTCAATATTATTGTAAACACACCGAAAATAACCAATCCGCCAACGATCCCCCAGCTAAGAGCTTTTTTGGCATTGGTCATGCCCGTAGGATTACCCCGACTGACAAGGAATAAAATCCCATAAACAACCATCATTACTCCCACAGCAATTATTCCAAATCTTAAAAACCAGCAAGACACCCCTCTTAAAATACCCAACAGATTCTCAAACTTAAAAACTGCCCCCGGCGCTCCCCCCAAATTATCTGTGATTATTCCGGCAGAAGCGGTTAAACTTTTAACACTAAGCAAAAAAGAAAGAAATAATATTTTTAATTTTAAATTTTGCATTGTCATTTTCCATTTTGATGTTTACATTTTACATTTTATTTTGTTCCTAGCTCCAAAATACTTTCTATTAATTTCTTAAATCCCGCTCCGATCAAAATCACCGCAAAACCAACAACCGCATAAAGAAGAATTTTTCTTGCAGTTCTGATTTTTTCCTGTTCTCCCCGGCCGAAAAGAAGGAACAGTCCGGCCAAAACAATCATTATAACAAGAATCGGACCGGCGATATAGTAAAGAAATAAAATTATAACATCAAATAAGTTATCCAGAGTATCTATTTTTCCGGAAAACGGATTTGGAATTCTAAACAAGTTGAAACCGAATTCCTGAATTCCCGGCGGAGGCGGGTCTGATATCGGCGGCAATACCGGCAACGGGGAAACATTCACGGCTACATTTGCATTAGCGGTTCCGCCTGAACCGGTGCAAGACAAGTAGTAAATTAGCGAGCTTGGCGGTTCAATTATTATTGACCCGACCAAATCATTGGAAGCGGCATTATTTAAGCTATTAGTCATCGCCGCCGAAGAAGAGTTGGTACAGCTCCAGTTTAAAGTGCCGGATGAGCCGGAAACAATAGAACATGAGTTTACTAATCCATTACATGTAATATCGGCTGTAGGAATTGGAGCTGGTGTCGGTGTCAGGGTTGGAATAGGAGTGGGTATCGGTGTTGGGGTTGGAACAGGAGTCGGTACAGGAGTAGGGGTAGGAGTGGGTGGTGGCAAATTCACAGTAACAGCCGTCGAACAAGTTGCTGGAACACCGGCACTATTAACCGCCGTAAAAGTACAGTTTTGATTACTAGTTGGACTAACCGACATAGAACCGGTAGCCAAAGTAGTGCTCCCGGAGCCTATATTGCCGGTACAATTATAAGAAAGTCGGTTATCGGCGTCATTGGAAGAATTCCAGGTTAAACCGGTTGACTGTCCAATAACCACGGAAGACGGTGAGAAACTGGCGCTACAAGACGCCGACGGAGGCGGTGGTGTCGGAGTGGGAGTTGGAGTAGGAATCGGGGTTGGAATTGGAATACAAGAAAAACGCCCCCCGACAGGATCGCTAAACACTCTTACGAAGTTATCTCTGGTTTGCACCCACCAATCATAAATATCCCCGGGTTGAGAAGTCCATGAATAGCCATTAGTAGGCCAAAATTCATTGAGTATAACCCAGGCCCCATCGGAACGTTGAATCCGAAGATAATAATCATTATATCCCAGAAGCGCATCCCAAGTGACTGAAGCTGATCTACCGTCCAGAGAACATTGGCCCATGGCATTTGTTGGCATAGGCGGAGGCGCGCCAACTCCGGTTACAATCAGAACATTTGTCGATAGAAATGAATTAATGGGTGAGCCGGCAAAATTTACCGCTTTAAATCTGTATCTTCCATCAGTAAGATCATGCGGCCAGCCAACATACCACTGATAAGAACCAAGGTTGCTATTAATAACCCAAGAACCGGCTGTCAGACTTCCATTGACAGTAGCAATCGCCGTTGTTTCTCCATCTCTGTAAACTTCAAATGTAACGGGCAATCCGGTGCAATCGGGTGTAAACTTGCTGGCAATTTCTCCCTCCAAAGACAATCTAACCACATCCCCCGGACCGGCATTTATATCGGGATAATCACGGGGAGACAGCTGAAATAGATTTATTGGCGGAGGGTTGCCCCAAAAAACATCGCTTCGCCCTATTAATTGCCTGTTCCCGCATGATTCGGCTTCGGCTTTGTTCGTGAAAAATAAAAATCCGACAAACAAAATTAAGAATATCGCTGAAACGAGCAATATTTTTTTAAATTTTCGCATAATGATTAGATTGGTCGAGGGTTTTTCATCTCAAAAGCGCAACTCCTAAATATTAAAAAATCGGCTTCACTCCGTTAAGAATACTCTCCACCAGATATATAAACCCTTTCCCTATCATAACTACGGCAAATCCGACCAGGGCCCAATAAAGAATCCCCCTGGCTTTTTGTATTTCGGATGGATTGCCCCGCGATATCAAGAACCTGACACCGGAATAAATGATGAGAATCACAATTAAAGAACCGGCAATATTAAAAATCCAATCGGAGACTAGAATAATAAGTTCAACAACGTTTTGAGGCTGGGGGTTGCCGGCCAAAGGATTATAGATTCCCCATCTGATTGGTTTGATTTCCTGAATCTCCGGTGGTGGTATCGGTGTAGGCTGTAAACATACTAAATTGCTACAACTAATAATACAGTTATTGGCATTTCTTCCGAAACTTCCCCAACTGCAACCAGCCGGTGGATTGACGCATTGTTGAGGCGGTAATCCGCATATCAAAGGAGTTGGTGTAGGAGGTACGGGAGTTGGGGGTAGTGGAGTTGGTGTAGGAGGTACGGGAGTTGGGGGTAGTGGAGTTGGTGTGGCCAACAAAACTAATCCAAAATCATGAGTCTTATTACTCTGCACATTAACAAACGGGATGCTATCATCTGTCGTGTGATCGTAACCCGAAGGCGGGGGATAATGCCTTACTCTCCAGTTCTCTCCACCGGTTAAACCGCTAAAAATATAGAAACCATTACCATCCGTAGTCGTTGAACGAACATATTCAATAACCGCAATTGTGGGAATGCCGGGAACATATTCCGGTCCGGTATAGAGTTCCACCGTTCTGCCCGGCCAGATTGTTTCTCCACCATCTCTTATTTCATTGCTGTTTGAATCGGTAAAGACATAACCGAAAATGGTAAAAGTGCTTTGGGCTTGAGCAAAATTAAAAAAGATAGTTGAGAAAAATAGACATAAAACTAGAATGTGTAAAAGAAGTCCACATTTTCTTAAAACTATTTTTTTCATTAAGATTACAAGTTAAACGGTGATGGTGGGGATGGCGGAGGCATTGGAGGCGAGGATGGCGGAGGAGGAATGAAATTGCCTTCTTTTCTTTTCTTCCACCATTTCCAGCCAAACCAGGCAAGAACGCCAACACCAACCCCGCCGGCGCCATATATGGCTATGCTTATCCAATCAATATCGCCAAGTAAACCGGAAGTCTGCTCGGACACTTGAGGAACTGGAGTCGCCCGCGGTTTTTTACAGTCATTGGGGCAAGTTTTTTCACCCTCGCCGGTTGCTGAATTGCAAGAACCGTCATCGTTACAGATCGAACCGGCATTGATAAACATACTGATCAATTGCTCACCCCGGTCGTTATAAAACTGGGCCTTCATCCCGTCAGCAACATAAGGACCCTTAATCATAAC
>MGIZ01000041.1 GCA_001794015.1 Candidatus Yanofskybacteria bacterium RIFCSPHIGHO2_01_FULL_39_8b
CTTTCAATAACTGATAACCACAAGCTGTAACCGCTTCGTTGGCTAACTCAAGAACCAGTTGTGCTTTAATTCGATCGGCATTTTCCGCGGTAATTTGGTCTTCTATCGCCGCCGGTATCAGTATGTCGCAATCAATCAACAGAAGCGTATCGTTGGAAATTTCTTCCGCTTCAGGAAATCCGCAAAAAGTTCCATATTTATCATAATAAGAGCTAATTGAATCAAAGTTCAGGCCTCTTGAAGAATAGAGTCCGCCCCTTACGTCGCTTACGGCAATGACGTTAAATTGGGATTCTGGCATTAATTTTGCCAAATTTCTGCCGACATTGCCGAAGCCCTGAATAATTACCCTCGGTTTTTCCGTTATAGTCCCGTTAAGCCTATCGGATAACTTCAAAAATTCCTGCAGAACAATCAATCCTCCCCTTGCGGTAGCATCTTCCCTGCCGGGACAGCCGTCATTTTCTATCGGCTTGCCGGTAACAATTGCGGCAACGTTGGGAATATTTAAACCAAAATCGCCGTTCCATTCCCCAATTTTGTTATAGATCCAGAACATTGTTTCGGAATTTGTTCCCACGTCAGGGCCAGGAACATCTATATCCGGACCAAGCACCTTATTGGCCCAAAGTCCCTGGGCCATATTTTCAGTTATTATTCTTTTGCCAATGGGCGTATGTTGGGTCGGATTAAATATTACTCCGCCCTTGGCTCCGCCGAACGGCAAATCTGCTAGGGCGCATTTTTTTGTCATGTCGAAACCCAAAACTTCCATAAGTTCCACCGTAACATCGGGGTGATAACGAATTCCGCCTTTGTACGGGCGAGCGCCGGTAGAATGAGGATTGCAGTAATGAACCCTTATTACTTCAAATGTCTGTCTGTTTCCGTTAATTATCGGCCGGATTTTAAATTTAACAACTTTTTTGGGGCCCTTTAATTCCTCAAAAAGCCACTCGGGCGCTTTTAAATATCCACAGACCCATTGAAGCCTTTCGAGTTTGTCTTTTGGGAGCATTATCCTATTCCCTATTTTAACGTTCTGGTGGTAATTTAGAATTTAAAATAGTGAGTGTCAATCTGGCATTAATTTTTTATTTTGTTTAAACTAAAAAGTATCGTGATTAAAATCGCTTCCGAAAAAAATAAAACAACAATTGCCGATAGGAGCAATTTCGATTTTTTCAAGGCAAGTCTGGATTTGTATAAAAATGCGGCGCGATATTTGAATATACCGGATAGAATTTATTTGTCTCTTCAACGGCCGGAAAGAGTGCTCAAAGTAAGAATGCCGGTAAAAATGGACAGCGGCGATTATTTGCCGTTTCAAGGCTGGCGTTCCCAGCATTGTTCTTGGCGCGGCCCCCTAAAGGGCGGGATTCGTTTTCATCCTGATACCACCAGAAACGAGGTTATCGCCCTTTCGATGCTGATGACCTGGAAATGCGCTTTGGTTGATATCCCCTACGGCGGAGCCAAGGGCGGCGTTAATCTTGATTTAGAAGCTTTGCCTGAAAAATATCGGCAAGACAAAAACTGGAAAAACCCGTTTCCCTATCTGATGTCAAAAAGAGAGCTTAAAAATTTGACTGATAATTTTACCGAAAAAATATTCCCCATTATCGGACCGAAAATTGATATTCCGGCTCCCGACGTGAACACCAATTCTGAAATAATGGGCTGGATAATGAATAAGTATAGTTCCATGGTCGGTTATACCGAACCAAGCGTCGTAACAGGTAAACCCTTGGGTTTAGGCGGTTCGGCCGGCCGCGATAAAGCAACCGGCCAAGGCTGTTTTATTACAACTAAAGAGGCTATGAAATATTTGTCCAAAAACAGAGAATTAAAATACGGCCTGGATAAGGCAACCTGCGCAATTCAGGGATTCGGCAATGCCGGATCGGTGGTGGCAGAATTACTTGATAAGGCCGGATTTAAAATTGTGGCCGTTTCCGACAGAAGCGGAGCAATCTATAATGCCAGGGGGTTGGATATTCCCAAAATAGCAGATATAAAAAGTAAGGGGTTGTCGGTTTCCGATTTTAAAGAAGCGGAAAAAATCAATCCTGAAGAACTTTTATTTTTACCGGTAACTGTATTAGTTCCGGCCGCTCTCGAAGGCGTCATTACTCAAAACAACGCCCACAAAGTTCAAGCGAAAATTTTAGCCGAAGCCGCGAATGGCCCGACTACCCCTGAAGCCAATAAAATTCTTGAAGAAAAGGGCATATTCGTTATTCCGGATATTCTTGCCAATGCCGGAGGTGTCGTTGTTTCCTACTTTGAATGGGTCCAAGGATTAGAACAATTTTACTGGGGTCTTGATCAAGTAGAAAAAGAGCTAGAAACAAAAATGAGAAAAGCTTTTAATGAAGTTATAGCTACAGCTAGCAAATATAATGTTAGTAACCGAACAGCGGCATTTATAACAGCTATTAATAGAGTTATGGAAGCAGGTGTCGCTAGAGGAAAAGCATTATAACCAAATATAAAACCCGCAATTACGGCGGGATTTTATTTTAAAAATAATCTTAATTATATGTGGTACAGCAATATAGATAATTTTAAAAATGCTAACGGTTATGAAATAGACGGTATTTGGTATCCGCGAGTTACAGCCATTGTCGGCATTAAAGCCAAGCCAGCTTTATATATGTTTTATGCCGGACTACCGGATTATAAAACCGGCGAAGCAATAAAGGCAAAGTCGGCTGAAGAAGGAACGCTGAATCACGAAACAATCGAAGCTATCTTGCGTAAAGATCCAGTTGTTATTCCGGAATCAATTAGGCCGGCTATTTCTGCTTTTATGGATTTTTATTCAAAAAATGAGATTGTTGCTCACAAAATAGAAGAACGGGTTGTTTCAAAAAAACATCACTTTGCCGGTACGATGGATGTTCTGGCAGAAGTAAATGGAAAACTGGGAGTTTTGGACATTAAAACCTCTATCGCTATATACCGCGACTACTCGATGCAAACATCGGCTTACATCGAAGCTCTCCGTGAAAATCCAAACATGCCCGAACTAACCCGCTGGATATTCAGAGTTGACCAATCAAGACACTGCTTCAAATGTCCGGCAACCCTCCGTGATAAAGGCGGACGGGAAAAAATCCGCAATGATAAGGACAAAAAATGTATTCACGAATGGGGACCGATGCAGGGCGAATATGAGATAAAAGAGATCACTACTTTCCCCGAAGACATCAAAGCCTTCCTCGCCTGTAAAGATCTATGGGAGTGGGAGAATGAATTTTGGTTAAAAAAAATTTTTAGGTAGCTCTCCCAGCCCTTATCCGATCAACTTCAGTGAGATACTTTTTACGCAGACGGATATTTTTAGGTGTAACTTCAAGATATTCGTCTTCAGCCATAATTTCCAGTCCCCTTTCAAGACTTACCCGAAAAGGCGGAGTCAATAATATATTTTCATCGGAACCGGCTGCCCGCATATTGGTAAGTTTTTTACCTTTGATGGGATTAACGGTCATATCCATGCCTTTTGAAACATCCCCGATAACCATGCCTTCATAAACTTCAGTATTTGGAGCAATATATAAAGTTCCCCTGTCCTGAAGATTAAAAAGAGAGAAACCAAGCGCTTTTCCGGTTTCCATTGAAACCATTGAGCCAACATGTCTTCTCTTGATTTCGCCCACATGAGCCCTGAATTCGATAAACCGGCTCGACAAGATACCTTCGCCTTTGGTGTCTATCATGAATTCATTTCGAAAACCTAATAATCCTCTGGTGGGTATCTCGAAAGTAAACCTGACTTCCCCATGATGCTGTTCCATTGTCGTCATTTTACCGGAGCGTTGGCCCATTTTTTGAATAACTACGCCTGATAAGTTTTCCGGAACATCTACGATTGCTTCTTCAAATGGTTCTAAGGGCTGGCCGTCAATCTCTTTGATGATTACCTGGGGTTGAGAAACCTGCAATTCATATCCTTCTCGCCTCATATTTTCAAGCAATATCGCAATATGAAGTTCGCCCCGGCCGTAAACTTTATAAAATTCTGAAGGGGAAAAATCTACTTTCAAGCCAACATTCACTTCAAGTTCTCGTTCCAATCTTTCCCGTATCTGACGACCGGTAACAAACTTGCCATCCCTTCCGGCAAATGGTGAATCATTGACTAAAAAATTTAAAGATATCGTTGGTTCATCAATTTTTATAGCCGAGAGTGGTTCTTGCTCTTTATTGGTGCAAACTGTTTCCCCAATATAAATATCTGGCAATCCGGCTATCATTACTATATCCCCTGCTAATGCCTCGGCTGCTTCTTTTCGATCCATTCCATGAAATGTAAATAATTTAGTGATTTTACCAGTTCTGGTATCACCATCCGGTTTTTTAATAAAAACATTATCCCCCACCTTAATTCTTCCCTCATATACTCTGCCAATACCTAACCGTCCTAAAAAAATATCATAAGCCAAATTAAAAGGTTGGAACCTTAAAGGTAGAGATGTATCAGCTTGGGCGGCAGGAACTTCTTTAATGATTGTCTCAAGTAATGGAGTAAGATCCTTTGAATCATCGGATAAGTTAAGTTTAGCAATTCCTTCCCGTCCGATAGTGTAAACTGTTTTGAAATCCAGTTGTTCGTTATTAGCGCCTAAATCCATAAATAATTCTAAAACTTTTTCATGAGCCATATTCGGATTGGCCGCTGGCTTGTCTATTTTGTTTATAATAACAATAGGTTTTAATCCTAATTCCAAAGATTTTTTTAGAACAAATTTTGTTTGAGGCATCGGACCCTCTTGAGCATCAACAACTAAAAGCACCGAATCAATAGAACGTAAAACTCGCTCTACTTCAGAACCGAAATCAGCATGGCCGGGAGTATCAACTATATTTATTTTGGTGACGGAACGTCCTGAGCTTGCCGAAGGATAGAAAAGTGAGGCATTTTTTGAATAAATGGTAATACCGCGCTCCTGTTCGAGCGCGTTGATATCCATAGTTACTCCCTCTTTGACCATTCCTGTCTGATGCATAAGAGCATCAGTTAAAGTCGTTTTACCATGATCGACGTGGGCGATTATGGCTACGTTGCGTATCTGCATAATATTAGGTTAGACGAAGTATTAATTATATTATGAAACTTAAACAAAGTCAATCTTATCTTGACAAAAAAATTTAGTCATGCTAAGATATTACAACCTTGATAGTTCATTAGGGTTGAATCATGAAAAAGGTTTTGCTAGTTCTTTTACTTCTAAGTATTGCTAAAAATTCTTACGCGGAAGGTCCTCAAATAGTTGGCGGATATCAAGCCACGACCATTGACCATGATGTTTTGTTTGGTTTTCAATATGCTTGGTTAAAAACTTCAGACAAAAATTGGCAATTTCTTACGCCGGGGTTTACTGGCGTAAAAACAGGTGCTGCTTGGTCATTACAATTGATTGGTAAGCGATTGGTAAAACTAGATAGACAAAAATGGGTAAACCCCCCAGATCTCTATATGGGAATACACCTTACCGGTAAGAAAGGCGTGGGCATTTCCTTAAGCTTTGGGTGGTAACCACCAGCGGTGCGATTCTACTTCGCCTTTGGCTACGAAGGACGCAGTAGTATCAATCCGCTTTTTAATTGCTTATAAAGTATTACCCTAAGCCAC
>MGIZ01000042.1:0-163 GCA_001794015.1 Candidatus Yanofskybacteria bacterium RIFCSPHIGHO2_01_FULL_39_8b
GATAAAATTTTGACCAAGAGGAAGCTTCTCCTCACTAAACCCATCCAATGCTTTAAACGAAGCATCCGCCAAAAGTAACTCGGGCGCAACTTCTGTAATATGTACATACGAACCAAACAACGTACACGAATACTCAAAATAGAAATGGTAATTCTTAACTCCA
>MGIZ01000042.1:263-5381 GCA_001794015.1 Candidatus Yanofskybacteria bacterium RIFCSPHIGHO2_01_FULL_39_8b
CATGATCTCCTGGTGTAATATGTCCTGACACATACCCCGTCAACTCCCCTTGCGGCTCAATCACCGTAATCTTATCAGCATCAATTGGCAGCGACGTAAACACCACATCTTTTTTCTCCTCACAGCCTTTCAATTGCGTAAATATTGGTGATTGCTTGTAATCAGATTGCTTGTATTCATCTTTAGCATTATTAGATTTAGAATAAGTATTTTCTGCATAATTTTTTTGCGTAGATAAGGGTGTAGATACAGTAGCCTTCCCATCATGCGTTTCTACATTTTGTTCAGTCTTCAGTGCACTTTTCTGCTCTGCAACAACCGGCATCGATTTTTTCACTTCAACTATTTTTTTCTCTTCATTCATTTCTACGTTTCCTTTCCCTTGCTCATTCAACTCAACACCAGAACAACCAACCAACAATAAAAATAAAAGTACCACAAACACCAAAACCAATCGTAAAACATTCGTAGTAAAAATCATATTTACTATTTTCTTAAAATAATTATCTGCCATACATTTCACCTCATTATTTCCTCTCTTCAATCAATCTCTGTGCATTCATATATCCCACTTTTTCTTGTACACTTGGATCTAACCGCCCAATAAACGCTCGCCCATATTTCACTAAAAATAATCCAACATCAATATCATAATTCCACACCGCATCTCCTCGATCTGTACCCCACATAAATCGATCTGGATGCTTTTCAATTACTTTTTCCCAGCGTTGCAAATCTTTTTCTATAAGATCATCAAAATCCTTTTCAACCGCCCTCAAAAATTCTTCTTTACTCTTACCAACATAAAGTTTGAAATGCTGATGAAACTGCGGATTTGCCGTATAATAAATATTAGGATATTTCGTCATCAATTCGTCGATATCATCCTCCAATTCCTCTGCATGGACAATAAAATTAATATCCGGATGTTGTTCTAACACCCGCTTCCAATTATTCACCTGATTCCAACCAGGATGGTAATACACAACCAGTTTATATTCCCGCGCAAGCTTATAATTCTCTAAATAAATTGGATCATCCACTGGCGGATTTTTTTCTTCCGTTGGTGAAGAACCAACCTCACCATACCCTTGAAATAAAGTAGGATACACTTGTAACATTTTTCGCAAAACAACCGCATCAACTGTAGGCATATCTTCTGTTGGCGGCATGATAAACGATGTAAAAAGTGTTGGATATTGCATCATCGTTTTATTTGCAATCTCTAAAGCAGGTAAGTAAATCTCCGGATAAATGGGAAAAAACGCAAAATTGCGAGAAGTTCCTTCATGTTTCAAAGTACACGCAATCTCACTCATCTTCACATTCACACCCAACAGCGCTTGAGGCCCGCCAAACGCTCCCTCACTATTTATTTGAGAGGTATAATCCTCTTCCTGCCACCCTCCATCCTCACTCTCTTCAGGCATCCCATCTGGCATCGCCGGAATATGCAAATGCGTATCAATCAACGGCCCTTGATAATACTCTTTAGGATACGTTTGTGTTACAACCGCAGGACAAGAACTTGATCCCATCGCTGTTTCAATTCTCTTTTTCCACACTTTTTGCTCAAATGTAAGTTCAATCTTCTTCTCTACTGTAACTTTTTTCTCAACTGTAATATTTTTCTCTATGTCAACTTTTTGTTCTATTTTTTCTTTCACACTTTCATTTGCTTTTTCCACAATTATATTTTTAGATTCATTTTGTAATACCGGCGTCGAGACTATTTTTGGTGTAACCCTAGAAGTTGATTGCAACAAAGGAGAAGAACTATCTGAAGGAGAAGAGATGTCAGCAGGAGCACAACCTACCACAAAAAGTATACAAAGTATACAAAATACACTAAACGCAAACCTACTGTTGATATATTCCCTCATTTTTTCGCCTCAGCAAACAACCCTTGCGCATTCTTATATGCAAACTTCTCCTGTACATCTTTATCCAATCGTCCAATAAACGCTCGACTATAATCATTTAACACAACGGCAACCTCTGGATCAGTGGACCACACCGAACCAACTCCTCTATCCGTATCCCATAACACTTGATTTGGATGCTTCTCAATAAACTCTTTCCACGTTTCAAGATCTTCTTTCAATAATGTTTCCTTATTTTTAAAATATGCAATGAACTCTTTTTTCGTATGCTCCTCATTTAACAATAACACATCTCCATACAACTCATCCACACCATAATACACATTCGGATGCTTCTCTAAAATATCCGCCACATCATTTAACGTTTTATCACACGTCCCACAATCAACCAATTGATCACCATGAAAAATAAATGTAATATCTGGATTCGCACTAAGTGTTTTCTCAAACGCCTCTTTCTGTCCTTCACCTAAATGAAAATACACAACTAATTTATGCTTGCGAATCACCGGATAAATCTCCTGCAGCCGCGCAGAATCCGGAGGCAGCGGCGGCGCACCACCAGGATGCCCATACAACCCAATCTCCCCATACCCGCGAAATAACCCCGGATGCACATTCAACATCACATCTAACTTTTTTGCATCAACTGTCGAAGAACCACCTGGACTGCCATCATTTTCCGGCGGCATGATAAACGGAATAAATCTACCCGGATACTTCCCCATTGCCAATTTCACCAATTCAACCGACTCATTCACAATTGGCTCCCACACCGCAAAAAACACAAGCGCACCACTTGTATTCTCCGCATCCAACATACACACCCATTCATTAAGACTTCGCTTTATCCCAATATTGCTTCCCGTATAATACGAATCCTCAAATCCCGGCTCCCCATCCGGCAAACTCTGCATATGAATATGCGCATCAAACATCGGACCGCGATAATACCCATCAGGCAGCGTCATCGGATCACGAGGTTTCGGACAATCAACCTCTGCAAACGCTTTGTCAAACACCCTCTTCCAATGTTTCTCAGCAACAGAAAGTTCTTTTTCTTGGACATTTTCTGTAACAGGTAGTTCTTTTGTAACAGCAATCTCTTTTTTTGGAGAAACAGTCTCTTTTACTTGTTTAACATTTTGTCCCGCATACTCATTTTTTTTAATATTATTTTGAATATTATCTTCTATTTTTGGTAAAGGAGAATCACTCCTCTTTTGCATCGGCTCAATTTCCACATCAACATCGCTTTTATCCACCTCACAAGAAACAACTAAAAGTAAGACAACCAAAATCAACAACACCAACACACCCCTCTTTTTCATATAGCTAAGAAAAGACGTAAACTATAAAAACTTAACTCTTTTAAGCCCCACATAGGAATCAACTTTCTACCTCTCTGATACATACCTCTTCCCATCCACAAATACCTTCCCACCCCCCACTTCTTTAATTACACCATCCACCTTCGTATCATATAAATAAATCTGTGCCGTATCATGAGCCACCACATCACCCATAATTGTAGAATCATAAAATTGATAGCTCACATTCTCACGAGCAATCGCAAGCGAAGACACACTATTGCGCACAACAATAATTGCATTCCCACTATTTGACTGTAAATCCGCCAGATCCGAATCCTCAATTTCCACCCTAGCATTATTAAACGCCTGCGGATACCAATCACGCACAAACGTATGAACTAAATGCAAAGTATTTGTATCATAATCAAGCACATAATCCTCATACGTTTTCGTCTTTAAATCTTTAACTTTCACAATCACCTCAGACTTCTCCCAATCCGACCCCGCATTAATGCCAATCGTCATCTTCGAATTCACAAACGTTACATTTGTATTCTTATCAAGCGTAGAACCCCAATCAGTAAACGTTGAATGAACCGTATCAATCTTCATAACTCCATTCTCATTTGGGATAAGTAAATCATATTTTTCTGTATACCCCTGCGGCAGTTCAAATATCCCACTTACATTCGTTAATACAAGTTCAAAAAACAAATTACTATTCGCAGCTGCAACTCTTACATTTGAACTCAACGTTAATCCCACCGTACTATCCGAAATGAAAAATTCCGAATCCCCGCTCGCCCCATGCCATGGGCTACAGCAATCCTCTCCATGTACGTTTTTAAAAACCACATGCGCCCCATCTTCATATTGAAAATTAAACCACTTACCCTGCGTATGCAATTCCACATCTTTCATCTCTAATCCACCTCTATCACGAATATAGACCCGAAACTGCTGGCTATATTCCTGCTCAAAAAAGAGAGCCGAATTCTGCACAATCAATTTTCCCGAGCCATTCACAATCAGATTTCCTCGCAATTTAAAATTAGTATCTTTGATTACATATTCTCCGGAGGAAATGATTAAATCGCCCTCAATCTTTTTCTCAACACGTTTATCAACACGTATTATATCATCATTTTGTGAATTGGTATTCTTTATTTTTTCCAATAGAGATTCATCTTTTTTTTCTAATTTTTCGGGAAAATAGAGGACGTCATTTTTTTTATGTTCGAAAGTATTTTCTGGCAGTACAACTTCTTCTCCCTCAACTCCCTCCTCCTGACACCCAACTGCCAATAGAAAAAAAAACAACATAACTGCAATTAGATAAAATATAAAGTTTAATTTCATTACCTATAACCTCTTTTTATGCTAAACACACTCAAACGTTAAACGCACTCTGATAACTTCAACTCCAGTTGAACCTATCCAGGCATAACTTCAAACCAAGTTGAAGTTATCCAGTTAAACGCACTTTTTCATTTGTAACAGTTAAACGCACTCAGTAAAAATCCCAATCGCAGCAGAGCTGCGGGGTATAAGACCCATTTTCTTTGAATTAAACATAATAATCCCGCTCATCTAACCAAACTCCTTCCTTTCATCTCTGTTGGCTTTTTCAAACCCATCGCAGCCAAAACAGTCGGCGCAACATCCTGCAACCCCCCCGTTAAGCGCAATCTTTTCAATCCTCTAAACGTTCCTTTTCTATCGCCATCCACCATCACAAACGGAACCGGCGCTGTCGTATGACACGTATTACATTCACCTAGCATATCCTCACAATTCCCATGATCCGCCGTAATAAACACCACCCCTTTAAACCCACGAACAATCCGCCCCAACTCTACATCAATCGCTTCAACCCCTTTAATTGTAGCCTTCACATTTCCCGTATGCCCAACCATATCCGC
>MGIZ01000042.1:5446-7580 GCA_001794015.1 Candidatus Yanofskybacteria bacterium RIFCSPHIGHO2_01_FULL_39_8b
ATGTTCGCGCGGGAAAATACATTCACATAACCCATTAAAAAAATACGTCACATGCGCCCACTTCTCTGTTTCCGCAATCCGCAATTGTCGTAACCCATGTAACGACACAACCTCTCCTAGCGTCATAGTCGGCGCAATCGGGCCAAACGCCACCGGCACTTTTAATCCAGAATCATACTGTGTCAGCGTCACAAATTTCAAATCAATCAACTTCTTGCGTTTAAAATTTTTAAATTCACCAAGCACAAACGCGCGCGTCAACTCTCGTGCTCGATCTGAACGAAAATTAAAAAAAATAACGGAATCATGCTCCTCAACACTGCACTTATTCAACAGCAACGTCGGCTCAAAAAACTCATCCGTCTCACCTATAGAATACGCTTTATCCAACGCCTCAAACGCATCTTTTTCCTGCCGTCCAATACATTGCACCATACACTCATACGCTTTATGCTCCCGATTCCAGCGATTATCTCGATCCATCGCATAATACCGCCCCATCATCGTTGCAAGCTTCCCAATTCCCAACTTCTTCATCTCCTCAAGCAACATCTTAATATATCGTTTCGCCGACTTTGGTGGTGTATCACGACCATCAAGTATCGCATGCACATACACCTCTTTCAACCCCTGCATTTTTGCCATTCTTAGCAACGCAAATAAATGATTGATATGCGCATGCACACCCGAATCACTCAATAACCCCAATAAATGCAACGCCGTCTTATTTTTCTTCGCGTGGTTCATCGCCTCAAGTAGTGCTTTATCTTTAAAAAACGCCCCACTCT
Organism: Candidatus Yanofskybacteria bacterium RIFCSPHIGHO2_01_FULL_39_8b; assembly: GCA_001794015.1. Taxonomy (GTDB): domain Bacteria; phylum Patescibacteriota; class Minisyncoccia; order 2-02-FULL-40-12; family GWA2-44-9; genus 2-01-FULL-39-28. The sequence goes on from MGIZ01000042.1 coordinate 6,235, forward strand.
TAATCGCTTTTTCAATTCGCACAAAATCAGTTTCAACCACTCGCCCCGCTCCAATCGTCAAATGCCCAACTTCCGAATTACCCATATAGCCAGAAGGCAATCCCACCGCTCTGCCACTTGCCTCAAGCATCGCATGCGGATACTTCTTCCACAACAAATCAAACACCGGTGTCTGAGCCAACGCCACCGCATTCCCTCTACTCTCACGTCTACTACCCCATCCATCCAGAATTAATAATAATACTTTTGTTCTATCACCCATACAAAAATTATATTATAAAAGTACATAAATGTTTTGTTTTAGAATAGAACCAAAAAAAACACAATCTTCATAAACCACCTCTTCTTACCAAAAGAATCATGATCTCACCAGACATAATACCTCTTCGCCAAGACATCCTCCCTCTACTCGAACCACATACACTTCTCCTCTACAAACCACCAAACGAAACATTTTACCTTCGCGCCAAAACCACCCAAAAACTCAACCCCTCTGCATCAGAACACCCCATAACGCTTCTCACACCCTATAATGCTGCAAACCAACAATATCACGAAAACCAATCTCTCCTCGCCACAACACAACAACTTTTCTTTGACATTCCACCAAAAGGCTTAGAAAGACGACTACAACAATTATATGAAAGATAGATTAAATTAGAAAGCATATTTAGCGCATACCCTTCTTTCCTTCGATCACCGGCCACACATAACTCACAAATCCCAACGCTACTAACGTCGTGCCATATTTTTTTGAAGGGGTAACACTCTTAATAATCGTTCGTCTATTCTCTAACCTTAATCGTTGTTGATCAGCTTTACTATATAGTTCTTTGAGGTATTCATCTAACTCCACCTGCGCTTCTTGCTCTGTCCCATGCCCCATATACTCAACCACTAATCCACCATACTTCTTCTCGCTCTCCCCTTCAATCAACCAGCCATATTGAATTCCCGCCGTTAACCGCTCACTTTTCTCCCCATCCACTCGTGCCATAATTGTCTCTAATACCGAACCATGTACATATCCTATTGGCTTCTCAACTTCCGTTGCTATAGCTGGCAAAATCGAAGAATAAGTCATAAGATTATATCTTTCAATACCCGCATCTGCTAACGCCAAATGAAACGATCCCGCATGCGTACAATTATCACTCTCACCTACACCACACGCCACAAAATATTCATATGGAACCCTATTACCTACAATAATATCTTTCATCTCTTTTACCTCTATAAGATAAACAATAAAATAAATCACTATTTAAAATTATCTGCCTCTTGGCTCCTGCTGGCTTGCACAATGCAGCGTCCCCCCATCTAAAATCATCTTCGCGCAATCAACT
>MGIZ01000042.1:7596-8881 GCA_001794015.1 Candidatus Yanofskybacteria bacterium RIFCSPHIGHO2_01_FULL_39_8b
AACATACGTAACGCCTCTTCATCACTCTCCTCATTCTCTTCACCAAATACAGGCACAACCACCGCATCATTGCCAATATAAAAATTCAAATAACTCGCCGGCTTATGTCGCGAACCAGTATGGCTGTGCTCACCAGATTCCACATGTGCCATCGGCATTTTTAACACATCTAAAAATCTTCCACTCAGATCACGCGTCTTAACCAATCGTTCATAATTCTCGTGTAACCGTGCATAATTCTCTTCATTTCTATCATTCTCATACGCACATAACACCGTCGTTGGACTCACAAACCGCGCAATATCATCAATATGTCCATCCGTATCATCCCCAACTAAACCCTGATTCAACCACACAAAACGAGAAACACCTGTATAATCGCTCAAATACCGCTCTAAATCTTTCTTCCCCAACTGCGGATTTCTATTTTTATTTAACAACACCGACTCCGTCGTTAATACAATACCACAACCATTCACATCAATAGCTCCACCTTCCATAATAATTCCTGGATTGAACATTGGTAAATTCAAATATGTATTCATCAGATCAGGAACTTGTGTATCATTGAGCGAATTCTCATACTTCCCACCCCACGCATTAAACTCCCAGTTCACCATCGCTTTCTCACCCGTATCTCGACGAACTAAAAACGTCGGCCCATAATCACGAATATAAATCTCACCTGTCGCAATCGGATAAAACTGCACCTTCTCTCGCGCCACACCAAACGCATCTAACACCTGCCTTGCTCTCGTTTCAATATCTGCATCTGGCACCAAAATTCTAACCTCTTGCCCCGTATATAACGCCTGCGCAAACTGCCCAAAACTCTGCTCTACTTCAGAAATTTCCTTCCCCCACCATTCACTATTATGCGGCCAGCTCAGCCAAATAGCCTCTTGTCTCTCCCACTCCGCCGGCATATAAAAACCCATACTTTTAGGTGTATGTTCGTTTGCTTCCTTTGGAACAACTTCACTATTCATAACTAATCTATATAAATTATTCATATTCCCACTTTATCCCATTTTATTTATAAAAGTTAAGTAAGAAAAAAGAATTACTGTTGATACTCTACTTCAATTCATTACTTTGAAGAATAAAACCCAACCAACTTCCGTAATACACCCTCTAACTGCCCTTCACACCCAACTTCAATATCCAATTCCAACCCAACCACCTGCACATCAGAATTATACCTAGACAAATCATCACGAAAGCGGCAAAATACTCTTGTTACCTCATCATCAGATGCAGAAAGACTTTGTGGCAATCCTAATCC
>MGIZ01000043.1:0-1539 GCA_001794015.1 Candidatus Yanofskybacteria bacterium RIFCSPHIGHO2_01_FULL_39_8b
TCTTTTAGATGCAAGGATTGGTTATTCAAGAAGTAATGATGGTATGTTGTCTGGCGGATTACTTGGAGGAGCAGTTGGATTATTATTAGGGAATGCGTTATCTTAAAATGGGACTATGGAATAAACTATTTGGAAAGAAGAAAAAAGTACCTGAAAAAGAAGTTTCTCAAGTAGTTGAGCAACTAAAATTAGAAGAGCGACAAGAACCAGAAAAACCTTCTGAACCAACTTTAGAAGAAAAATTAGCAGGAGCATTAGAAGCAAAGAGATATGAATCAGCTAGTGATATTTATATAGCGTTAGGACAGTATGATAAAGCCGCTGAAATGTACGTTAAAGCTAATCATGGATGGGGATTAAGAGAAAAGCATAATATTTTCGGAAACGCAGTTAGTATGCTACAAAAATCTGGTGTTACTATTGAGGAAGCTGTAACGAGAGTATTTTCTTTATACGGATATGAAAATGAAGGTAAGGAGTATTATGGTGTTATAGCCATGACTGCATTCCTAACTGATCTCAAAAAGAAAGGAGAAGATACTCCAGAAAGAAGAAAAATTTTATTGGACTTATCTGCATTTATGGATTCTAAGACAGAAAGTTTCAAACATTGGAGAGCAGAAGATGTAGCGGATGCCTTAGGTGATTTTTATACAGCCTGTGATAATGCAGAAAGAGCAAGAGAGACCTATCTTCAAGGAGCTGCTCAATGCGTGTCTCGTGATGAATATGACAGAGCAATCAACTTAAGAAAAAAAGCCGGATTATCAGAAGCAGAGGCTGTTTCAGCAACAGCGCAAGAAATAACTAGCTTTTACGACCTTTTTGCGATAGCTGAGAAGTATCATAAAATTCTAAGCGAGGATGCTCGCAGACATATTCTTAAAATTTCAGAGCAATGTGAAGAGTATGATAAAGGGAGAACAGCAAGAGTCCACGAACTCTTTGGATTGAAAAGAGAAGCAGCAGAGTTGTATGTTCAAGCGCAAGGAGAAGACAATCTTGCCAGTGGACTGAAATTATATAGTGAGTTAGGAGATGATAGAGCTGTTCTTGACACAATTATTAAAAGATGCCAAGGTATCCGTTATGATCATCATGGTTCTTTTGAATGGGCACTAAATCAGACTACATATGGGGAAGAGAGAAAAGATATTCTTTGCATACAATTGCAATTATTAAGTAGTTTATTTGGTGGAAATTTGCCGTCTTCGCAGGAGACAGCTACATTTTTGGGATATTAAGAAAACTTGTCATTCTAATTTTTAACTGTTACTATAAACTCTTAAAAGAAATCGCCACCTACTGTAAATCCTTATGATATAAAGCAAGAATATCTTTTCTCTCTTCCATGCCTCTTCCAGTTTTTTTAGCAAATTCTAAATCTTCTTTCAAAATCTTACCCAATTTACTTGCACTTCCAAAAAAACATTAAGAACAAATAAGATAAATAGCAAACTTACGCTTCCATTTCTTTTATTCTGTCTCTTAAGTATTCAATTGTCCTTGAATTATCTTGTTGGTATAACAGCTCTCCGC
>MGIZ01000043.1:1568-2171 GCA_001794015.1 Candidatus Yanofskybacteria bacterium RIFCSPHIGHO2_01_FULL_39_8b
CCATCATGGAAATTAACCCTTGTGCATGCATTGCTGCATAAATAGAATGTACCTCTGTTCGCCTCTTCAATAGCAAGTCTTTCTTTTAACTTTTCCAGTTTTCTCTTATGGACTACCTTTAACAAGTCTTTGATTTTCTTAGGCTCAAATGTCCAATATGAGATATAGTATCCTTTTTTAGAATCTTTTTTTCTGGTATAAGAAGCAATGTTTTGCTGATTCAACCGGTATAATATATTTCTGACCAAATGTATCTCAACGCAAGTCTTCTCAGATATAATGAATTCTGACAAGTTTTTCCTGTTCTTTAAGAATTTTACAATAGGAAGCACGTCTTCCCCTACGACTTCTTTCACTGTTTCGAGTATAAGCTTATCTGTAAGCTTTATTACCTTTTTCCTTTTAGCCATTTTGTCACTTCGTTAACAGTCGCTACAACTTTAACAAAACTTCACATCTCCTTAAACCCCAACTATAACCCATGCCTAATCTTTATAAAGTTTTTTAATATCAAAACATGGTTGCAAATCAGATAAAAAATAACAAAATCTGATACGACTAGCTTATTTTAGGAAGCACTTATATATAAATGTTTTGTTACTA
>MGIZ01000043.1:2212-5167 GCA_001794015.1 Candidatus Yanofskybacteria bacterium RIFCSPHIGHO2_01_FULL_39_8b
AAAATTGATTAGTATAATGATTTTATTAGTATAATTAACGATTGGCTGAGATCTTTCGCGATTCTTGTATTATTCTCTTTTACGTGGAAGCCTCATTTCTTGAGTTATGAGAAATGTTCTATTTCGATTATACACACTAGCATTTCCATCAATTATTTCATCAAGCGCTGTATTTATCTTGGTTCCAAGATAGCTGTAGAATGGAACCATTTTTAGTTTTATCTCATCTCTGTATCCAGACAGAGCATGCTCCAATAAATCGAGATAATGACCTCTTTCAGAAGGCGCTATGCTTGGAGGAGGAAGTCTTTTTTCATACAGATATCTGTTTTGAAGAAGCCTCGCCACTCTTTTGTTGCCGTCATTAAACGGCTGTATTCCTGCAATGCGCAGATGAAGATATATGGCTGCTTCCACAGGATGTCTTATGGAGTTCATAGTTTCAAATGTTTCATCCAAAAGTGTTCCTATTTTCAACGGATTAGGCGGACAGTATTCTGCAAACCCTAAAGTAGCGCGAACACTTCTAAACCTGTCATTTTCTTCTTCAATAATGCCTGCTAAATCAAGAAGCATTCTATGGTTTAAATTATCGTCAAGAGGTGAATGTTCCCGCAAATATGACCATGCTTTTTCGCTGCACTTTTCTGCAACCTTTGTTGCTCGAGCGAGATTTCTTCTAACATTTCTTGTTGATCTTGCATTGTGGTATATTCTTCTTCTTAGTTCGGGATGTTCAAGCCACCATGAATTTACATTGGCAATCCTGGCTAGAGCAGTATTGTGGCGATTTGTTAGGCGAAGACCATAATCAGAATCGCTTTCAATTATTGCCCGTTTTTCTGTGATTTCCCTACAGATGTCTGTGATGATATTATTTGGATCCATTTATAGCATAAACTCGCTGCTGTTTATAAATGTTTTTATTAGTTATAACTTTATAGTGGTAAAATATATAAATAAGCAGTTTATTAAGCCAATCCATGGCAGAATTAGAAGAAAAATTAAATGGAAAATTAGATGGCAGCACAAGGAGGGAATTCGTTAAAGGAATTATAGAAACCATGTTAGGATTTGGTACTTTAGCTGGTTTAGTGAGTGGATGTGCTCAATCTAGTTTTTCAAGATGGGGTTATGATATAGAAATAGGCGACAGAACAAATCCAAGAATAGTTGATTTGAACAGAGGATTATTAGTCGATGATATTCTAAATGTTTGTTTTACTACTGATGCTGCTGAAGCGCTAAGAAACATTCCTTTTGGAGTTGCAGAATCGCTAATAGACAATAACGATTATGAGATAGGAGGCGTCGCATTTGTAAATGATACTGATCCGATATCTGTTTTTGTAAGAGAAGATAGAAATTATCGTATGATTATTATTACTATTCATGAATATATTCATCAAGGTACAGCATTAGGTTTTATCAATTCTGAAGAATTTAACTTAGCATATGAAAGACTGCGCAATTTGAATAGCCCAATAGTTCAGTTGATTATAGAAAGCGTAGAAAATCGTCTTCAATCACAGATATATGACGACGTTCGTAATGATGCGGATACCATGTTTGATGAAATGGCTGCATATTTAGGAGAATATATGTGTTTACTGCCCGAAATATTTCCAGAAGACATATGGAATGTATATGGACGGCTTTTAAGGAATGAAAGACTTGATAATAACGATGAATGCGAATTGAGTTTTAATGAACACCTCACTTTCGATGTTATGATATACGATGATACATACGAATTAAATAGGTTATATTCCTTATTAAATACATTAAAAGAACAACAAGAAGCATTTACCGAGTTACATTCATCGGCAGGAGGCATTGATTTACAGGATACGCAAAGTATACTTGAATCTGTTCATGAAGAATCGGAGTTATGTACTGCATTGTCTGTTCAAATTGAACATGTCAGAGAAAACATAATAACACAATTTAGTGAGTTTTTTTTATATAGATTAGACCGATTAAGCGATTATCTTTACTATGCAAAAAGATGCGTAGAATAAGAACTTTCTTTATTTTGTTTTCGTCAATCCTTTTTTCTTAAAAGGTTGAAATGGACTTGTCGGGACTTTCATAACCATACCAAATATATACACTAAATTCAGCACTACGATGGATTGAATGCAATGAAATCCACATGACGTTAACTGTCAACTGGTACTAAATTTAGTACTACGGTGAATTGAACGTAGTGAAATTCACATGACGTTAGCTGTCAACTGGTATCAGTTGTTTTGAATCCGAAGTCTTCCGCAAGCCAAGCGGACGTGTTACCGGATTACACTACAAGCCCATTTATTGTGTATATCATGGTTATAAACATAAAATATAAAAAACTTGCTATAACATATATACCCAAATGAACAAAAATACAAAAACTTTGCTTTTAATCCTAAGTTTTATAGGAGTAATTATATCTGGATATTTAACATATGTTCATTACGCAGGTGCAGAATTAGGCTACTGTCATTTTAATGATACTTTTGACTGTGATAAGGTGAATAAAAGCATTTATGCAGAATTTCTCGGATTGCCTGTTGCATTGTTTGGATTTCTGATGTATCTTGTCTTATTTATTTATTCATTCTTCCTGCTTGGAAAACTAAAGCTTAAGCTCCCCGCTGATCATTTGTTTTACATAAGATTATTAACTGGCGTAGGAGTTCTATTTACATTATACTTGATATCCATAGAAGCTTTTGTGCTAAAAGCATGGTGCATTTTCTGCCTGATTCATTCTGTATTAATATTTATTATATTCACATTGCTGATGATAGAGAGAAAAGCAGCATAAGGCATGTTCATGCTTATTTCACATATCATCGTGCAATGTTCTCATGAATTTTTGAAGGAAAAAATGCAACGTCCAAGCGGAAGCGAAAACGAAATCACAGTGTAACTGAGTGATTAACCAGAACGATAGAATCGGCTGTGTAA
>MGIZ01000044.1 GCA_001794015.1 Candidatus Yanofskybacteria bacterium RIFCSPHIGHO2_01_FULL_39_8b
AAAATATCACCAGCATTGGCGCCAAATAATGGAATAGTGCGGCATTTGCAATCGATATTTTTAGAGCAGTATAAAAACAACTGTTATTCAATGCGGCAAACATACTCAAGGCCGCGAGCCCGATCAGCTGGCTTTTATTGAGAGAGAACAAGAATCTATAATTAAGAGTGGATATAAAAACAACAACGCCTATCAATCCGGTCCAAATACCTACTCCAACTCCAGAAGTTCTGATCCCTTTTACCAAAACTCCGTTAAAAAATGCCCAAATTAAAACAGCTCCTAAAATCTCAAGATATCCCGTCATTTCCCCCTCCCCTAGCTCTTCTTGTCTAAAAGATAAAAAGCATATTTCGCCGCTCCCAAATTGACCGGGTTTTCAAATTTAGCCAAACAAAGATTAAGACCCTGTTTCATTACCGCCATTTTATCTTTATCGGGATTCATTATTTGGTTAAGAATTTTTTCGGTTGCAATCAGAAGGGGTTTATTGCCACAAGCTATTCCTCCGCCGAGAACGATAATTTCCGGCTGATGAACTAAAATGATATTTCTTAATAAAACAGCCAGGTATTCAGTATATTTTTCTTGAACTCTAATCCAATGCGGGTCGCCGGCCGCTATTCCTTTCCGCATTTTAGGCGAGACTGAATTTCTTTGATTTTCATTCATATCGCTTAACCGAATTTCAAAAATGTCGGCATAAGTTTTGGCTAAGCCTTTCGTACCCAAATAAGTTTCGGCACAATTCCAATTTCCACAACCGCATAGTCGGTCATCATTTTTTGTCGTTATCAGCGAGCTGTGCCATCCTGTCAATAAAGTATGTCCCCATTCGGGAGCTTTGCCCATGCCACGCTGGAGAACACCATTAACCAAAGAGGCGCTCCCAATCCCAGTGCTTAAAGTAAGATAGAAAACGAGAGAATAATTCTTTGCCGCGCCAAGCCACCATTCGCCCAGTCCGGCCGCATCGGCGTCATTGATAAGAAAAACCGGCAAATTTAATTTATTTTTAAGTTCGTCTGCTATTTGCCAGTTTTTTATTCCTTTCAGGTTCGGCGTCTCCTCGATTATTCCCCTGAAAGAATCAAGCGGTCCCGGAGCCCCGATGCTTATCGCTTCAACGGTATCCCCTCCTTTCTCTATTTTTTCTTTAATTTTTTGTATATTATCGGTCAAAATATCCAAGAGTTTTTGGTTGTCAAACTCGAGACCAACCAAATTCACTGGAGGAATATCAAGATAATCAGTAAATTCCTTAATTTCATTACCGGCATAAAATCTTATCTTGCTCGCACCTATATCAATTGCGATTATTGTTCTTTTGCTCATCTTTTTATTTTACCACAACCCTTAAATTTAATAAGGGCTGGGCTCCGCCTTTCAAGGAACTAAAGATCCAGATTATAATAACAGATTTATTGTTTAGAGAAAACACAAGGGGTATCTTTGCAAAGATACCCCTTGTGTTTTTATTATATTTTAGCCGCTTAAAATATTATCGGTTCGCCTTCCGGATATTCATCAAATTCTGTCTGGTTAACCGGGACAATTTCACTTTCTTTTAAATCTAGTCTCTTTACCGCTACCGGAGTTATATATCTTTTTATACCACCAGTTATTTGGTAGATGTCACGATTAAGTTTTGGCATCTCAACGAATATGTATTGGTTCCTCGGATAATAATTGAACTCTTTTTGATTAATAGCTATTATATCTTCTTTTCTGTTGCCATATGAATAGAAAACCTTATCATTTAATATCGGTCTTAACATTCCACCGTCGGTTAGGTAGTAAATAGTCGGCTTTTCGGTTTCTTCGGCGTCTTTTACGGTAAATAATCTGGCATCCGGATATTTATTTAATTCTTGAACCGTTATCTTTTGAACCATATTTAAGTTAAAACTGTAACTATAAAAAATTTCGGTAGTCGGCAGGGAATGTTTTAAGCCGTTAATTATTCGATAAACGGAATTTTGACCTTCAATATTGACAATGCTTATAATCGGATCACCGGCTAAATTCTTGGAATCGGACCCGCTAAATAACCCGCCAAAAGGAAACAGGCTGGGAGTTTGGCCCTGTTCCTGGTTTGATTCATTAGGCATAACATTAAATTGATTTTTATTAGTATCACATCCTAAGCCGGCTGAACAAATTGTATTTCCGGTTAAAGCCGCCGCAAAAGATCCCTTGTTTTGGGCTTTTGTCGGTGCTAGAGGCAAAAGAAACAATGCCAGAACTATCATTCCAAGCAATGCTAGTATAACTACATATTTAATTGGACTTACAGAAACTTCTTCCATGTTGTTTTAATTATAACATGCCTTAATTAAAAAGTCAAAAGTTACAAAAGTTTTAAAAAAAGTAAATTTGATGTTATCATAATATAATGAGTGAAGTAATCCTAAAAGTAAAAGATTTATCGGTCGGATTTGAACGAGATAAAGTTATTACAGGTTTGGATTTTTCGGTTAATAAAGGCGATGTGGTGGCAATAGTAGGACCGAACGGCGCCGGTAAATCGGTTCTTTTTAGGGCCCTGCTGGGGCTTATCCCCCACTTCGGTCAGATTGAATGGGCACGGGATCTTAAAATAAGTTATGTCCCCCAAAAATTTTCAATAGACAAAGAGCTGCCCTTAAGCGTTGAGGAGTTTTTAAAATTCAAAAAAAAGAAAACAGCGGATATTGTTGATACCCTTGAATCGCTCGGAATAATGACCGCTAAACACGCCCATCACTCCGAATTTCATCTCCAGGAACATATTTTAAAACAGCGTCTCGGCTGGTTATCCGGAGGACAATTACAGCGAGTGCTTATTGCCTGGGCCTTATTAGACAATCCCGACGTCCTTTTATTTGACGAGCCTACGGCTGGCATAGATTTGGGCGGAGAGGAAACAATATATAATCTTCTTAAAAAACTTCACCAAGAACGCAATATGACGATTTTGTTAATTTCCCATGATCTTAATATTGTTTATAAGTATGCCACAAATGTTCTTTGTCTGAATAAAGAAATGATATGTTACGGCACCCCGTCAACAGTGCTTGATCCTTCTTCTCTGGCTAAGTTATATGGCGGCGAAGCCGGATTTTATAAACATGATCGCCATGGATAACTCTTTATTATTACAGTTAATAATCGGCATTCTAATCGGTTTAAGCGCCGGTTATGTCGGTTCGTTTATGGTTCTTCGAAAAATGTCTCTTGTCGGTGATGCTCTTTCCCATGTCGCCTTGCCTGGTATTGCCATTGCTTTACTTATGAATATCAATCCCTTTTTCGGCGCTTTTACGGCTTTGCTTCTGGCAATATTAATTATATGGTTTCTTGAAAAAAAAACCGAGTTGCCATCCGAAACATTGGTGGGAATAATGTTTACTCTAAGCTTGGCTCTTGGTTTGCTTCTTACGCCTGAACCTGAACTTCTTGAAGCGTTATCCGGTGATATTACGAAGGTAACATTTTTTGACCTGTGGCTTACTTTGGCTTTATCTATGGTTATAATTTGGACCCTTAAAAGGATTGCCGATAATCTTATGCTCGGTATAATATCAAAAGAACTGGCTATGTCTCTTAAGATTCCTATTCATAAAATAAATTTTATATTTTTATTTCTGGCCGCTTTTATAGTCGCTCTAGGCATTAAAGTTGCCGGAACAATGCTTACCGGTTCTTTGGTAATAATTCCGGCGGCGGCGGCAAAGAATATTTCAGTCAATTTGTCGCAGTATTCTAAATGGGCTTTAATTTTTGGCGCTCTGTCGGCAGCCGCAGGATTGCTTTCTGCCAGCTATTTTGACATTTCTCCGGGTCCAACCATAATTCTCTCGGCCGGAATGATATTCTTGGGTACATTAGTGTTTAAGAAATAGAAGTTGTCTCTATCTCAAAGTCCCTTAACAACTAATCGAAAATATGATATTAGCTAAGCAATACCGTAGCTTAAAAACTTAATATGGGGTGTTTTGTTGATAGAAAAGATTAGAGGTTATTTGAGCCGGTTTTGTAGTTGTTTAAAAGCCGTTTTCAAGCTAATCATATCTAAAACAACCTCCTGGAATAAAGGTTTAGAAAATAGAATCGGTAAGTTTATCATAAGAACAGCTTATTTATTTACCGTCCTTGTTATACTGCCGGTGATTTGGTGGCTTTATTTTGAACGCTCAAATATGCCCGATATTGAATCTTTTATCAGGGGGTCTCCTACGGTTGGACAAGTCTATGACGCAAACGGTGAGATTATTATCCAACTGGCCAAAGAATATAGACGCATAGTTCCTTATGCAAATATTCCTACCGATGTTAGAAATGCTATCTTGGCAGCAGAAGATACCAGATTTTTTAATTATTGGGTAAATCACGGAGTTGATTATATCGCAATAGTCAGAGCAACCCTAATCAATGGGGCCTATACTTCGCTTAGTTCTTATAAAAAAAGAAAGTTTGATTTTGTTTCCGCCGAAGGAGCATCTACCATTACTCAACAAATTGTAAGATTATACTTTCTATCCGATATTATAACGAAAGAAAGCAGTAACCAGCTTATATATAATAATCCGGTTACAAGAAATCTGGCCAGGGTTTTTGAGGTTAGGGAAGTTAATAAGATAATTCGGAAGATGATTGAATTAAAGTATGCCATCTGGCTTGAATCTGAAATGACAAAAATATACGGCTCAAGAACCGAGGCAAAAAAACAGATATTCATGCGCTTTACGCCATATCTTGGCAATGGCCGATACGGATTTGATACGGCATCAGAATATTATTTCAATAAACATGTTTGGGAGCTAAATCATGATGACATTGAAAAGGCAGCCTTATTGGCCGGAATGATCAAAAACCCTTCAATTTATATTCCTCGGTTTGGGCAAAAACCCGAATTAGACAAAGTCCAACTTGCAAGAAGAAATGTCATTATTGACAGAATGGCTGAAAAAAATATTTTTTCTAAAGGGTATATAACTCAAGAAGAGAATATACGTTATAAATCAAGGCCGATTAAAATTGAGGCGAGAAATAATATAAAAACGATAGCACCATCGGTAATTAGCGAAATTTTTAAGGAAACCAGAGATAACGGATTAGACAGCGAGGAAATATTTCAGGGAAATCTTCAAATTAAAACGACTGTTGATCTAAAAATACAAAAAATAGTAAATCAATCGCTTAATAAGGGCCTTGAAACTTATGAAACAAGGCATCCTGATCAGAAAGACATGGTTCAGGGTTCAATTATTATTCTCCGAAACAGCGATGCCGCAATACTGGCTATGGCTGGAGGACGTGAGTTTTATCAAGGACA
>MGIZ01000045.1:0-5257 GCA_001794015.1 Candidatus Yanofskybacteria bacterium RIFCSPHIGHO2_01_FULL_39_8b
TAACTGGAAAGTATTACCTTGTTTTAACCAACTCAAGGGAATCGATGTTTTCTCCAATAGATAAAATACGTGGATTATAATGGAATTAATGATAGTATAATTGTCACTAATCTGTGGATAGGTGACACAATTCTTATTTTGGTGGCAAACATTTTGGTGACAAATGTCACCAAAATGTTTAAAATTACTAGGAAAAACACTAATTTTTATAATTTTGGTGACACTAATTTTTTGGTGACAAGTTATCCACAATTAAATCCTTGACTTTTTGTCACTATGGCACTAATATTAATTTAGATCTTTATTTTGCTGGCACTTATTAATATTTTAATACTTGTTGGCTGATCTTTATTGACCTCTGGCGAAATGGGTATTTCTAGTTCTAAACATGGAGTATCTATTTTGCCAGAGGTCTTCAAGGCCGCGGGCTCCAGCTTACCCACTTAGGGTTTTTCATGGGCATCCCGGCCTTTTGTTTTGCATTTTAATTTTTTACATGATATTCTTTTTTCCATGGACAGAGATGAACTTCAAAAATTAACAGACAACCTAAAAAAGGAATTAATTTCAATAGATAGCGAGTTGTCTGTCATTGCTTCTAAAAATCCCCTGGTTAAGGACGATTTTGATGTTAAAGTTGAAGATTTGGGTCCTTCGACTGAAGATGCGGCTCAAGAAGCCGGAGAATTGGATAGATTACAAGCATTAGTGGATACTCTTGAGAGAAGAAGAAAAGAAATTGTTAGTATTTTAGAGAAAATAAAAAATGGAATATATGAAAAATAGGTTTTAATCTTTCCAGGAGGGGGATTAAATCGTTTGTCTGTTTCAATTTTTTCAGCCGCTCTTAGCGGAATTGATGCTAAAATTATCGAGGTTGAAGTGGATTCTAGCCCCGGAATCCACTCTTTTAATATTGTTGGTTTAGCTGATAAAGCCGTTCAGGAATCTAAAGAAAGAATAGGGTCAGCTATTAAAAATAGCGGATTCTTACCGCCTAAATCAAAAACCAAGAAAGTAACTGTTAATCTGGCTCCGGCTGATATCAAAAAAGAAGGACCGGCCTATGATTTACCCATTGCCCTTGGTTATCTTTTTGAAACCGGACAAATTAAGTTTGATTCCGTTGGGAGACTGATAACGGGCGAGCTGTCATTAGATGGTCGACTTAAACCCACATCGGGGATTTTAGCTATGGCCATATTGGCGGCTAATCTGGGATTTGAAGAAATTATTGTTCCGCAAGTTAATTCTAAAGAGGCCGCTAGCATAGGTAAAATAAGGGTTATTGGGGCAGATAGCCTAGCTAATGTCGTAAATCATCTTAACAGAACAACCGTCATTTCCCCTACTACGTCTGATCATTCTCTAAAAATCGATCTTTATCCGGAATCTTTTATTTCCATAAAAGGCCAAGAACTGGCTAAGAGAGCTCTGATTGTAGCTGCCGCCGGAGCCCATAACGTATTTATGTCCGGTCCTCCCGGAGCTGGAAAAACTATCCTGGCTAAAGCATTAACTGATATTCTCCCGCCTCTTTCTTTTGGCGAAGCAATAGAAGTAACCAAAATATATAGCGCCTCCGGTCTTATTGATAGTCTGGCTCCTTTGTCTTTTTCGAGACCATTCAGGAACCCTCACCATACAACTTCTGCCGTTGCCATAGTCGGTGGCGGAAAACTTCCAAAACCTGGCGAAATAAGCTTAGCCCATCGAGGAGTTCTTTTTCTGGATGAGTTGCCAGAATTTCCAAGAAATGTGTTAGAAGCCCTTAGGCAACCATTGGAAGATGGCCTAGTTACCGTTTCTAGGGTTGCCGGATCTGTTAAACTACCCGCAAAATTCATGCTTGTCGGAGCCATGAATCCTTGCCCTTGCGGCAATTATGGCAGTCAAACAGCTGAGTGCATCTGCATGCCGTTTAGCATTCTTAAATACAGAAAAAAGGTTTCCGGTCCCCTTCTGGACAGAATAGATATACAGATAAATGTTCCGCGCGAAACAATAACCGCAGAAGCACGAAATGAGACGGAAGAAGAGAAAAAAGAAAGAGAAAAAACAAAGGAAATTATGAAAATTAAAGGGAAAATAGCTAAGGCCAGAGAGGTTCAATTGGCAAGATTCAAGGATATGGACATTTTTAGCAATTCAGAGATGAGCTATAAGAATGTTGAGAAGCTGTGTCTAGCTGAAAAAAGTGCCGTAAATATGCTTAAAAACACCATAAATAAAAGGGGATTATCTCTGCGAACTTATCACCGGACGCTCAAGGTAGCCCGTACCTGTGCTGATCTTGAAGGGGCTGAAACAGTTAAAGAAAGCCATGTTTTAGAAGCGTTGGGTTTTAGAATGAATGAGAAGATGCTTACGGAACTTGGATAAAGATGAATAGAGACAGATTTTCTCTACCTATTCGGATGTTCCGCGCGGAACAAAAATAAAAAAGCGCCATTTTTAGCGCTTTTGCCATGTATCTACCACTCTTTCGTGATACTCAACTAATATCAGCCAATCCCAGGCGTATCGAGGGTCATTTTTATATATTTCAAACTTTTTCTTAGCTTCTTTGTCTTCAAGTGCGGTAAATAAACCAACAATGTGTTCTGCAATATCATGTCTGGATGCGATAACTTTGTAATTTTTATTTACTGGTTTATTGAGCAGATCATCTTCTATCTGACTTAGCATTTGGGGTTGCCCGTTTTTGCTTTGTTTTCAAGTCTAAGAGAAATAACGCATCCCATCAGATTTTCTGCTGAAATTCCATATATTTTGCCAACTTTTTGGTATGTTTGGTATATTTCTTCGGAAATTTCTATTTCAAGATACTTTCGAGGGTTTCTCTGTTTTTCGGCTTTTTTCTGGACCATAAATAATCTTCTTAAATTAAGGAACTAATCGCAGGCAAAAGTTAACAGATAATAATACAAAAGTCAATGTTCCGTGCGGAACATTTTAGATTAGAATAGAACGAGCATAGCCATTCTCATTTTGAATCCCTAGATTCGAATCTGGGGCAAGTGAGGAGACTATACCCTGAGGAGGAAATACGGAGGCAAAATTAGCCTAGTAATTTTGCCAGCTCGTAGTCTAGCGGCGCTTTAACCCACTAAGTCTTTGTAGTACTTAAGATTCGGTTTTCGCTTAAAGAAACTGAATGTAGTCCGAGTCAGGGTACGGTCTCTCTGAAGAAGATTTATTGATGAGGTAAGGTGGATAAAAAATGAGAAGGGTAAAAGCAAACTAGTACCTGGCCAGAGGATTACGAGCGCCATGAACCTCGAAGTGCAAATGACAGCCCGTAGAACGCCCCGTAGAGCCCATTAGAGCGATCATTTGGCCCCTTTGGGCATATTCCCCTATTGAGATCAAAAGTTTTGTAGCGTGGGCATATAACGTCTCTGTGCCGTTTGAATGAATCAGCTTAACAAATTTGCCGAATCCCCCATTATATCCGGTTCCATCAGCTATGGCGACAGATCCGTTAGCGGCGGCATAAATAGGCGTTCCGCATGAATTTGCTATATCTACGCCGTTGCGACCATGAATTCTGCCCCAGTTATAGCCATTGGCAGGCTGCATGAAATAATCACTGAGATTAGGTAAATAGCCAAATCTTTTTACAGTTGCATTATTAGTTATTGAGGCCACATATGTTGATTTTATCTGTCCATCCGGAACAATAATTTCACCCCCCACCTGAAGTTCTCCGCTCTGTGGAAGACTGTTGAACTCTATTATTTTACTCTCTTCAGCGCTATATTTTTTAGCAATAGAAGCAATAGTATCGTTTTTCTTTACCCAATGAATAACTCCTGAAACCGGAGGTATTTTTAGTGTTTGGCCGGGTGAAATGCTGTCAGCATCTTTAAGTTGATTTGCCCATATAAGCGAATTAACGCTTACCCCATAATCTGAAGCTATGAATGATAACAGGTCGCCCGTTTGTACGGTATATTCGGTTATCTGATTTCTCTTAAAACCACCGGTTTCCATATAGTCAGTACTTATCGGGCTATGGGCCATTAAAGAATTCTCATTAACGGGATTTGGCGTTATTTCTGTTTCTTGTCCTCCTCGGCCTAAATTATCGGTATTTAAAGCAGCCAAAGTACTTATATCGGCTAACTGGGCTGGTATTTGAGTATAATCAGCAAAAGAGACAGATGTCTCCTCAACATATTCCTCAATCAGATTAGCAAAAATAGTCGGCTGGCCTTCGCCAGTGGATCCTTTAAGCATCAACATAAAAAATACAAGAACTAATGTTCCCCAAAACCAAAAAAAATCACTTTTGGCAAAGCTGGCTATTTTTTTTACTCTTAATACTCTTCCGACAGTTCTAAAAAGAGATTCTCTGTAATTTTTATAATAAGCGCTAATATGATTAAAGGTTAAAATTCTATATTTTAAGCCTAAAAATGACAACTACAACCGTAAAAAGCAAAAATTCTCGCAACGAGAATGACAGAATTAAAGTAGCATTTTAGGTTTACTTGTGTCAATATATCTTGTCAACACCCATAAACCTACAACTAACAACTTATGCTATGACTACTCGATCTGAATTTGGAACCTGGGCTGAATATTACGTCGCACAATACCTTGAATCAAAAGGTTATACAGTTATTGAGAAAAACTACAGGAAAAAATGGGGAGAAATAGATATTATCGCTCAAAAAGAGGGGATTTTGATTTTTGTCGAAGTTAAGGCAAACAAAAAAGAAATTCCTGGTTTCGAGCCGGAAAACAGGATAAATCCCGAGAAGTTGAGAAGATTAAACCGAGCTATTCAAACCTATATAGTTTCGAAAAAATACCCCGATGATCAAAAACAACAAATTGATGTTATCTCACTTACTCTTGACCGAGACAGGGGAGTGGCTAAAATAAAACACTTTAAGAATATTGAAGTTTAATCGCGGGCCCATCCTCATTTTTTGATCTACTTTATTTCTTCGGACAAATGCTTGAATTGACCTCAATTCGGTTAACAAATTTGAGCCTCGTCGCAAAACCTTCCCTCAAATTTGTTGAATAACCGAATTATCAGTCAATTCAAGCATTGTGTTGCCCTCGAAAAAAGACGGTCTGCAAAATGAGGGTGGGCCCGCTCCAGTTTTTTTAATTAAAAAATGAGCCAAGCTCTATTAAATTTATCTCTATCCGCAGTCAAGGAAATGGCCGAAAACTAAAAAGGATTTACTCAATAATCACGAGGTCGAGCGCCGAGTCCCGCCTTGACGGGATGAGGAGG
>MGIZ01000045.1:5270-5857 GCA_001794015.1 Candidatus Yanofskybacteria bacterium RIFCSPHIGHO2_01_FULL_39_8b
ACGAGGACCGGAGAGAAATTTGATCGAGGTTGGTGATAACCCTTATTTTACCTAGCTTTTCTTGCTATTTACAAAGTATCTAAAATTTGATATAATGTAAACACACAGTTGAGACTGTAGTTTGACAAGTCATGCCCCCACTAAAAGGGTCAGAGGAGAAGAGAAAATGAGAAAAACATTTGTTGTTGTTGCCATCTTCGTGACGGCCCTCATGGCCATCCCGGAGACTACTGCGGCCCAAAACCGCAGCTACGGTGGCTACGGTATTGTCGGATACCAGGAGGCGGTTATGATCGCCTCTGCTCGGCGACAGTGCCGTCAGATGAGACAGATGGGGATCGATTCGTTGCACTGTCAGCAGTTGGGGATTTTTCCCAACAACAGACAGATGGGGGTTTACAACCCCTATGGCTGGCGAACCCAGAACTTCCAACCCCCTTATGGACCCATGCTACAGTACCCCTTCCAGGGTCAGTACATGGGGTCATTGGGACGAGTAGTTCCTAACGCCGGGAGTCCGTATTTTGATGCCTTGGTGGTACCCTGCCAGGTTTTATCTGGCAGACAAAGAAAACAGAAGTTCATTG
>MGIZ01000046.1 GCA_001794015.1 Candidatus Yanofskybacteria bacterium RIFCSPHIGHO2_01_FULL_39_8b
AATTATAAATACTAAAACTAATACATTCCTAAACCACAGAACAATACCGACCGAACCAACTGATTTTTTACAGAACTGATTTGTGGGGGGACATCGCCCCGACAAAAAGTCGGGGCGATGATATAAAAAAGGAGGATAAAAGTATAGATCTTTGTTGCATATTAATTAATTGATATGAGGCACAGTGAACTCGGCTACACACTTTGGTTAGAAGCTATTAACAAAATTCCCAAATGGGAATTAACAACCGGAATAATATTTTTAGTTGGGGTCGTTTTCAGCGGCCTCGTGTACGGAATCATGCGCACCTATCAGGTGCGTATTTTTTATGCATTTCAAAAATTAAAGCTTAGGAAAAAAGATTTGGATCGTGCATTTAAGGATGCACAGTATATTGAAATAACGATTCCTAAAAATTCGAATACCAGCGCATTTCAAGTACAGCAAAAAATATTTAAGGCGCTTCATTCTACATTTGCCGATCCCATCGAGGGCGCTCACGCCTTCAAACCGACATGGTACTTTTTTCAAAAGCTATTTCGACTATGGAAGGTGTGCCGCGCCAGACAAACATTTTTCACGCTGCAAGTGTGGGGGCAATATCCGTTTATCTCATTTCGTTTACACATACCAAATCAGCACTTTGATCGCATTGAGAAGGCAATTTTTAATGCCTATCCCAACGCAGAAATCATACATTTAGATAAGAATAAGGTGCTCGCTGAGATCACTCCATTTCATAAAAGCTATTTGAGCTACGGACAATCAACCATTGAAGGTAAATTTTACCATCGTGTTCGAACACTTAAAGACGTGACGAGCGATCCGGTGGATTCCGTTATTTCCACCATGGAAGGTCTCAGCAAGGGTGAGTTTATGGCTTACAACATCACGATTTCACCAGCCTCACATTTTTTCAATCAGATCATTCATTTTTTAATCGAAGAGCAGGAGCGCGTCGAGGCCATGCCTGATGATCAAAAAACTCGCGCGAGCAAAAAGACGTATGTTTCTGAACTTACAAGCTCGGTCACGACTGCAATGATCGATAAAATGAAAAGTGTCCTCTTTCAGGTCATTATTTCATACTGGGTGATCAGCCCATCACCAGAGGAGGCAGAAGCAAAATTAACAAATGTGCAGGCGGTATTAACCGAGATCAACCAGAAAAACATGAGCATGCTGAAGCACCAGAAATTGTTTACGAAGCAGGTCGAAGACCTTGCTCATAAAAACCAAATCCAATCCATCCTCGCCATGCAACCAGTATTCAAGCTAACCAAGTTACAATATTGGCCAATTTCGTTTTATAAAAACCATGGTCAAATTGTTTCAGATGGCGAACTCTATTCTTTTTGGCATTTACCTAACCTCACGAATGAAACCGTTGCCTCTGTTAAAACTACCAAGTTCAAGAAGTTGCCCGCGAGCCAGACCATGCGTGAATTTTCCAGCAACTATTTCATCAACCTTGGTCACGCTAACTTTCGCATGCACGAAGACGCGCAGATCGGTGTACCTACGTGGGATGACATGAAAAAACACGTCTACATTCTCGGTGGTACGGGTAGTGGTAAATCCGAAACACTCAAAACAATCCTCAATAATTTGTTACAAAAAGATGGTGAGGAAAAAACAGCGCTCTTAATCATTGACCCAAAAAATGATTTTGCAACCGATTTGCTCACCATGATTCCAGAAGACCGGATTGATGATGTGGTGTATTTCAATCCGCCAAAACAAAAAGATAAACCGTTAGGCTTTCCTTTCTTTTCGCAATTCTCGGGCGAGAAAACGAATGATGAGCGCATTGAGTTTCTCATCTCGATCATGAAACGGTTTGTACAAATTGATTCAGCCTTTTCTTGGGGGCCTGAATTGGAAAATATTTTACGACAACTTTTTGCGACTGCATACTTTCTGCCGGAGCAATCGTTGTCAGGTGTTGATTTACTCTTGCACGAACCGAAACACATAAAAAATATTTTGAAATATCTGCCGCCGCGACTTCAAAAATTTTGGACAAGTTCAATTCTCAATCGTACTGATAACGACCTTGCCAAATATCTTGCCACGACTAACAACAAGATCGGCAAGATACTCGATTATCCAGAATTCATGAACATTGTGGATCGGTTGGATACAAAACTTACATTCGAGGAAATGATTAATACTGGTAAAATTTTTATTGCCAACTTTGGTTCCTGTAGTGAACAGATGAAAAAATACTATTCAGTTTACCTTGCCGCTCATATTGCCGAGGCAATCTTTGGTCAAGCAAGATTAGCAAATGATGAGCGTAAACCGGCCGTATTTGTAGTTGATGAATTTCAAAGAGTTACGAGTGATATTTTTGAAACCCTATTTTCAGAAGTCAGAGCGTTCAATACCGCTTTGGTTATTTCTAATCAATTCATGGGACAACTCGATGAGCGAATTAAAAAATCTATTGAATCAAACATTGCGACCAAGATTTTCATGCGCACACAATCAATTGATGATGCCGAAATTGCGGAGAAAATATTAGGCGGCAAAGTTACCACTGAGGATATTATTAACCTGCCAACTGGCACGGCCTATATTAAGACGCTTGTGAACGGCATCCCGCAACAGGCTATGTCGATGAATATTGAACGGACAAAGCACCCGACGGACATTGCTAAAGATACTGAAGCCATCTTTATTCAAAAAACTATGGAGCGCTACGGCACACCGCTTGAAGTGATTAAGCAAAAGCGTACGACGATCAACACCGTGTACTACACTGCTGAGCACGAGCAGGTCTTCTTTGAACACATGGGTCGATCTGCCACATATACCGAAATCCCCGAGAAATCCAGTGTAGCTGCGCCTATTATTGCCGCCATCTCATTGCCGGAAATAGTGCAAGAACCAGTGCCTGAATTAGTTACCGCTCCAGCAGGAAACGACGTGCCTGCAATAAAAAGTATCTTTGATTTTTAGTTCTTTTTTTATGCTTACCACAGCTGAAACAATCTTAACTCCAAGGGTCAATGTCAAACCCTACAATGTTCAGATGAACGAAACAAGTCTGGATATACTTAAACTCGTTTTTGAGTTTAAGATCGCGACAGCATGGCAGATTACAAGATTTTTAAAACAGCGTGATCGCGTTAAATATATTTATCTCAAACTCCACCGCATGTGGCAGGCAGGGCTTTTGGAAAGTTTTAAAGTATTTACTGGTTCACGCGCCGGTATGCCGGTGTATTACATGCTTTCAAAATCTGGGCTAAAGGTTTTAGGCGAGTACGGTCATTATGATAAAGATGCTCTCAAAAATTATCCACCGATCAGAGCCCTCCTTTCATCCGGCATGTTTAAACATGAGGCACAAGTCGTTGAGCTCGCCAGTCAAGAGATATTAAATAAGACATCTGACCTCCACATTACCTTTACTGGTGAAACAAAATCACAAACCCGCGAATATCGGAGTGACAAACATATTGAGGTATTGACGCCTGATTATACTGCGTTCTACACCGTGGGCAACCAAACGGAACGCATCTTTACCGAGTTTGAACGTACTAACAAAACACATGTAGCTATGCTCAAAAAAATTGATCGCTATATCAAACACTTAACTCCTGATGGTTTTAAAAATACGACCCTCCGTCTTATCTTCCAAACATCGGGTATGGAAACTGCTTTTTGGCGTAATCTTTGTTTAGAGAAGCCGCAGTTTAACCAACACATTCGCATTCTAACTACCCATCTTTCACTTCTGGGAAACCGTGAGCGTTTTTCGGAGGCAATCTACGCCTCGTTTAACACGATTGGGCTCGTTCGTGAAGGACGCGTGTTTGCCAAAGTGGAATCGCGTATCAAGTTATTTTCTTTTCTATGAAAAATACATATACGGAATTGCTCGAACAAATTATCACCGAAATGAAAATATCCATTCTCGGTGGTAATGGTGTGGTTGTAGACAGTGATTATCGTCAATGGCTAGATTTTTTACGACAGGTACACCCAGAGAGCGAACTATTGCGAAGCACAACTGCACAAGCAGCTGTGTCCGCATCAAATGCTCGTGATGATCCAAATACAGATACAAAAATTTACACTGACTTGCGCTCGATTATTCAATTGGCTGCCACACACGATCATCCGACGTGGTACATCCAGCCTCACTTTACCGGATCAATTGCAGGGTTCATCTATGAAAATAATGAATTACAAAATGCGCTCCCAATACACGGTTTGCCGAAAATCATAGAAGGATTCACTGGAACGATTTGTGGCGTATGGCTCAATGAGCAAACATTCATTGCTTATGGTGCAGATGGTGTAATGGGATTTGTAAAAAGCCAAGAATTCCTGAAACAGGCTGGCTTCACCACTCCCGACTTTGCCCTCTTTCCAACGGACAGGCTCATGGCCTTATCAGTCAGCAAACTAGAAGTGTCACTCACAAACTTTATTTCCACTGCCCAGAAAAAGTGGGCAGAGGTCGATGGAGTAATGATTGTAAGCGACACCTCGATATTTAGTGGGAATAAAAATGAACAAAATAATCGAATAATCTTTAAACAACCTATTCTATCCTTAACTATATGAAAAAATACCTTGCATCTGCAATAAGTGGTATCGGAACATTATTTTTCGGTATTTCAACAGCGCTCGCACAAGAATTGCCAAAACCCAATATGTCGGTTTGGCAATCAGACAAAATGAAGCCAGTTAGAGACTTTGCTGATATCGGTATAGGCGTCATCCTTGGCGTTGCTGTTCTTTATGCTGTCATCATGATTGCATGGTATGGCATCAAACTCCAGTCGGCCGGTGGCGATCTTATTAAATCCCAAGAAGCCAAACACGGACTCAAGGCCACTATTGTCGGTGTCGGCATCACATTTGGTGCGATTTTTATTGTCGGAGTTATTCTGTATGTATTAGGACTCGTCGGCATCAAATCCGCTTAACCATGAAATTCTATGAACGATGAACTACCTCACACGCCGGTAAAGAAAGGAATGCTCTATTGGTTTGATAATCTCATCAAAAAATTCATCCCAAATTTCAACTATCGAGCGATTCTATACTTCAGTGTTATTTTTGCTGTTGCTGTCTATATCCACGTATGGCGGATTGCCCCCGCTCCTCCAGCACCCAAACCACCTGATCAAAAACACGAAACGGTTATTGCCGATGAAAGCTATTGGGATAGTCAACCATATAAAGATAAGATCAAAAATCAGACAGTAGATTCTTTTGTTAGCGAACTTTCCAACTGGCTCAATGGAAAAGATAAGGAGCTGGTCAAAAGAAAGTTTGAAGATTTGGTGTTCATCAACTATGGTTTAACACAAGACACAGGCGGAGATTTAACCACCGTTGTGCCGGAGAGTTTCGCGTATCTTGAAAATAACGTGAAGGCGCGTTATCAGTATGCCAAAGACAAGGATTTTTTGGCAGACACCCCGACACTCGTAAAAATCGGCGCGATCATTTGTAACATCAACGAAACGACAGAACAAGTCACTGGTGTTGAACTCTATGATTGGCGTTATGCCTCTATGCCAAAACTAGCCGCGTTCATGAAAACAAAACCGGATTGGAAAGTAACCGTGGGCGATAGAATTTTGGATGTGAGTGATCCGCGTATTGAAGATAAAGATTTGCTCAAGTATCGCAACGCACAGACGCAACCGGTCGGATTATTTTCTTTCCTCATTTTTCACAATCCTAAAACCAACCGAATCACGCTTGCTGACACCAGAATACTCGACTTGAATGGCATTGACGCTAAACTCACCCTCGCGCGTATCAGTGCTCGCTGGAACAAACAGCCTAAACTCTATTTTGTTGCTGGTTTTGAGGGTTGCAAAAGTTTAACGTCTTCTACTACGAGCCCTATCCCATATGGACAATCTGATTAATGCAGTCCTTAGTAACTACGTTCCCACAGTCATCATCCTAAGCCTTGTAATTGGCATTTTTATTATTGCACTTGCTGGCATTATTCGTAACTCTGGTAAGCACGAGGATGTGGCACGTTCTAATTTCATGATTAAAACTGTCATTGTGGGCTTTATCATGCTTTTTCTCTCTGGTGCATTCGTCTTCACCTTTCATGAGGTATACATGAGTAATTTCTACAACAACATTGCACAGAACTTATCAAATAATCTGCCCAACGCCGATACCATTAACAACACGGATATTTTAAGCAGCGATGTTAAAGACGCCTCGATAATAACACAAGATGCTCGATGCGTCCTGGTTGTCGTGGATACGATTGATTGCATTAAGAAAACGATCAATGACGTGATTGGACTTATTATCAGTAAATTTGTGCGTGGAGTAGGTGTGGTACTATCCGAGATATTGCAAAAATTTAATTTCAATTTTTTGTTTAGACTGCCCGTCGAAGTATTTGACGCAACGGCCGCTACTTCCTCAACGCAAGCCACTCAAGTCGTCAATTTTAATAGCCTATTAAAATTAAGCGAGATTATTGGTCTTGCGTGGGTATATATTCTGATCGTGACACACTACTTCAAATCCATTCTCTTCTCGTTGGATAACGATTACTCAGGTGACTTTGTGGGTGATATGGGTAAAATGCTCCTCGGTTTTGCCGGCGTATTTCTCGCGCGCTACATGGCGGAGGCAATCATCACAACAGCCCAAGCCTTTGCAAGCTTCCTATTCAGCACACCGCTGGCAAATGGTTTGACAGTGGCCTTGAAAGCTCTTATCAGTGACGGGCTATGGATGCAATTTGTTAGTTTCAACATCACGATGGTGGCACTCGCGATTTTCGTCCTGATCTACATAATTTTGTTTGGGTTTATCATCTTTCGAAACGCCAAACGATATTTCATCCTGCTTGTCATGATTCTTCTCGCCCCAATCTTTACGCCTATGCTTTTCTTTGACATGACACGTAACATGGGTATGATTTTTTGGAATAAATTGATCGTCACAAGTTTCGGTTTGACGTTCGATCTTATCATTCTCCTCATGATCTTTGTATTTTTAGGATCAGGCGGGTTATCTCTTGGAAATCTTATTCTTATGCTCGTCGGCATGGCTATCATTGCCGATAGCAATAATTTATTGCAACAAATTGCCATGGCATCAGAAGTTTCCAACTTTAGATCCGTTGTTCGTAAAGGCTTTAGCTCTGGCGTCAACTCAGTCTACCGCTGGAAGCGCTTCTTCGGTCAATAAAATAAAAATATGAGCAATGAAAAACAAACAAAAATTGACATCCCAGAATCGGTTGAAGGTTACAAACTCACGTTATTTTGGGGTTTGACTGTTATCCAGATCGTGTTGGTTTTCATTGCAACACTATTTACCGGTTTCGGCGTATTTGCCTTGTTTGCTAAGCAGTTTGTAAGCACGGCAGCTATGTTCGCTGTCGCTGGCCTTATTCTTCTTGCCATCGTCGAAATCCGTGGTCGTAGCTTCTACAGCCATATTCTTTTCATCATCTCATATTATCGCACCAAGCCTCGAGTTTTTATCTATCATCACTACAGTGCGAGTGGATCAGCCAAAGAACAGGGCAAGCAATTAATTTTCCAACAGGATAACAATCAGAAAACATTTATCACAATTTTCATTTCACTCGGTATTGGTGTTGTTCTCCTGATCTTGATCGGCGTCTATATATATCATGTTTTGCATAAATAATCCCCATTAATATGCCATCCCTGCGCACCATGCTTTTCAACCGCAAACCAACCTACACCAGTTTGGCCAATTTTTGGCAATTTAAGGACATCAAAGATGGGGTCATCATCATGAAGACTGGACAATACCGAATGTGTCTTGAAATTTTTCCGGCAAATTTTAATCTCATGGACGAAGAAGAAAAACGGCGAGCGATTATTGGATTTGAACAGGTACTGCGCGAGATTGAAATCAAATACCCGCTCCGTATTTTAGTGCAAACGAGAAAGACGAATGCAAACGACTACATCAACCAACTCGAACACACCTATAGCATCCGAAGTATTGGCACGTATGATCTGTTTCGTAAATACGCGGATTTTATCCGCGAGGTGAATAAGGATTATGAAATCATTACCAAGAAATTTTATTTGATACTTGAGTTTAGTGAACTAAAATATACCCTGTCAAAAGACATTATTAGTCGTGAGGAAAAGGATACAAAGAAAAAGCACGAGATTACCGAGGAGGAAATTTTCCAGGAAGTGCGACAGAGCATGATCGCAATTCTCACGACATTCAAGTCGCAATTTCAGGCAATCAATCTTAAAAGTAAAATGCTTGGGACGAATGAAATTGTGAAAGTGATGATGGCGTATCTCGACGAAGAAAAATTTTTAAACAATCGCGAGTTTTACGAACATATAGACGAACAACGACAACGGGCACTCAAGCAAAATATTCCGTTTTCCGTAATAAATAAAATAAGTCCAGATTTTATTGAGGATGAAAATGTTGATCTCATGAGCATCAATCATAAGTCATACTTGCGTTCGGAATTTTTAAGTGAGCTTGGTAGCCATGCCTACATTGATTGGTTCAAAGAGCTAGTGATGTTTCCGTATGCAAACGATCTTATGTTCACGTTCACGAGCAAAGACGCTGGCGAAACCGTAACAAAGCTCACTGAAAAGAGACACCGGATTGAGGCTAAAATTTTTGACGAAAAATCTCAACACAAGCCAAAAAACATCGCAGACACGCTTGTATTGGAGAGTACAGAAAAAATTGAAAAACAATATCTTCGTTCAGAAATTAAACCGATTGATTTAAAAATTGAGGCGACATTTCGATCCGATACCATCCAAGCGCTCAACATGGTACACATGAATTTGGAACGCCTACTTAATCGCAAAATGATGCGTTCACGCATCTATCACTATGAGCAGTTTGAAGGATTAAAAGGGACGTTTATCGGTGGCTACAGCGATACAAGTACTCGCAATCACCGTGATCTTAATACCGACGTGGCAGCATTCACGTTTCCCTTTATTATCCCCCAAATTTCGTCCAGCACCGGTATTCTTTACGGCGTAGATGAAATTAACCGTTCACTCGTCACGATCGACCGCAAAGAATTGGAGAGCTATAACCGTTCGATTATCGCTGCAACCGGTGCGGGCAAATCGTATTTTATTAAGCTCGACCTCATCCGCTCTCGAATGATCGGCTATCAATCGTTTGTGCTTGATGTTGAAAATGAATTTGAAATGGTAACACATTATCTGAAAGGTAAATATATTGAGCTCAATGACAAATCTATTTACTATATCAATCCATTTCATATATCAGGGCCAGAATACAAAGCGCAGAAAATTGAATTTGTGAGGGATCTTTTAAAAACCATGTACGGTAATGAAAAGATCAGCGTAACAGATATTACCTACATTGAAAAAGCGATCGGTGCCGTGTATGAAGAATGCCTCACCAAAAATTATCAGCCAGTATTAAAAAATTTCATCAAGGCGATTGAATCACTGCAACGCAATAAAACGATTGAAAATCTTTTGATAGTTTTGCGATCCTATCATGAACCAAGTCATCCGCAATACTATTTGTTTAACAAACAGCAGAATATAGATTTCGCCAATGATGATTTAATCGTATTTGCCTTAAAATACGTGGATAAGCGAGATTTTGTGGTCGCTGTTATTCTTGAGAGTTATTGGAACTATATCAATCATCCAAAGAATAGAGCGAAATTCAAGAATTTGATTGTTGATGAGGCAAGTCAACTTTTTCAATCTGGTTTGATTGTTGAAAAATTGGGATCGTTGGCGCTGCGCGGCAGAAAATATAACTCCGGCGTTACGACCATTGTACAGTCCATCAATCACTATTATCAGAGTCCATTTCCGCGTACGAGCGATTTGTTTGATCAATCATCGCTCACACTGGTAATGAAACACAAAGTGAGCGATTCTTTCGACAAGCTCAACGAAAAAGTCCATATCAATACACCAGAGCGCGCATATTTAGAACGGCTTGAAATTGGTAAGGGGCTACTCATCGTCAATGATTCCAAAATCCCATTATCCATCAAGAGCAGCGAAGAGGAAGATAGGGTTTGCACCACCAAGCCACCCGTCTAGGGCTCTATGAATGTGCCGCATCTTCTATATCTTATCTACGGAAATAGACACGCAATCAAAAGAGCGTGTGTTATTTTTGCGATTTTGATTGCCGGCTTCATCTTTTTTATCTATCTTGTCATTGTAACCGTGTTCACTGTAGTTCAAGGCACGGGCTCGGTAACGAGTGATGATATTATTGAGCAGCCGGGCACTTTCACTGAGTTTCAAGGTTTCAGTTACAAAACCGCGTTCGGCGAACGTTGGTATGAGTTTAATCACCCATATATTTTTCCAACGCTCGGCGTTTTGACACAAGGCGTAATCCTTGATCAAGGAGCAGTGGTAGGAACACGACATGTTGCGTGGGACATTGCCGACCGAGTTCCGAGACAAACCGAAGTCAAAGCGTTTGCTGATGGTACAGTAGTTGCCGTAAAAGACAACATACTTTACAACACTACACGCCGCTGGAGGCTCTGCGATACCAGCCCCAACGGCATTTGCTGGTATGTAGTCGCCGAGCCTGGCGATGTGCAATATGGCTGTGGTTACGAAGTCAATATACTACACGCAGATTCGCTCCGTAGTCAGTATTGTCACTTAACATCAATTAATGTGCACACTGATCAGCAAGTAACACTTGGGCGAACAATCGGCTACCAAGCCAGTACCGGCTGGGCAACGGGAAAACATTTACATTTTGTTCTGTGGCGAGACGGTCAGCCGATCCCACCGACATACGCGTTTACACAGACAAGTTTGCAAAACTGGGGAGATGACGAAAATTAAAAAGTCGGCTCCGTAATTATCTTACGTCGTCGATGTCCAGTTCACCATCCGCCACAAGCTGCTGGATTTCATCATCCAAATCTTTAAAATCAGAAATATCGTCTGGCTCGATGGTGCCATCTTCGACGAGTTGAAGTATATCTTCTGGATCCATATATATTATATTATTCGCTATTGCCACTATTGATAATAGCTCACATCTTTACCATAAATAACATATCTGATCGGATAATCCTTTTCATTCATGTCTCCAAGGACGTAACATCTATTGTGCTCTGGAATATCTTCATAAGCCGTTTTTAATTTTTGCTTATTTTCTTCGGTGGGACTTTGATTATATTCCTCGAACACACCTCGACATATTTCAGACGTAGTTTTCTTTCCGTTTAATTCATCTATGATATCTTTAACTTCTTTTATTAATTCAGTTTCTTTTATATACATCGAGGAGTCTTTAATCTTAAAGCGTCCAAGGGAAAAAACTGATACTTGCGATCCATCCGGTATTGAGGTTTGTACCCACCCGCTGGCAATTTTTTTCTTGAATTCTTCGAAATCTATGAGATCCCAACAATCAATTTTCCCGTCTTGAAAAACTTTCAGATCAACGAGATGATAATCTCCATTGTGAATAAATACAGAAAGAGCCTGACCGAGAATCATCTCGCCGTCTTCAGTCTTTCTATAAATTCCTTCTGGGTAGGTTTCTAGTATTCTTGATTCCATAAATTTTCGTAGATACTGTGATTAAATTCGTCGATTGAAATGAAATAGACTTCATCGAATACGTCCAGATTTTCCTTGATAAAATCTTTTACCGATGTCAACGCTATTTTTGCGGCCTCATCTTTTGGATATCTAAAAACTCCTGTAGATATAGCGGGAAAAGCTATCGAGCGAAGTCCATGCTTTTGAGCTAAGAGCAAGCTGTTTTTGTAACAGTTAGCAAGCAACACCGCATCATCGCCGTTCTCGTACCCATAGGCGGGTCCGACGGTGTGGATTACGTATTTTGCTGGTAATGCGTAGCCCTTAGTAATTTTTGCTTCGCCAGTATTACACCCGCCTAGGTTTTTACACTCGTCGTGCAATTCTCTGCCCGCAACGAAATGGATCGCACCATCAACACCACCTCCACCGAGCAACGTTTTATTTGCGGCGTTAACTATGGCATCTACGGAGATTTTTGTGATATCTCCTTGTATGATTTTAATTTGAGTCATAAGGAGTTAGTGTCCAACACTTGATAGCACCTTTTCGATTCTCTCTTTGACAGATTGTTCTGGTTCTTTTTCCACAACATTCTTGAGTACGTCAACTAACTTAGAATTCTTTAAATTATCAACACTCCACTTCTCGATCACATTGAGAGACATATTTCTGTCTCGTACCATTGGCGAATTAAGTGACTTGGCAAGCAAATCAGCCCCCACACCAGAAAATGGTTGGATTATTTGCAGTATTGCACTAATAGCAAAGGATATTCTTGCGTCGCCGATATCTTGTTGAAATTCTGTCTTTATATCCGGTCCAGTGCAAAATTCATCCAGCGGTAAAACCTCAAGAGCTAGTGTAAAAACTTTTTCAGCCCTTTCCTTACTGTTGTTACGCATTAAATTAAACCAAAGATAATCATCGGTTCTTGCTTTTTCATGATCCTCAGACAAATACCGAAAATTTTTCTCCCAAATATCAATACCGAGAATGGACGAGACTCTGTTTGCAAGTTGCATATCATCACCCTTGAATATCACCTCTGTAAGATTATTCCATTCTTTGCGCCCAACATAAGATTTATACAGCTCAATCAACTCATTTTTAGATTCATCACTCCATCCAAATGCTTTACTCTCTTCGTCCATCTCTTTGTTTGATAGATAATCCAAGATTCGACTGGCAAAAAGTAGTCGACCGATATTCATTTGTTCAAGCCCCAACCTTTCAATAATTTTCTTGAGAACAAAAATAGCATGCTCGTAGTCATCAAGTCCCTGACTGCCAAGGTCTGGGATTAGTTCTTCAACGAGAGGAACGATTTTATTTAAATCAGCTGTTGCGACGGCTTGATCTAACTTTCCTGCGATAGCACACCTCAATGCAATTTGAGGGCCGATATTATTCTTCCATCCCTCAGTAAGAAACCAGTCAGTATTTTTCAACTCTAAGTATTCCGTCATTAACCTAATGACCTGAATTTTACCCCAGCCCTCAAGCTTGGAAGCGATATCGATAAGTATCTGTTCGAGGCCTGCCTCTTCTTTTACTCTT
Source organism: Candidatus Yanofskybacteria bacterium RIFCSPHIGHO2_01_FULL_39_8b (assembly GCA_001794015.1). GTDB lineage: Bacteria > Patescibacteriota > Minisyncoccia > 2-02-FULL-40-12 > GWA2-44-9 > 2-01-FULL-39-28. Next base: position 13,119 of record MGIZ01000046.1, read on the forward strand.
TTGATTAAAGCTATGGCTGCAAACAGCGAAAACTCCTCACATAAAACAAGTTGCAAAACTGGTTCAGCGTCTCCATCAATAACACCGGCGAGAAAAAGCCCGAACTTGACCGGTTCGCGATCAGTGGACTCTCGCATGAGCCATTGAGAAAGATTTTGGAAATCTTCGGTTATTTTTACCTTTCGATTTTGTAGTTCGGCCAGCACCGGATCGACGAGGGAAATTGCATTCTCGTCACCGATTAGCTCTTTGTAGAGATCGTCCTTTTTATCCTCTCCGACTGATATTGCTTCCAAAAGATCACAAATCTTTTTTACCTTATCCTGATCCTTCGTTTCTTCTTGATAATCATCAAGAAGCCCCGGGGCAAGCAAGATGCCATCGAGTTTTAATTTTTCCGATATCTTTGCATTATCCGGCAAATCTTCACCGTCATATTTACCGTCAACCGTGTGCTCAAGGACAAAGCTGTAAATACTTTTATTTTTTGGTTCTGGGTTATTCATGTTTTTATAAATTAGCATATCTATTTGTATTTAGAGATTGCCTCAACGTACTGACAGTAATCGCAATCCGACATGCCAGCTGGAATCACATCACCACTGAGACACTTGTGTGCATCAGTGACAGCTTTCTCTACCCATGAATCATCGCCAGTATACGGAATTAATTTTATGCTGAATTCCAGCCTGCCGTCAAAAGCTTCCTTGTCTGCATCACCATTACAATACACAAAATAACCAGTATCGGATACTGTGAAACCATTCTTACGCAAAAGCCACTGGTAGACCTCCATTTGACGTTTATAGCCGTCTTGCCACTTGGCATCGAGTGTCACCTCACTAGCCTTACTGGTAGCCTTATAGTCCACCACAATAAGCTCTCCTTTGGGATTTACCCATGCATCATCAATACCGCCCGTAATCATGAGATTCGTCGCCTTATTGTGGTATTGCACACCGCGCCGGAGTGAATCACGCCATTCATCCATCTTTTCATGCTGGAATGGCACTGCGTCAACACCATATTGCGTCATGAGCGGGTGGACGGTTTTATTAGCGCGGTGGAAATCAAATTCTTTTTTTAAAAGTGCGTCAACAGCGGAATTAAGAGAAAATGGAAATCCGGGTGGACGGCCAACGCCGAGCCGTCGATCAAGATAGAAACAGCGCGGACAGGCCAAAAATAAATCGATTTTAGAGCGACTGATTTTGAATGGCTCCATGCCATTTGGGTCGTATAGATTCCGAGTGCGGTTGGCTTTGTAGTAGTCGGACATAATCTTATCACTCTTTATCAGAAAGCTCGGCAAACTTAGCTGTCATTGTAGGATTACCTCGTGTCAGGCTTTTGATTGTTAGATCATCTGCTTTATTATTAGCGAGCCGAAGGTTGTTTTCAGACGACAGGAGAGCGTCTTTTGTTTTCTGAAGATGATCTATAGTTTTGTCGATTTCATCAATGGCTGTTTTAAAACGACTAGAGGCAATCTGATAATTTTTAGCAAAACCCTCTTTGAATTTATTTATGTTTTCCTCAAAGTTGGTAATATCGACATTCTGACTCTTTACCAAAGCAAGTTCAGCCTTATATTTAAGAGAGCTCAAAGCTGCGTTGCGCAATAGTGTTATCATTGGTATAAAAAATTGCGGTCGAACTACATACATTTTGAGGTGTTTATGAGAAACATCAACGATACCACTGTTATATAACTCATTTTCTGACTCCAGTAGTGTTACAAGAACTGCGTACTCACATTTTTTCTCTAAACGGTCTTTATCAAGTTCGCGCAAAAAATCCTCATTCTTTTTCTTCGTGGCGGTTTCGTCGCCTTCATTTTTCATCTCGAACATGATAGAAATGATCTCACTACCCTCATCATCAGTTTCTCGATAAATATAATCACCCTTACTACCAGTTTTTGCATCATTGTCTTTTTCGAAATATGCATTTTGAAATCCTATTGAGCGAAGTTTGTTAAACTCTATCTCGCAGTGTTGCTCAAGGGTTTCACCCACCATTTTAGTGCTGAGTCTTAATTTCATATCCTTAAGGCGCTCAATGGTGTCGTCTTTTAATTTCAATTCGTTTTCGTATTTTTCTTTTTGGGAGGCTGCTGAAAGTTGATTTTCTCGATCTTTAATTTGAAGCTTAGTATTGATATCATCACGTTCTTTTTCAACAAGATTAACTGCCTCTGTGATAGCAAGTTTTTTCTCAAGTTCGGAATTATTTATTTTTGATCTCATCTCCGCTACTTCAGTTTCCTTCTTAGCACTAAGTTGAGCTAATTCACGATCATTCTTCGCCTTTAATTCAATGAGTTCCGCATCTTTTTTTGCAAGATCTCTTTGTAGTGAATTTGTAATATTCGCCTCAGCGAGTTTAACGGCGGCTTCTTTATCTTTTTTGAGCATTTCTTCGCGCTGATGTAATTCTTTTTCAAACTCATGATCACGCACCTGCTTAAGTATGTCTGCGAATCCTGCCTCATCGACTTTGAAGGCTTTTTTACAATGTGGGCAAATAATTTCGTTCATATTATTTCTATAATTTTGCTATAACTTTCCGCCCGAAATATCAAAGAATCTTTCAAAGAAACTCGTTATCTTGCTTAAGACACTTTCACGTTTTTTACTATACGCTCCATCTGGCTCAAAACGTGAAGGTCTAACTGACATGATTTTGGTTATTGCCGTGCCAGTCGTTGCCACACTTCCATCACGAAAAGAATTTCGTACAAACGCAAACGTTGCATCGTGATCGAGACCTTCATTATCAATGATTTTTTCAAGCTCCTCAATCTTTTTCTTGTCCACGAATTTCTGCCAATCATCGTCAACGACTGAATGAATATCAAGTGAGCTAATAAATTGATTGATGAGATCCTTTTTGTTTCGTAGCTCAATACTTGAATCAATCGCTTTGTTGATATCAGCCAAAATCTCGCGATTCTTATTGTGATCCTCGTGGTATCTTTTAATGAGCCCTAATACAAAATCTATATTTATTTCTACCTGCTTGATGAGCTCCATTTCGAACACCAAGTCATCGTTAATATTTTCTTGATCAACCTCGGTACCTTTACGAAATTCATTGTAAAGATCGATATACATACTGTGATAATCCTGCACATCACGTTCAGTTAAAATCTCATTGCCGGTAAATTCGTCAAAGGTTGTCAGAATATTTCGCACTCGCAAAATTCCACCATAGAGCTTGATAAAATCTTTTTGGTTTTGCTCACCTACGATTTGCTCACCAATCGGGAATTTTTCCGTGAGCTCTGCCACCAAACTTGCGTACCCGCGCACTTCCTTATTGCCGTCTTGGAAACCGTTGTAATACTCATCGTATGATTTGAGGAGTACCACGCCGCCCGCTTCTTTATTTCCAAAAAGAGCGATGGATTCGTTCGTTGCTTTCTCTAGATTTCGGAAGCAGACTATGTTACCAAAGGTCTTTACACTGTTTAAAATTCGATTGGTGCGCGAAAATGCCTGCAAGAGTCCATGCAGTCTCAGGTTTTTATCCACCCAAAGCGTGTTCAGCGTTGTAGCGTCAAAGCCGGTCAAAAACATGTTAACAACAATCAGGACATCGATCTCACGGTTTTTCATTCTCAAGCTTACGTCTTTATAATAATTTTGAAACTTATCTGATGAAGTATCGTACGAAGTTCCAAACATCGTATTGTAATCAGTTATTGCATTATCAAGAAAATCTCTTGAGCTCACATCAAGTCCGCTCGTATCCTCGGAGTTTTCATCGATCACCCCATCGGCATCTTCTTCGTTTACGCCAAAGCTATAAATCGTTGCCACTTTGAGTTGTTTGTCGCTCGGCACACCCTCTAGTTGTTTTTTGAATTCAGTGTAATACTTTTTTGCCGCATCAATAGATGAAACAGCAAAAATAGAATTGAAACCCGCCAGACGACGATCTTTCAATTTATAAAAACTATTACGCTTGGTCTTTTGGTCAAAATGCTCGCGAATATAACCCACAATATTTGCTAGTCTTTCTGGCGAAGCCAGTACCGCCTCACGGTCAATATCTCGCACCTGTGCATCTTCAATATTCTCTGCTTCTCTAACTGTAGAAACATAGTCTACTTTAAACGGCAAAACATTTTTATCGGCAATTGCGTTCACGATGGTATAGGTATGCAATTTTTCACCAAAGGCTTGTTCTGTGGTTTTCAAATCCGGTCGTCCACCAGCGCTAGCATTCTTGGCAAAAATCGGCGTACCAGTAAAACCAAACAGATTGTAATTCTTGAATGTTTTGGTAATAGCGGCGTGCATATCGCCAAACTGTGAGCGGTGACATTCGTCAAAGATAAGTACCACATGCCCATCAAAAATAGTATGCCCAGAATTGCGCCCAATAAAACGATCGAGCTTCTGAATAGTTGTAATGATGATGCGAGCATTCGGATTCTCGAGCTGTCGCCCCAAAATCGACGTGCTGGTATTACTATTGGCCGCGCCTTTCTCAAACTTGTCGTATTCGCGCATGGTTTGGTAGTCCAAATCTTTACGGTCAACCACAAATATCACTTTATCAATACCTGCTAGCTTGCTAGCTAATTGGGCGGTTTTGAAACTGGTCAAAGTTTTTCCCGATCCGGTCGTGTGCCAAATGTACCCACCAGCCTCAACTGTACCGAGTTTCTTGTAGTTGGTACTGACTTCAATACGACTGAGTATTCTCTCCGTCGCCACTATCTGATACGGTCGCATTACTAAAAGTTGATGATCCGTGGTAAACACGCAGTACTTGGTCAAAATATTCAAAAGGGCGTGTTTGGCAAAAAATGTTTTAGCAAAATCCATCAAATCCGTAATCGGCCGGTTAGTACCATCTGCCCACCAGCTGGTAAATTCAAAACTGTTGCTAGAGCGTTTGCCTTTTTTAACCGCACCCTCGCCAGCTTCTTTGATATGCTCCGAACGGACGGTGTTGCTGTAATACTTGGTATGTGTGCCGTTGGAAATAATAAAGAGCTGCACATATTCAAAAAGCCCCGATGCCGCCCAAAAACTTTCTCGGCTGTAACGGTTGATCTGATTGAACGCCTCGGCAATAGCCACTCCACGACGCTTGAGCTCGATATGCACCAAAGGCAACCCGTTCACCAGCACCGTCACATCATAGCGATTAGCGCGCTGACCATCCTCGGTGGCGTATTGATTGATTACCTGCAAACTATTGTCGTGAACGTTGTCCTTTTTTATGAGGTACACATTTTTGGTCGTACCATCTTCGCGCATCAGGTTTTTGATATGGGCTTCTTGAATTGTGGTAGTCTTTTCGGCAATGCTTTGGGTTGGGTTGGCAAGCTCACTGGCAAAAAATCGTTCCCATTCGCTATCGGTAAAAGTAAAATCATTGAGTTTCTCCAGTTGCTTGCGCAAATTCAGTATCAAATCGGCTTCGGATGTGATGGGTAGATATTCATACGCTTGCGTCTCAAGTTGTTTGATAAAAGCCTGCTCCAAATCTGCCTCACTTTGATAATGAGCAACGCGCACACCGTCCGCAGCATATTCACCCACGACAGTGCTTTGAGAATTCTCCGCAACTAAATTGTATTTGTTGCTATTTGGCATATTCATTGAAAGTTAAAAGCTTGCCTCGGTAATATTCATATTGTTGTCTGCGAGCAGAGAGTTCTGCCGGTAAGCCGATTGAAATATCGTTCACAAGAGCGTCAAATTTATCAAGGATTGAAACTATTCGTTCTTGTTCAGCGAGAGGTGGGAGAGGGATTTCGAATTTTGTAAACTCCTCTTTTGTGATTGTTTTAATTGTACTGCCTCGAGCAGTTTCTTTCTCAACGGCAAATTTTCTTTCAAGTTGATATGTAAAATATTTTTTATTGATTTCTACTTTAAATCTCTCAAAAATCGCAAGTGTTCTATCAACATAACTATCATATTGTGTAATTGCAACTCGGCCAATACTACCTTGCAAGGTTACTATAACTGTGCCAGAAGGCACAAAAACACTTCTAGGTTGTGCTAATTTTGATATTTTTTGTTTAGTATTTTCAACAAGCCGCATATTTTTACCAACATCAGCCACCTGAACAAACGGCATCGCATTTTCACCGCCATACCACCTATTTTCACCGTAGGGTTGAGGAAATGAACCTCGGCGATATTCCGCAATTTCTCCGAGCGTTTTCCGTTGTACATCGTACCCGTTGATACTTAAAAGTTTGTCTTGATAATGTCTATACTGTAATTCTCTTGCTTCCAGCTCTGCTTCCAGCTCTGCTTCCAGCTCTGCTTCCAGCTCTGTAAAATTATTAAGAATAGTGACAATTTCTTCTTGGATTGCAAGAGGTGGGAGAGGGATTTTTATTTTTGAATATTGGGAAATCCAATGACGAGCATGATCTTGGGGTGTGTAATGAACGCACTTCATTGCATAGTAAATATACTTAAAGACTACATCAGCGTCCTTTTGCGGTCGTAACATCTTCATCGCTGATGATTTAACTTTAAATTCAAAATCTACCCAATGGAATGAAGTTGTAAAATCGTCAAAAATAATCACTGGATTCTCTTCGCTTGCTCCATATATACCTTCAATTTCATCGGTATATCCAAGAATAAAACTTTTTCCAGCCGTCAATACTGGTGTTGCAAGGTTATCGTTGTATTCTGTTGACTTAACTATATAGTCACCTGGCTGTTCGTAGTCCAGAATTTCACCCAACTCCTTAAACACCACTCCATTCGGACAGAGTTCAACGATCAATTTTTCTATTTTTGATTGTTTATTTATCATGCTAGTAATGGAATCAAAGATTCGATAGAGGTTTTAAGTTCTTGATCTGTAAATTTTGTATTATTCGGATTTTCAGGATGGTGGATAATATTCCTGATTTTTGTGGGTAGTGTTCTGCTTTGATTCTCTGTTGAGCCATTTTTTTTCAATCTAGTATACGATTGATCCTGTTTTATACTTTTGCCAATTAAATATTTTTCAAATTCATCTTCAGAGTAGTTTTTCTCGTCTTCTAAAATAGCTTTTGCTTGGATGAATCCATAAAGCTCATTATGGAATTCGACAGACAAAACCCCGAAACCATAATAATTGATTTCTCCCCATGTCGGACTTGAAGATCCAAATAGATCAAATTCTTTACCTGCCTCAATCTTATTCGATCCTTTTTCTTTAGAAAACACATTCATCGAATGAGTCTCTTTTTTGTATTTTTTCAATAAGTATGGTGAGTGTGTGATAATAAAAATCTGTGATTTTTCAGATATTTTTTCAAGTGCGTCGAGAAGTTTGTTTTGTGCCTGCGGGTGTAAAAAAGTTTCTGGTTCGTCAATGAAAAATAGTATTGGCTTAGAAGCCCCGTTTTCATCCGATGAAGAAATATCGGCGTATACTTGAATAAGTGCCAATGCTAAGGCTCGTTGCATTCCTGTACCTTTTTCGGAACTTTTTGTTTCAATACCATTTTCAGATAGAGCTATATTTCCGGTTTTAAAAAAACTCTCGATCTCAGGCAAGGAAAAGCTAAACCTTACTTCTGTCTCTCCATACTGTTCAGATAGAATACTTTGTATTTTTTGTTCAACAGGTTGCAGGGTCTTAGCCAAACAATTTTCACCTTCACCAAAAGTTTCCTTGTGCGACTTTTGAAAGTTTTTCCAAGTGTCGGAAGTGATAAAATCTTTTGTTATTGTATTGATAATCTTTCCACTGATTTTTGTTTTCGCAAAGTCGGAAATATCGCCAGAATTTGTATCAGCCCAAACAAACTGCGCATCAAAAAGTGCAGTAATTGTATTATCAATACCGGTAGGATTTTCAAACTGATTTGTTGCAGAGTTAAAAACTCGAACATTGCTGATTGACAATGACTTTTCTTTACCACCTTGCGTGATTTTTGTCTCTTCGCTAGAACGCATTACCCGCAAACTTTTCTGACCATCTATATCCACGAGATAAGCCTGATATTTCTTAAGTGCATCAGTCTGAACAAGCAACTCAAGATCATCACCCCTAAATTCAATTTCAACTGAGATAAAGTCGCTTCCGTCAATTTCGGTTTTAGTAATAATTTCATTCCTATCTCTTTTTGTGCGTATAAAAT
>MGIZ01000047.1:0-443 GCA_001794015.1 Candidatus Yanofskybacteria bacterium RIFCSPHIGHO2_01_FULL_39_8b
CCAATAAAGTATAATCTTCTTTACCTTCAAGCACCTCCTGCATTAAGGTAGTTTTACCTGCCTGACGCGGACCATATAAAATAATCACCAAACTTCCTTGCTGTTCCATGGATTTTAATATCTCCGGCTTAATTGTTCTTTCATAATGCTGCATAGTATACTATAACCAATTTAGCTAAATTATGTATACTACTATACTATCATCAGAAGATAACCGTGTCAAAATCAACAGCATTTTACTATAGACTTCTCATTCTCCAATTTTAATTTCAAAAGAAATATGGTCTCGGCTTTAAGCTTCGCCCTAGCCCAATCTTTCTGTTTTGGAGTTAACAACTCGCCCAGACCGGAAAGTATATTCTCATTGCTCATTTTCTCAAGAGCATCAATGCATTTCTGCAAAAATTCTTTAAACGGCATGGCCATCCGTTGTGCTACAACCT
>MGIZ01000047.1:486-1625 GCA_001794015.1 Candidatus Yanofskybacteria bacterium RIFCSPHIGHO2_01_FULL_39_8b
TTAGCGGCCATATCTTCCTGAGCCATTACTTTCATGGGAATGCCAAGATATAGTTTCACATTATATCTAGCACCAAAATTTCTTCTATTTATTTCGACTTTCACATTTTGGGCCCCTTTCATTTTATTATAGTAGGAGAGCAGATAGAATAAATTAAATTTTTTCATCCTAACATCTTTAAGTTTACCATAAGTTTCCAGAATACTTTTCATCCTCTCAAAAACATAATTTTCTTTTTCGATATCCAATAGATCAAAATCCAAATCAACCGAAAAACGATCTAATTTATAAAACAGATAGGCCGCCGTTCCACCTTTAAATCCCAAAATAGAGCCGATGGTAGAATCGGAATAGATGTTTTTTAATATCTTTATTAAGATATTTTTATGAATTTCAACATTAAGAGCCATGGCTTTATTTGGTTTTATTATAATAATCGAATATTTGTTTCACAACTTTCTCCATTCGCTTATTGCCATATATCAGAAGTAATTCGAATACTTTATCCCAATTTAAAGGCCCCAGATTATCGAAATAATAATTCTTGTTGAGATACAATATATCGAGAAACGCCCGTTCGGGAGAAGCAATGGAATAGTTGTCTTTTGTTTCAATGCCGGCGCTATTTGTGAGAATAGTATTTTTAATTTTCTTATACTGATAGAGTTGGTTATCTACAGATATTTCTCTGGTAAGATATGAGGCAACAAAAATCCTTTCATAATATTGAAAGATCATTCCAGCCTGCCTTAAAACAGTTTCAAAACTTACATAGGCAGGGGTATAAATTTTAGTTGCTAATTCAAGCTTGTCATAGTTTTTGTCTTTGGCATAAAATCCCCTTCTGATTGAATACAACTCGCCCTTTTTAACATAATAGTTAAGTCTTCTCTTTAACAAATTGGTGGTTGTTTCTCCTGATGCTAAAAGAATCTCCCTAAATGAGAAGACTGTATTACTTGCTCTTAAAATGCTTAAAATATTAGCTTTTTCCATATATGGTCTAAAGGTTACACTATCTGTTACCTTCAGTTTATATTTAGTACTACTGAGGTTTAACCTCAGTAGTATCCTGCACATTGGATGTCGTCACATAAAGTAAACCTATGTAACGCCCAAAAACTCTTTTGCATTACTCT
>MGIZ01000047.1:1641-5608 GCA_001794015.1 Candidatus Yanofskybacteria bacterium RIFCSPHIGHO2_01_FULL_39_8b
AGAGCTATTTTTGTATGTTGAAATAAAACTTTCCGGCGTCTTATATTTCCCCTGCCCCCATTTTAACTCATAACCATAAAGCCGGCCGTCATATTCTTCTATATAATCAATTTCTTTTTTATCCAAAGTGCGCCAAAAATAGACATTACGATAAAGATTGCCGTCTTGTAAAAACTTTGTTCTCTCCACTATGCAAAAATTCTCCCATAGCGCGCCCAAATCTTCTCTTTCTTCGGGAGCGTTAAATGCGCTAATTATGGCATTCCGTATGCCAAGATCATAAAAATAAATTTTGTTTTTCTTGCCAATTTCATTTCTTAAATTTCTGGCAAATGGATATAGGCGAAATATAACAAAAGCTTTTTCCAGAAGATTAATGTAACGAACGACCGTATCGCGATTAATCTCAAGTTTCACGGCAAGTTCGTTATAAGAGACTTCATTGCCAATTTGAAAAGCAAGCAACTGCAAAAGTTTTACTAAAATCTCCGGTCTTTTGACACCTTCAAATTCAAAAATATCTTTAAATAAATAATTAGCGGATATTTCTTTGAGATACTGGATTTTATTTTCTGCTTTTCCGGTCACTATCTCCGGATAACCGCCAAATCGGAGTAAATCCGGCAGTAGTTTTTCAAAATCAAATCCTTCAGAACTTTCTTTATATTTTTTTATCTCTCGTAGTGATATCGGATAAAGAGTAAAAGAAATCGTTCTGCCCGTCAGGGGCTCATTTATTCTGTTTGCCAAATCAAAAGAAGAAGAACCGGTGGCTATAATCTGAATATCTGGAAAACTATCTATCAATATTTTTAAAGACAATCCTATGTCTACCACTCTTTGCGCTTCATCTAAAATAAAAATTTTACCTTCACCAAGAAATTGGCGAAGTTTTTTGTCGTCTTGAATTTCTAAAGCCTGACGATTTTCCAAAATATCACAATTTATATATTTCGCCTCTTCCCCATATTTTGAAATAATATCTTTTACCAGGGTGGTTTTGCCGACTCTCCTTGGGCCATAAATAATTATAGCCTTTCCTTTAAAAAGGTTTTTCTCTATATTTTTCTTAACTTCTCTTTCTATTATCATATTCTTAATTTTAATGCTACACCATCAAAATTAGCATAATTCTTGTGGGGATACAAGTTTTAAGCGTTGATAGGCCAAATTTAATTATAAACATGGCTTAATATGTGGGAATGTGGGTGAAAAATTAATTTTACCATACGCCATCAAAATTTGAATTTATCATGCTACCTCAAAATGTAGGCTCATTCGGCGTTGGTTCTGGTGTCAATTCTGGACTAGGCTCTGGCTCTGGTAACGGTTCTGGTGTTGCCTGCGGTGAACTTGTTGAATCAGCCGACGGCAATGGAGTTGGAGATTCAGATGGACTGGGTTCTAGCGTTGGTTCGGGAGTAGGTGTTACTTCTGGTAATAATTCCTCTGGGGTCGGTGAAGGAATTGGAGTTGGATTGGGTGATTCGCTTGGATTAGGTAGCGGTATCGGCGTTGGCATGAAATCAATATTCTGTTCGTTAGTTATTAGTTGTTGGTCATTAGTCGTTGGTTTAGGACTAAACACCGTCTTAGCATCCTTAATCGCCAAAGCGCTCCAGCTGAATTGTATGTCGAACGGCGCCGGCTTGTTAAGCTTGATGGAGAACCCTTTTGTATTTTTTTCAGTTACGATGAATCTTATGTCGTTTTCAAAAATAAGTTTTTCCATTTCTTCAGTCGTTAGTTGTAAGTCGTTAGTCGTTAGTTCTAAGCTTTCCGAAGCTTTATCTAGCGACAAAGTCACATTAACCACCGGCTGATTCAGATATTCCGATTCAAACGAAACACTGGCATAATTTGAACCTTCAGTCATCACAATAAATCCTCCGGTATCCGAGTTAAAGTACGGCCGGCCGAAGAAAGACACATCGCCCATAAACTTTATTATCCCCTTTTCTGAACCAATACTATCCACCGTTAATCCGCCATTAAATATAGCCGATCCTTCAACGCTTAATCCATCAAATGATCCTGAAGCTATCTTATTGATAATAGCTGATTGAACTTCAAAGCCAAAACTTAAGCTGGCCAGCCTTTCATTAATTAATGCCAACTCCCGTGAATGCGATGCCAACTGTCCGCCAAATTGCTCACTCAAGCTGGCCAATGTAAATAATTGATTTTTCATTACAACCAATGCCGGACTTTCAATGTCCCCAGCCACAATCTTAAACGCTTTCAATTCTTCAAATGACGCGCTCCCCGGATTCGACAACTGTTCGCTGATTATCGCCAATTGGTTATTTATTGCCGCCAACCGATCACTTGATTCAAGACTGGAGCTTGCAATTTCACCGCTTAGCAAAGTCAATTGTTCAGTTAAAACTTCCAACCCCAATATTTGATTCGCGCTTATCTTGTCAGCCGTCAATTCGCCCGCAAAGAAAGCATTGCCCTGACTATCAAAACTTATAACCGTCTCCGCCGAACTTGAGCTATTAGACTTTTGAGCGTTTAAATTATTCGTAATAATAAATTTCCCGTCATCGCTCAACTTTAGTTCAACCTCCTTCTCAACCGGCTCAAACCTGCTGGCCACAACCGTATCAGCCACAACCCTCGGCGTAATTATTTCCAATCCGGCCGCTATCCTGTCGGTGAAAATATCATTAAGCGAACCTGAAGCAATCATATCATTCTGTTCTAGCAATTTTTCGAGCAATGCTCTTCCAAATTCATTAGGAACCATCTTGGTGTTTCTGTCTTCTCCGTTGATTAAAGAGTCGAGACTTTCTCCGTTATAATAACCGAGCTTAACGAGTACGGTAACAGTTCCAACTTCATTTTCTGGACCATCGTAACCGGTTAAAGCAATGCCTATTGCCTGTCCGGCTTTTCTCGCCCTCATGCCAACACCCGCTATGTCTGATGAGGTTATTGCATCACCGGCCCTTATTGGTCCGTTTCGTGTGGTAACTTTCACAGGAGCTCGGCCGTTTAATGCAATGGGTACAGGCTTCCCGGACAAGATTTCTCCCTTCTTTAATAAGTCATAGTTTGGAAATTGAGTTGGATCAATAATATGCGAATCGCCTATCACTATGCCGGGCTTAGTAGACACGACGCCGACAGAGGCGGTGTCATAAGCTTTCTCTGATTTTTTAACCCCGGCTGATAAGCTTGAATCAATACTAACAATGGTTCCCGGTTCAATATCGGAATCGTTGGTATAATAAATTTCGGCCAGGTCAGCGCCGGATATTTTGTAAGCAAGCATAAAACTTCCTTTTGCGACCTGATTATCGTTGGCATTAGTCACAAATTGAGCCCATTGCAACACGACATTACCCGAAGTACCATTAGTTACAACTGTAGAGAAGATCGAGTAACTTTCCGACGCATTATCAAGTGTTTGCGGTACAAGAGGGGTGGCAACGCCACAGTCTAAGTCGGCATAGACGGTAGAGGGATTAAGAGCCAGGGATAAACCCGTAGAACATTGTGCGCCCGCGGGAGCAGTAACTGCAAATTTCCAATCTTGAGCAGCATCAGCGTTTCCGTTTATATAAAAATTAACTGCCCATGTTTCATTAGTGCCTATCGCAAAAAGCAATTCATCGTCATCTTGGAGGGTATTATTTGCCACCGATTCAGTAACTGATTTTCTTACAAAAGTAGTGGTGGCGCCTCCGGCGCTGACACAGGAAAAACTTCCCGCATCCCAGCCAAGGGCTTCGCCTGAATCGTTACAATCATTAACTCCTGTAAATGCTGAACCCTTAAAGCTAGATGCCGAAGCATATCCGCCTACTTCAAAATTACTTGAAAGCGAGGCGCTTTTTGTATTTGTATTTATCGTAAATACACTCACATTTGACCCATTTCTTATATCTACTGCCGAATCGGAAGCGATATTCATAAAGAATCCCCCAGACGCGCTGAACCTTGTTAGCATCGTTCCGTC
>MGIZ01000048.1:0-2276 GCA_001794015.1 Candidatus Yanofskybacteria bacterium RIFCSPHIGHO2_01_FULL_39_8b
CGAAAATGAAAGGCATTTCACATTTGGATCGCGGATGTTAATTTTCTGAATTATCCGCAAAGACTGATCTGTGCTGCCGTCATCAATAAAAAGAATCTCATACGCAAAAGCGCAATCCAAAAGCATTGCGCGCGTTCTGTTGTAAAATTCCTCAATTACTTCCTCTTCATTGAAAACGGGCGCGACAATGGAAATAAAGTTAATTTTCATATAATTCAACGTGGCAGGTTGACATTTGACAACCATTCCAGAAAATCTGCTTTATACTGCTCCGGGTTGGTGTCAAAGATTTGAAAGAATAAATTTTGATTTATAATTTCTGTAAAATTATGAATACTAATATGGTCTAAATAGCTTGACCAAAAATACGATTCTAAAAATTCTGCCGCTTTTTTGGAATTTTTAATACCATTTTCTTTCCAATTTGGCTCTATTAGTTTTATCGGATTTGATTCTATATAGAATGGCAAATATAAAAAATGTTTATTATGAACAACAGGAATAATTTTAGCAGCATTTTGAAAGAGATAACCGCTTCTATTATTTCTGATGTTAAAATATTTCGTATAACCATTGCCGATTCTTTTTACAAATTCCACCGCTCCGCCATCAACTTTTTCCTGTACAAGCAGGTGATAATGATTTGGCATTATGTTCCATTGTAAAATCTCCACTATTTTATTCTGTTTTGGAATATCAATAAAATTCTTATTTTCAAAACGGAGCGCAGAATTTTTATTATTAAATTTATAAAGCCCGGCAATAAAACGGGAATAATCAGTCTTATCATAAAATACTTTCTTTTTTTCTATGCCTCTATTTAGAATATGAAAAATATTCATAATAATTCTAATCTAATCCCCATCTTCAAAGTTGTCAATGTCAACGTGGCAGGTTGACGTGGCAGGTTGATTTGTCTTTCTTTTTTACTAGAACTATGTTATCATAACGCTATGGAAAACAGCGAGGGAATTCTTAAAAAATCAATCCGTGGAGGCAAGTGGATGTTTTTAAACACACTTTGTCAGCAAGCAATCGCGTTGATTTCTTTTGTCGTCTTAGCGCGGCTGCTGCATCCTCAAGATTTTGGCGTAATAACCATCCTTCTTGTGGCGCCTAGTTTTTTAAATTTAATAACAAGTGTTGGATTTGAATTTGCTTTAATTCAAAGTAAAGAAGACCCTAAAAAATATCTTAACGAGATTTGGACTTTTTCCATTATAAGGACAACCGCCATATTTATTGTTGTTTTTTTTTCTGCTCCTTTAATCGCCGAATTTTTTCATTTAGAAAAAGTTATTTGGGCGGTTCGGCTAAGCGGAATCTTTATTTTAATATCCGGATTCGCCAATGCGGCAAAGCTTTATTTTTTTAAAGATATTGATTTTAAAAAGATATTTATTCGGGATACGACCGGTTTAATTTTTTACGCTGTTATTTCCATATTTCTCGCGATATTTTATAAATCTTTCTGGCCGCTTTTTTGGGGACAGCTGGGTCAGCATCTTTCTAATACCGTTATTACTTATATCCTCCATGAATATCGGCCTCGTTTAAGCTTTAAATTTAGAAAGCTTAAAAAATTAATTGGTTACAGTAAATGGATATTCGGACAAAATTTTATCGGCAACGCGATTCCGGTGATTGAAAACACCGTAATCGGCAGAATAATAGACGCATCAGGCGTCGGACTCTATACCCGTTCAAAAAGCATTGCCTCCCTTCCCTCGGCGCCTCTTTACAATATTTTTGAAAAAGTCACCTTTCCCGCCTATGCGAAAATCCAGGAATCATATGAAAAAATAAAAGACGGTTTTATAAAAAGCCTGGATATTTTATTTTTCTTTACTTTTCCTTTTATTATGATTTTTTGGGAATTTGGTTATAGAATAATTTTAATCTTTCTTGGAGAAAAATGGATTGAAATAATTATGCTGTTAAAAATTCTTCTCGTCGCGGTAACTATTAATACTTTAATTTCTTTATCGGGGCCGATATTTAACGCCGTCGGCAAACCGAAAATTCAATTTTACATAAATTCCGCGAATATCGTCGTTTTAATTATTTTTCTTTTATTGTTAGCCCCTCGTTACGGCATTATAGGCATTGCCGCGGCGGTCCTAATAAATTCCGTAATAATATTTTTGACATCATTTTACGGGTTGATGAAAATACTGGATATTAAAATAATAAACGCGGCAAAACCGCTGCTTATTCCCGCGATTTCATCTTTGTTAATGTTGGGCATCGGCAAATTGATATTCGCGGAATTTAAA
>MGIZ01000048.1:2291-4607 GCA_001794015.1 Candidatus Yanofskybacteria bacterium RIFCSPHIGHO2_01_FULL_39_8b
TCATTTATTATATTAACCGCATGTTTGGGAATATTTTATCTCGCCTTTATAACGCTTTTTGGAAAATGGCTGAAAACAGGACCTTACGCGACATTAAAACTGGTATCTTTTGAAATTTTTAAACGGCCAAAAAATATATTCGTCCCGTAAACAAAAAAGATGATATAAAAAGGATAAATGGGAATTGAATATCGCGGTATGCCGAAAGTGGCCGCATAAGCAAAATTAAAATATAAAATAATTAAAATCGGCCAACAGAATTTCTTCCAATTCTTTGCTCCCATTATTAAACCGTAAATCATAAATCCGAAAAATAACCAGTAAGCGGCCCTGATACCGAGCAGAATAATAATTTTAATAACCGCAGGTATTCCCGCGTGTGAATTTTTTATAAATAAATTCTGGCCCGGTGACGGTTCAAAAGTTTCTGGATTTGGCAGCATTAACCCGTTAAATTGCAGAAAGTCTAAAAAACTGATTGTAAAATATCGTAACGGGCTTCCAATTATCATCTTTAAATTATCTTCTGATAATTTTTTGTTAATTTGTTCCAGACTTTCGCCAGCGCGCCACATGCCATAGTAAATTTTACTTGTTTGAGGCATCCCAAGAAGCATAGACGGATTAAAATCGTCTTTTTCAAAAAAATAGTATCCCAAAAGCTGGCCCCCAAAATGCCTTAAATAATCTTCGCCGCGCACATTTTCCATCATTTCAGCCTTGCGGCTTAAAATACTGCCTGCTTTTAAATTAAGGGCTTTTGGTCCGCGGCCAAAATCTCTGAAACTCCAAGCGCCAACGATAATAGCGAAAAACAAAACAAACGCTCCCATTTTCACTAAGATGTCTCTTTTAAAAAAATCTTTCTGGAGTGTCAAAAGAAAACCGAAAATAACAAAAACAATAAAAAACTGCGCTATGGCATTTGTTAATGTTGCCAAACCGAGCATTATTCCGTAAAAAATAAACCATTGGATTTTTCCAGCCTGAAACTGGTCCACCCTTGGCGGAAAAGTTCCTTGCGCCTTGTAAAGGAAATAAATCAGGAGAATAATCAAAAAAGCGAAAAGGGTTTCTCGCGTAAATTGATGAGCGCTGGATGCCAGAGGAAAAAATAAGGCGGCGAACAATCCAGTAATTTTTGCCGATTTATTATCCATAATTTCTTTCGCAAGCAGATATATTATCAAAACCGCGAGACTGAAAAACAAAATCTGAATAAGACGCACAGCGTCAAAATTATCTTTTCCAAAAAAAACATATACGCCTGCCAAAAAAATGGAATAAAACGGTTCGCTCACGGCCGCAAGATCATTTTTATCGGCGACGAGACGGCTGTGCTTAAGAATATTATTAGCTATATCATTATAAAAATTTTCATTGCCGCCCTCTAGGAGCGGCTGGCCAAAAATTTTACTCCCCCAAAGCAAACCGCTTAAAACCGCGACAAGGAATAAAACAATAATAAATCTATCTTTAAACATTATTTTAAACATATGGACAGATATTAATAATTATAATATAATCATTAAAATCAATTAACACATTAACATAATGACTATCATAGACAACCTATTTCATAGTAGTTTTTTTGTTGTTATTCCTGTTTATAATGAGGAAAAAAATATCGGCCCCGTCATTGAAAGAATCAAAAAATACACGGATAATATTATTGTGGTTGACGACGGCTCGCAGGACCAAACCTATAATCGCGCCGAGAAGGCCATCGGCAACGGCGTAATTTTAAAACATCAAATTAATATAGGCAAAGGAGCGGCTTTAAAAACTGGATGCGAGGCGGCAATAAAACTCGGCGCCAAAATAATTGTGATGATGGATGGAGATGGTCAGCATGATTCGGACGATATTCCAAAATTGGTTACTAAACTAAAAAATGAAAATCTTGATATTGTTTTCGGTTCAAGAATGATGGATAAAAACATTCCATTCATACGAGCTTCCGGCAATAAAATCATAACAAAAACAGTTAATCTGTTGTCTCGCCTTTCTTTAAACGATATTCTGTCCGGCTTTAAAGCGCTTACCGATAAAACTTATAGAAAAATAATATGGGAAACGCAAGATTATTTTGTGGAAACAGAAATAGCGATGAATGTCGGCAAATATGGATTAAAATACGCCCAGGTGCCCATAAAAACTATATATAAAGACAATTACAAAGGATTAGATGTTATAAGCGGAATAAAAATAATTTTTAAACTTTTAAAATTTAAACTGCGATGATTTTAGGCGTTCAAATTTTAGGCATTCTTTTTGGCCTTTTTATGGCCTATTTGAGCTTTCTGCATTACAAGC
>MGIZ01000048.1:4629-5056 GCA_001794015.1 Candidatus Yanofskybacteria bacterium RIFCSPHIGHO2_01_FULL_39_8b
ATTTTTATTTTGGGAAATTATATGGATTGGATTTATTTTAATCGTCATCTTTCCTAAAATAACCAGTGGCATTATCTACGAATTGGGCATTGCCCGCACATTGGATTTTTTAACAATACTCGGCTTTATGTTCATTATTTTTTTGAGCTTTTATAATTATGCCGCTTTGAATAAATTCAAACGGAAACTGGAAGAAAAAATCAGGGAGGACGCGCTTAAGGATTTGGATAAATTCTATTAGAAACAGTGGCCGCGTAACACAAATATATCATCAATATGTATGAAAGAAAAAAGTTCAAATTATCAATAACATAATTATTTGCGGGTGCCAACCGCGACCTGCTTCTAACGGGATGAAAATTCTATTTCTTAATCTGCCGTTTCATTTTAAAATCAGCCGGGCGAGCCGATGGCCGGAAAAGACCAA
>MGIZ01000049.1:0-7578 GCA_001794015.1 Candidatus Yanofskybacteria bacterium RIFCSPHIGHO2_01_FULL_39_8b
AAGAAGCATTAGGCACGCTAAGCAAACTTACACAACTAGGTTAATTATTCTGTCTCTTACATAGATAACTTTTTTAATTTCTCCTGTAATGTATTTTTTAACATTCTCGCTGGCTAGGGCCAGTTTTCTTGCTTCGTTTTCGGATAATCCCCTTTTAACTTCGACGGCATCCCTCACTCGCCCATTTACCTGAATTACCAATTTTACCTTTTCTTCAATCAATAATTTCTCGTCGTATTCCGGCCATTTTTCCAAGTGAACCGATTTCTTGTTCTTTAAAACACTAAACCACAATTCTTCGGCTATATGAGGTGCAAAGGGAGCCAACAATTTGAGTAATGTTTCATATTCTTTTTTTGAAATTTCATGGGACTCAAGTTCGTTCAATAACTTCATCAGCCCGCTGACTCCGGTATTAAAATTCATACTCTTTATATCTTTCCCTATTTCTTTTACATATTTATTCAGGATTTTTACTGCTATCGGGCTTGGTTTAACGTCCTCATCATACCGGCCAACATAATTCCAAACCCTATTAAGGAATCTGACGATACCATTGATACTGCTATTATTCCAGGTGTAGTCCTGATCAAAAGGACCCATAAAAGCAAAATTTATTCTTACCGCATCGGCCCCGTATTTTTTAACCTCAATATCCGGATCCACCACATTACCCCTGGATTTTGACATTTTCTTTCCATCTGGACCCATGATAACACCGTGATTATGTCTGGACGTGAACGGTTCTTTAAAATCAACTAAACCCAAACTATTTAGGGCTTTGGTAATAAAACGGGCATATAATAAATGCATAGTATTGTGTTCTCTCCCTCCAATATATGTTGGAACCGGAAGCCACTCGTTCATTTTCTTCTTCGAAGCAAATTCTTTTTTATTCTTGGGATCGGTGTAGCGCATAAAATACCACGACGAATCTACGAAGGTGTCCATTGTATCTGTCTCTCTTTCAGCTTCACCACCGCATTTTGGACATTTCACTTTTAACCACCCTATAGCTTTAGCTAACGGTGAACGGCCATCGTTGGTAGGTTTAAAGTTCTTAAGCGGGGGCAATTTAACAGGCAATTCTTTCTCCGCCACCGGCTGGTAACCACATCCGCCAGCTGGCGGACGACAATTTATCATTGGTATCGGCACTCCCCAGTATCTTTGACGAGATAGTACCCAGTCATGCAATCTATATGTTTTCTGAAAATCGCCTAAACCTTTTGATTTGAGTTCTTCGGTTATTTTTTTTCTGGCCTCGGCTGAAGATAAACCTGTAAATTTACCTGAATCAACCAGATGAGCATCTTCTTCAAATGCTTTATCCAAAACCGGGCATTTCGGCTCCGGATAATTGGGACATATTACCATCTTCATCGGCAAATTAAATTTTTTGGCAAACTCAAAGTCCCTCTGGTCATGAGCCGGAACAAACATTACTGCTCCGGTCCCGTAATGGCCAAGAACATAATCGGCCACCCAAACCGGAACTTTCTCATTATTGGCCGGATTTATAGCAAATATCCCGGCGTCAACACCGGTCTTTTCTTTGGCCTCCTGCCGTTCAAGCTCTCTTTTGGTCAAACTCTTATTTGTATAATTCTTAACCTCATCACCCGCCTGCCGTCCGACCTCCAACCACTTCTTGGCAACTTCGGGAGAAATAACAACTGCAGTCACCCCAAACAATGTATCGGCTCGCGTCGTGAATACCTCGACAAAATGTTTTTTATCACCTTGCCCAGGAATACCAGTTAAATAGAATTTTATTTTTGCTCCTTCTGACCGGCCTATCCAGTTTACCTGAGCAAGCTTGGTTGTTTCCGGCCAATCGAGGTCTTTGATATCGTCTATCAGGGCATCGGAGTAGTCAGTTATCTTGAACATCCATTGAGTCAGATCTTTTTGAATTACCGGGGTATCGCACCTCTCACATAAACCATTCACCACCTGTTCATTGGCCAATACGGTCTGATCCTTGGGACACCAATTCACTTTTGTTGAAGCTCGATAGGCCAAACCTTTTTCGTATAGCTTCAAAAAAATCCACTGAGTCCATCGATAATAATCGGGCTTGCTGGTATCGACAACTCTCGGCCAGTCAAAGGTCGCGCCGATACTCTTAAGTTGCTTGGACATATAGCTTATATTCTTCCTGGTCCACAATTCAGGAGTGGTGCCTCTTTTAATTGCGGCGTTCTCTGCCGGCAAGCCAAAGGCGTCGAAACCGGTAGGATTCATTACATTATATCCGTTCATCCTTAAATACCGAGCATAGATATCGGCAATGGAGTATGTAAACCAATGTCCAATGTGAAGATTCCCGGAGGTATAAGAAAACTCTGCCAGCATCATAAAATTCTTTTTTCCGGCAAGATTGTCTTTGGCATTATAAATCTTCTTGGTCTCCCAATACCGTTGCCACTTTCTCTCAATTTTTTGGGGTTTATACTTCATTTCGTCTAATAAATCTTATCTGAATTTTTGCCAAAAATCAAAAAGGAGCTTGCGCTCCTTACATATTTGACTTTGGCCAGTAATTTTTTTCTCTATGTATCAATTCGATGTCTACTTCTGGAAATTCATTTCTGATAGTCCTGGCAAGGCGTTCAGCCATATAAACACTACGATGCTGCCCCCCAGTACAGCCAAAATTAACCGTCATGACCCCAAAACCACGAGAAAGACACTTCAGTATATTCATCTCAACCATGGTCCAGACAGCTTGATAAAATTTCTGCGTGCCAAGATCCTCATCAAGAATATGTGATACTTCTAGATCTAATCCGGTAAGGTGCATGTGTGGAAACGGGGCATTGGGATTATCTCTTAGAAGCGGGTCAAAGGCGTCTATCGCCCGGCAGTCAAAAACGAATCCACCTCCATGGCCGGTTTCATCTTTGGGATAACCGGTCCTTCGAAAACTAAAACTCTGAGTTAACACCTTCAATTCAGTCCTCGTATTTTTAAAATTCTGTGGTTATACTACCGAAATTACTCACTTTTAACAAGGGTTGAAATTCCAAATAAGTTTTTACAATTCCTAGTTGTCTGCTCAATAACTTTTTCTAACGGTTCGTTTTTTAATTCTGCAACTTTTTTAGCAATCTCAACTACATAGGGTGGTTCGTTGCGCTGACCACGATAAGGTTCGGGGGTCAGATATGGCGCATCGGTTTCGATTAAAATCTGTTCAAGCGGGGCATATCGGACAACTTCGTCGTATTGGCGGGCAAATGTAATGATACCGTTAAATCCTAAATACATTCCGCGATTTAAATATTTTTTTGCTTCTTCTAGATTCCCCGTAAATGAATGTGATACTCCAGTAATATTTTTTGGTAAAATTTCCAAAGCATCTTTGTGAACTCGTCCCGAACTTCCTTTTGGGCTATCTCGTAAATGCAAGATCATTGGCTTTTTTATCTTTTGTGCTAAATTAATAAATTGTTCAAAAAATTCTTTCTGCTTTTTTTGTTTTTCCGGTTCGGGAGTCCGATAGTAATCTAATCCCACTTCTCCAATAGCTACCACCCTGGAATGCATTAACAAGGGCATCTTGTAATCCAACAAGATGCCCTTGTTAATATCGTTGGGATGGATGCCGACAGTCGCCCATAGATTGTTGTGTTTCTCGGCTAGTCCAATTCCCTTTTTGGACATCTCTAAATCGGTACCGACGCAAATCATATTTACTCCCAAAGCAAGGCTTCTGGAAATTAATTCTTCACGGTCTTTGTCGTATTGAGGAAATTGCGGATGGCAATGAGAGTCAAAAATCATTTAAGTCTTGGAAATAATCCTGAAGTTTTCTGTACTTTAAATTTATAATTTTCTAACGTTTCGACATCTCTATTCGCCCCAAGAGTAGTAAAAATTTTATCGGCTGTTTCGGGTATAAAAGGTACGAGCATCCAGGCAATATTATAAAGTATAAAAACCGTGTTATTCATTATGTTTAGGAAATCTTGAGCATCGCCTTTTGCCACAACCCACGGTTTTTCATCATCAATATATTTATTGGCGTAACCGACTAAATCCCAACTTCTGCCCAATGCTTCGTGCAAAAGAAAATTATCTAAATTTCCAACATATTCCTTAAATAATTCATCTATTTTATTTTTAACCTCGCTCTCTATTAAATCTGGTTTATAAATTAACTCGCCATCCAAATTGTTATCAATAAGAGTTACCGTGCGCTGGACTAAATTACCCAACCCGTTGGCCAAATCGCCGTTATATCTATCTTCCAGCTTTTTATATGAAAAATCTCCGTCCTCGCCGGAAGGAATTTCGCGAAGTAGAAAGTACCGCACTATGTCAACGCCGTATTTCTCAACTACATTGAACGGGTCAACAACATTGCCTATCGATTTTGAAATTTTATCTCCGTCAACTGTAACATAGCCGTGGACAAATATTTCTTTAGGTAAGGCTAGTTCGGCCGATAAAAGCATCGCCGGCCAATAAATAGCATGGAATCGTGTAATCCCCTTTCCGACAAGATGAGTAACCCTACCATTCTGCCAATATTCATTGAATCTGACATCATCCTCGGCATAGCCAAGAGCATTCATATAATTGGTAAGGGCATCAAACCAAACGTACATTATCTGGCTATCATCCTCTGGCACAGAAATGCCCCAATTCTTAGCCCTTTCTCGTGAACGGGAAATGCTAAAATCTTCTAAACCCCCTCTTATAAATTCGAGAATCTCGTTTTTCCTAGAGCTGGGCGTAATTTTTAATTCATCAGACTCGATCAAACGAAATAATTCTTTTTCATATTTTGAAAGTTTGAAAAAATAGTTTTCTTCTTCCACTTCTTCTGGTTTAACCCGATGTTCCGGACACATTCCCTCAATTAAATCCTTATGAGTTTTAAATTCTTCGCAACCGACACAATATAGTCCCTTATAACTTTTCTTATATATATCCTCGGGTTTGCAGGCCTTCCAAAATTTTTGAGCTCCTTTGATGTGCCGCTCTTCAGTGGTACGGATAAAATTATTATTTGAAATATTTAAAACTTCAGCTAATTTTCTGAACTTCTCGGCATTTTGAAAAACAAATTTATTTACCTCAATCCCGGCTTTTTCGGCCGATTGGACATTCTTTAGAGCATTCTCGTCCGTACCGGTAACAAAAAAAACTTCTTTCTCAAGCAACCGTTGATACCTCGCCAGAACATCGGCTTGTATCAATTCTAAAGCAAACCCGATATGGGGATCGGAATTTACATAGGGTATTGCTGTTGAAATAAAATATTTAGACATTTTAGTAAGTTGTGGCTGTTCTCCTTTTAACGTTAAGAACAAAAACAACTTTTTCGTTCGGAAAAAGCTTAAGAAATATTCTATAGTTACCCGTTCTTAATCGCCAAGTATCAGTATCTGCTTTTAACTTTTGGACAGATGATAAAAACGGATTGAGTTTAAGTTTGTCTATTATATTTGAGATTATATTATAGTCAGATCTAGGAATTCTTCTTAAACTCTTTTTAGCTTTTTCTGTTATGATAACGCTCCAATTCATGTTTTACTTTATCCCAGGATTCATATTTTCCCATTTTAATTTCCCGCTCCCCTTGAGCAATAATTTTTAGTTCCTCCTTAGTTGGTTTTACTTCCTTCACTAAACTACGCAATTTTAAGAATTCGACATACTCGCTTTTAGGTATAGCAACCAGTTCATCTTTTCCAGTCAGTTGTTCTGGGATAGTGATAATTGACATATACACAATATATAACAAAATTAAAAAATAACCAAATTTTATAATTCGTCTTGTTTCCGATATTCATAAAAATTAATTAAACACGGGCTGTTCCAAAGCAATGATTTTCTCATTTTTAATTTCTCCTTCATGAATTGTCAGGGTTTCTATTGACATACTACTTAGGATGGTCCAATTACTATTACAAACTCGCCGAGGATATTATCTCTTTTTAATTTTAACATTACTTCGTCAATAGTGCCTCGGTAAATTGTCTCGAATTGCTTGGTCAATTCCCGGGCAACCATTACTGGACGCTGGCCGATCAGCGAGAACTCCTGGAGTTCTTTCATGGCTTTGAGTATTCTATACTTCGACTCGTAGAAAACAATGGTATCGTCCAGAAGGTTTATCCTTTGAAAAAATGTCCTTCTCCCCCTCTTATGGGGTGGGAAGCCGAGGAATATGAATTTATCCGAAGGAAATCCACTCACGCTCAAAGCCGTAATTGCCGCATTTGGACCAGGAATTGGAACAATTTTTAAATCGGGCATAGCTTCAAGCGCCTTCATAACCAAATAGTTTCCCGGATCGTTTATCCCGGGTGTTCCGGCATCAGTAACTACGGCAAGAGTCTTTCCCTCTTTGAGCCAACTGATTATCTGCTCTATTTTTTGAAATTTGGAATGCTGGTGATAACTGACGACAGAAGCCTTGCTTCTGGGATTTTCCAGAAGCAAGGCTTCTGAAACCCCGATATTATATTTATCCAAAAGCACCCTCGTCACTCTCGTATCCTCGGCCAAAATAAAATCAGCGGACTTGAGTACGCTGATAGCCCGCAGAGTAATATCTTCCAAATTACCGATCGGGGTAGCAACAATATATAGCAAAATGAAATTCGAAATTCTAATATCGAAACTCGAAACAAATTCTAAGTTCGAATTTTCTAAATTCCAAACAGTTTCGGATTTTAGAATTTAGGATCAGAGCACTAATATCATTAGTGCTCGACCGAGCACTTAGTTTAAGTGCTCTGGTTTTCAGGCTTTGTTTAGGATTTCGGATTTAGAATTTCGGACTTGTTTTCCGAAAGAAAACCATTATGTTTCGCTTCTTCCTTGTATTTGGTCATATCTTCCAGCATTTCAACAATTACGGTTGCAACCGGCACTGAAAGAAGCATCCCGGGTATTCCCGCTAATTGATTGCCTATCAATAAGGCCATTATTACCACCACCGGATTCAAACCGGTAGTCCTACCTAAAACAAGAGGAACTAATAAATGGTTCTCAAGTTGTTGAACGACAAGATAGAAAACAATCACCCATAAACCAATTCCCGGATCTTGGATAAAAGCAAGAAAAACTGCCGGAATTGCCGCCAGCACCGGACCGACAATGGGTACTATTTCTAAAATCATGGCCAACATTCCCATAAGCAGGGCAAATTTAATGCCCATTAGCTCAAGGCCGATATAGACCGCAAGACCCACTATTAACGCTAACAGCAACTGACCCTGTATCCACCGCCCGACTTTTGCTTCCGAACGCTTCCACAAGTCCATAATATATGCTTCCTGATGAGCCGGCACTACCGATTCTATAAAATTCTCGATCCCCCTCTTCATAACTGATAAATAAAAAGATATGACTAAAACGGCGATAAACGACATTATTCCTCCAAATATACTTACGATTATGCTAACGACTGATTGCGACGATTGCTGGAGAAAAATAGAGAAACTGTCCAAAATGTTCTGAATTTCACTTACAAAATCAAAATATTGAGGCGAACCTTTTTGAACGTCCTCGAGCGACGTAGAAACCCGCTCTACTACGGCCGGTAAAGTTACGGAA
>MGIZ01000049.1:7646-8533 GCA_001794015.1 Candidatus Yanofskybacteria bacterium RIFCSPHIGHO2_01_FULL_39_8b
CATAAAGAAAAACAAAAAACAGAATCAATAAAATCCCTCGCAGGATTGTTCCGGTTGATATGTGAACATGAGTATGGGCGCTATCGGGCATAATTTGCTAAGTTAAAAATTTAAAATGAAAAATTTAAAATTATGGGAGAAGATTTATATTTTAAGAATTTCCTTAAATTTACTATCGTCTTTAAACGGACCAATTAGGGCTAGATTAAGTTTCTTGACATCAAAAATATCTTGGGCAACTTGCTTAACTTCTTCAAGGCTCACCTTCTTTATTTTAGCGAGTTCTTCTTCCGGGGTCAAAACCTTTTTGTGAAATAGAACAGAGTCGGCATAGTTCATCGACACTCCGTCAGAATGCTCCAAGCTTAAAGCCATACCTCCTTCGGCGTTATCTTTAGCCTGTTGAAGCTCTTTCTCGGTAACACCTCTTGTTCTTGTCTTATCAATCTCGTCAAGAATCACTTTTATTGCTTCGACGGCTTTTTCATTGTTCACGCCGGCGCTAACGGAAAAATAGCCGCTATCAGTATAGGGATTGGTCTCCGATCTTACATAATAAGCCAAGCCCCTTCTCTCACGAACCTCATAAAACAACCTTGAGCTCATCCCTCCGCCAAGTATCTTGGACAATACCGCCAAAGCATATCTTCGGTCGTCAAACATGCTAAAAGACCTGAAACCAAGAATAAAATGGGACTGATCGGTTTCTTTAAAACTTATTAACTGTTTAGTTTCGTTTTGTTCTTCGGTGACCGCTAATTTGCCTATTGATTTGCCATGGCGAATAGTTTTAAAATAATTTTCAACTTTATTTTTGACCTCCTCATGATTTACATTTCCAGCTATGGCAACAATAGTATTTTCGGCAATATAATGAGTATTAAAAT
>MGIZ01000049.1:8554-9421 GCA_001794015.1 Candidatus Yanofskybacteria bacterium RIFCSPHIGHO2_01_FULL_39_8b
AGTGTTTCAAAACTTGATATTGGCCTTGATGTCGTCTTTGATATTTTTCTTAATTCAAAATTTGATCACCTACATAGCGTTGAGGCAGGTCTCGATACATATTTATCTCCTCAACAATAACTCCCTTCTCAATGGCTATTTCTTTCTCGTCAAATTTTGAATTAAGAAAAATATCAAAGACGACATCAAGGCCAATATCAAGTTTTGAAACACTGGCTTTGGCATAATAACCGGTATATTCCTTGCCGGTAAAAGCATTATACTCAGCGCCAATGGAATCAAGCTCTCTGGCAATATCCATAGTTCCCGGCCGTTTAACTGTTCCTTTAAACATCATATGCTCCAGAAAATGAGAAATACCGTTGATATTTTTTGTCTCATATTTAGAACCTGTCCTGACCAACACAAAAACGGTAGCCGTCTTTGTCGCCGGCATAGGTATGGTCACCAACCGAAGACCGGAATTAAAAGTATGAAGGTGGTGTTGAAATATTTCTTCCATTATTTGTGATTATACAAAAATTATTAAATTTATACAATCTGTTTTTCTTTTTAACTTCTTATGCTAGGATACGGACGGCTAACTTGAAAACGGAATAAAACCATGAACTCTTATCTGATTCTTGGGTGTGGGGTTCTTAGGGCCGGCGCTCATTATCTTCTTCAACAGGCCGACACCAATTCGGTAACTATCGTTGATAAAGACAAAGAGGTTCTAAAATTAGGCAGGATGTTTAATAATTTGCCAGAAAAAGTTGATTACATGGTATCTGATATTAACAGCCTTGATCTAATGAAATTATTTAAAATGTATGATGTGGTAATAAGCGGCTTACCGGCAAAAGAAAATTTTAAATTGGCAGAAGC
>MGIZ01000050.1:0-2039 GCA_001794015.1 Candidatus Yanofskybacteria bacterium RIFCSPHIGHO2_01_FULL_39_8b
TCGGCGGCGGCGGTTATGGTCGGCGGCGGCGGTTATGGCGGCGGAGGCCGAGAATACTAATTGTATTCTATTTACAGGCAAGACCTGTAAAACACATAAAAACCCCGGAAGGGGTTTTTATGTGGGATTATGTGCTATAATTATATTCATGATCAATGCGTCGTCGAGTGTTATTATTATTTTTCTTTCATTTGCCGGATTTTTAATTGCTTTTTATATTCGTCACCACAAGAAAAACGTAAAAGAAGTTTTAGTTTGCCCCTTAAGGGCAAATTGTGACACGGTCATCCACAGCGATTATTCAAAATTCTTGGGAATTCCGGTAGAAATTCTAGGGATACTTTATTATGGACTCATTGCCGTTAGTTACGGCTTATTTATAGTTCTTCCGGAAACTGCAACTTCATCTACATTATTTTTTGTTCATTCCGCCAGTGCCTTAGCTTTTATTTTTTCTATTTATCTAACTTTGGTTCAGGCGTTTGCTTTGAAAAATTGGTGTACTTGGTGTATTGTTTCCGCAGTTATATCAGCCTCTATTTTCCTCATATCTTTTTTGGGTTAGTTATAGACATCACATTATGAAATTGCACTTCATAAGACAGAAAAAAATGCGAAACACTTGTTTTTCACTCGAAAAAATCCTCAATGTACTTATAGTACATTTGCGGTTTTTTCTCGTTCCAAAACAGCGCGTTTCATCAATTTTTTCTGTTTCTAAGCGCGATTTCATAATGTGATGTCTTCTATATGTTTAAGGTTCCTCGGAACGATTCAAAGTATTATTGGACTAATCATGCCATTCGAAAAATGGCTTTTTATGGTTTAACGCCGGATAGGATGAAAAGGGTAATTAGAAATCCGCAAAGAGTCGAGGATGGGGTAGCAGAAAATACAATTGAAGTGATGATGCCAGGTCCAAACAAGAAAAAGCCGACGGAAATATGGGTGATGTACCAGCAAAAAGTAAAAAGTAAAAATGAAAAAATAAAAATTCTAAATTCCAGATTTATCATTATCAGTGCTTGGCGGTATCCGGGTATAAGTCCAATAGACAAACAAATTCCCATTCCGGCAGATATTTTTGAAGAACTCAAAAATGAGGGGGTACTATAGACATCACATTATGAAAATAGGATGTCATGTTTCAATTGCCGGTGGCATTGTCAATGCTCCGCAAAGAGCGGCGGAGTTGGGGTGCGAAGTTTTTCAGATGTTTACCCGATCGCCGCAAGGCGGACCGGCGCCGAAAATTGATGCGGATGTTATAAAAAAATTCAAAGAAGAAATGAAAAAATATAGCCAAGAGAATTGCTATATCCACGCGCCTTATTATATTAATTTTGCTTCGGCTAATAAAAGCACAAGAGAAGCTTCAGTACGAGCGGCTAGAGAAGAACTGGAGCGGGGGAGTTTGATCGAGGCTAAATACTTAATGACTCATCTTGGGAGTGCTAAGGACATGTCGAGAAATGAGGCTTTGAAAGTTACTTCTTCAGGAATTCTGGCGGTAATAAATGGTTATAAAGGAAGAACAGAATTCTTGTTGGAGATATCAGCCGGAGCGGGAAATGTAATTGGTGATACTTTTGAGGAATTAGAATATATTATTAGAAATAGTGATGATCGAGTGGGTGTATGTATAGATTCAGCCCATATGTTTGCTTCGGGGTATGATATTAAGACAAAAGAGGGATTTAGCTCGGTATTGAATGTAATCAAGAAGAATATCGGGACGGAAAGAATAAAGATAATTCATGCCAATGACTCTAAAGTCGGTTTAAATGAACATAAGGATAGACATGATCATATCGGGGATGGTAAAATAGGAGAGTCGGGATTTAAAAATTTAATTAAGTCATTTTCTGAGGTTGATTTTATTCTCGAAACCAAACCGGATAAAGTTACCGAGGATATAAAAAAACTTAAGGAGATGAGGAACAAATATGGGAATGGTTAATTTTTTTGGCGGCTACGATAATATGATGCGGGGAGGTAGTTGGGGGTCGTCTCTGTTTGGTATGGGCTGGGGCGGCGGA
>MGIZ01000050.1:2126-3130 GCA_001794015.1 Candidatus Yanofskybacteria bacterium RIFCSPHIGHO2_01_FULL_39_8b
GGATTCTGGAAATACTTTATTTGTATGTTTTCTCAAAAAAAATGGACCAGCCAAAACACAACGAACAGAATGTGCCGATGGTGCCATAAAGAAGGTTTTAGCCTTGGATGTTTGACGGACACTCGATGTCTATAAATTATTTAAAATTTTATTTTTGAATTCTATAAATTTTCCTCTGGCGATAGAATCTCTTATTTTCTCGACAAAATCATTAAAGAAATAAACATTGTGGATAGTGGTCAGACGCTGGCCTCGGGTTAATTTTTTAGGATTTTTAAAAAGTTTATGAATTTCCGCCCTGGTTGTTGTTTTGCAGGCGGGGCATTTACAACCTTTTTCTAAAGGTTCTTTGTCTTTAGAAAATTTTAGTTTGCGTATATCATAATGATTTTTAGCTGTCCAAATCCGGCCGTGGCGGGCTTCGCGAGTGGGAATGACGCAATCAAAAAGATCAACACCATTTTCAACGGCTCTGAAAATATCTTCAATCCGGCCGATGCCGAGAAGATGGCGGGGCTTTTCTTCTGGAAGGTTGGGGATTATCCACCTTAACATTTCGGCCATTTCTTCTTTACCGAATGAACCGCCGATACCGAAACCGTCAAAGGGAAGAGAGCCGATGAATTTAGCGCTTTGGACTCGCAATTGTTTATATCTTCCTCCCTGCACAATTCCAAATAACATTTGTTGTTTGCCCCTTTTCCTTAATTTTTCATTTTTAATTTTTACTTTTAAACTTGTTAATGCCCATTTATGCGTCCTCTCCATAGCCTTTCTGTTGTATTTAAAATCATCAAAAAATGACGTGCATTCATCGAAGGCGAATATTATATCCGCTCCGAGTTTTTCCTGAATTTTTATGGATAATTCCGGTCCAAGAAACCGCCATTTATTTCCTGATTTAAAATAAACTCCCTTGTCTGTAATTCTTATATTTCTTCTCTTGGCTTTTTCCGTTTTTTTCTGTGTTTCTGTGGTTTGCGGGAATATTTTACCGGCTTTAT
>MGIZ01000050.1:3261-6764 GCA_001794015.1 Candidatus Yanofskybacteria bacterium RIFCSPHIGHO2_01_FULL_39_8b
CATAAATGATAAGTATTAGATATGACAATTTGGGTTTTAGTTTTTTTGATGTCTGAGGGTTTAAGGGTTTTAATTTCTCCGCGAGTAGCGACGATAACATAAGCCGGTGTTTTTACGATACCGTGGAGCGTGGTTAAAACGCCCAGCCGGGCGTTGGAACACTTATCTTTTTTTAATACTTTAAATATCAATTTATTCAAAGCATATTCTCATATTCTTGAGAATATTGGAATATCGCACTCTCGTTTTTAAAAAATCCGCCTTTTAAAAAAAAAAGCGGATTTATCCTATTTTCTTCTATAGTTGGTTATTTGATTGAAATATTCTTTTGTTCCTCTTTTTCTTATCTCATAATCTGCCAATCCGTTCAAAGTTTTTTCTACGAAAACATCTTCAAAGGGAGCATATTCAACTAAAAATGAAAACCTATAGACATCGACGCCGATTGGAAAAAAAATAAGCGTATAATTGAAATGAAACGGTTCTTCTATTGAACCTTCTATTTTTGAAATAGACATATTGTCTAAATTAACATAAACC
This sequence comes from Candidatus Yanofskybacteria bacterium RIFCSPHIGHO2_01_FULL_39_8b, assembly GCA_001794015.1. Taxonomy (GTDB): domain Bacteria; phylum Patescibacteriota; class Minisyncoccia; order 2-02-FULL-40-12; family GWA2-44-9; genus 2-01-FULL-39-28. The sequence goes on from MGIZ01000050.1 coordinate 3,802, forward strand.
GATCCGGTAGTTCTGTTGATGAATTGATCGGCAATTCTTTGTATATGAAGATTTTCTTTGGGTCGAAATTTAATTATGGCGTAAGATGTCCCGTCAATAACCGCGGCACTATTCTGTTCATCTATAAAAAAAATTTTGCGGTTGGCCAGCGTCTGATAAAGATAACCTATTTTGATGCCATTCAATTCAAGCTCCCCGCTTAACCGTTCGTTTTGTTTTTTTGGCTTTTTAGAATTACCCGCCGAATCATATTCTTTGATAACGGTTTCAATATCTGCCCGGATATTTTTTCTTGCGGCCGGAGTTATTATTTTTGCCAATCCGCGTTCTGCCATCAATTGGGCGATATTTTGCTGGGCAACGGCCGGTTTTCTGTAAATTATGAAAATAACAGAGATAACCCCGATAAACATAAGCTGTTTGCGTTTAATTGACAATTTTGTCTCCGTGAACTTTACAAAGAACAATTAAAATAACCTAACACTTAAAACCGATTTTATCAACAACGGGGTTTTGGGATGTTTGTGGTATAATCAAAACGTACTTTTATTGCAATGATAAACATCAAGATTTACTCAACTCCGACTTGTCCCTGGTGCAAAATGGCCAAGGCTTATTTTAAAGAAAAAGGAATGGAATTCCAGGACTTTAATGTGGCCGAAAATGCGGAAGCCCAGAAAGAAATGATCGAAAAAAGTGGCCAAATGGGGGTGCCGGTTATTGATATAGACGGAAAGATAATTGTCGGGTTTGATAAAGAAGCCATAAATAAGACATTAAATTTATAAAATGAAGACACTAAAATCGTTAAAAGTTAATGCCGATATTTTGAGAGGCATTTCTCGGAAAACTGTGGAAATCCATCATGGCAAGCTTTATGCCGGCTATGTAAACAAATCGAACGAAATTTCAGAAAAACTCGGAGCATTGCGAAAAAGTGGAAAAGTTGAGGGCAATCAAATATACAGTGAGCTTCGGGGACTGAAACTGGGCGAGACTTTTGCTGTTAACGGTGTTTATTTGCACGAGAATTATTTTGCCATTTTAGGCGGTGACGGTGTTCCTCGAGGGGAAGTGGTGAGAGCAATCGAGGAAAAGTGGAGGTCAATGGATGAATTTAAATCATATTTTTCCGCCTGCGGCATGGCGGCCCGCGGATGGGCTATACTGGCCTGGGATATGTATGAAAAGAGACTTATGCAATATAACTGCGATGCTCAAAATCACGGTGGTATTTGGGGTGCAATTCCTATAATTGCCATGGATGTTTATGAGCATTCATATTTTATTGATACCGGTTCTGATCGGGCGGCATATATTAAAGCATTTTTTGATAATCTGAATTGGGACAAAATAGAAGAGTTGTACCAAAAGGCTAAGAAATATGAACTCGATTAATATAAAAAAATATAAAGGAAAGACAGGTCAGGAGATACAGGAAGAAATTTTTAGGAAGATGCCGGCTAGTAGAAAACTAAAATTGGCTTCAGAATTAACTATTCTTTGTCTGAAGCTTCGTAATCTTAATGAAAATAGTAAACCCCGAAAGACTACTGATCCAAACGGTATCTATTCTTGACCAACTTAAAATCGACTACTTTATTACTGGTGGTCTTGCCAGGGCTGTTTGGGCCACGCCTCGTTCTACTTCCGATATTGATATCGTTATTAAAATACTTGAATCTCAAGTATTTTTGTTGGCGAAAGCTTTAAGAAAAATATCAAAGTTAGGATATATTGATGAAGATACAGCCAGAGAAGCGATAAAAAATAAAGGCGAATTTAATTTTATTGATCCGGATAGCGGACTAAAAGTGGACTTCTGGGTTGCTAAAAATAACGAAAGATCACTCTCCGAGTTTCATAGAAGGGTATTAAAGAATGTTGAGGGCGTAAAGATATATTTTATATCTCCCGAGGACCTTATATTGAATAAACTTGAATGGCACAAACAAGGCGGTTCGGCCGTTCAGTTAGAAGATGTAAGGTCAGTTTTAAAGTCGTCAGGAAAAAAATTGGATATGGCTTATCTTAAAAAACAGGCGGTAAAAATAGGGGTATCAGATGTTCTGGTAGGAACTGTTGATAGTGTGACCTAAATGTCGCAATGGCAGTTATTTATCTCCAACTGGCGAGCCAGACACGCAATTCATAGGCTTTCGGTGAAAGATCGAGGCCATAGGAGAGTGGAGCGAAGAATATAAACGAAGCGATACTGATAGTCAGTAAAACCCCAATAATTATACCTGTAGTGAACCAAGTCGAACTATTGGGGGTTTTATTTGTGGTGAGCTTAGTCGAACTAATTTGACTGATTAGCCAGACCATCATCAGAATTGCGAAAATATAGGCGGTGAAATAATGGTAAAGAAACATTACCCGTTTGACGCCGACGAAGGGAAGCATGTTTATTATGTAGCCGGCCAACAGAAAGTAGCTTGTAGTGTGTAGTATTGTTTTTAGACCATAATACATAATATTTAATACATAATATATAATTGCCACTGTTGAGAGCCACCATATTATTGGATTGCCGATGAGATAAATACGGGAATTTTCTTTGACCCAGTAGTATATCGGCCGGGTCATAAGAGGCCAAGTATACCAAGAACTTGAATATGAATGGAGAGCGTTGAGCCGTTGATTGGCTTTATACATTTCAGCGTTAAGTTCGATAAATTTTTGGATTAAATTAGACTTTGGTGGTGAATTTTCTGGCTCGCTGACAGGCACCTTATTGCCGGTAAGAGTTTTTTGAAATCCTTGGCTCATGAAACTATCCCCCGGGCCGGATTTATTGAGAATGATCAAATGGCTTAAAAAAATTGCAGAATAAACAAAAACAGCAAGAGCTAACGAAGGCATTAAAATGGTTATGATTTTTTTAAAATTTCTTGTCCATATTGTCTCTATAAATTCAAACAGTAACGGCAAAGCTAGAAAGCCAAGTCCAGTCCATTTGA
>MGIZ01000050.1:6782-7449 GCA_001794015.1 Candidatus Yanofskybacteria bacterium RIFCSPHIGHO2_01_FULL_39_8b
AGAATATAATGAGATTGGGCGAGGAGAGCATTTTCAAAGACTATAAGCATTCCTCCTAAAAAAGCATACATTGGCGCTAGGCCCATCTCGTGAATAAGAAAATAAATAACCAAAGGCAGTAAAGCGCCGGCCAGAGAAGGCAGAAAACGCAGGATTAGGTGTTGATTGTCGGGGAATTTATTTCCGATATCAGTAAAGGCAAATCCGGGTTGGAAACCAAATAATTTGGCAAAGCCAGCAATAGTCAACTTGCCTAGCGGAGGATGAATGTCAAAAAAATATTCTCTTGTATAATAGCCGGAGACGAACTTTCCGAAATGAACCTCGTCAAATACAGTTTCGCTGGGATGGCCGAAAAAAGCAAAACGGGTGATAAGGCCGAGGGCCAGGAGAATAATTATGTACCATTTGGCAGGCATAATATTTATGATATACTAAATAAAGTAAAATTTAAATCCGAAGCACGAAATCCTAAATCCGAAACCATCCTTCGTTAAAACTACAGATGGCACAGCAAAGCTTAACTGATATTGCTGCGCCCTCTGAAGCTTTAGCGTAAGAGGGTTTCGAATTTCGATATTCGAATTTCGGGTTTTTCCTAATGTTGGATCTACTCATAATTGGTGGCTCTGCCGCCGCGACTACGGCCGGTATCTATGGTATCCGC
>MGIZ01000051.1:0-4544 GCA_001794015.1 Candidatus Yanofskybacteria bacterium RIFCSPHIGHO2_01_FULL_39_8b
CAAAAAAATTATATATATTACTTCCGCCCTAGGAGCTTCAGAAGTTAATGTACTTGAGCTGGCTAATGCTTATAGAGCTTTAGCTTCAGGCTTAAGCGCAAAACCGTATATGATAAAAGAGATTACGGATCGTGGCGGAAAATCTTTATTTATCAAAAAAAACAACGGTAAATTACTGCCCTTTAATCAAAAAATAATTAAAATGATCCAGTATTGTATGCGGGCAGTTGTAATGGAACCCGGCGGTACTGCTTATTCTCTAACTGCTCAAAAATTTCCCATACCGGTTATGGGCAAAACCGGAACAACTAATGACTTTAGAAACGCTTTATTCGCCGGTTCGACATACGGACCGGACGGCATTACGGTTGTCGTAAGAATTGATTTTGACGATAATCGCCAATTAGCTCCAAAAGAAACCGGCGCTTTGGTGGCGCTTCCCATATTTAAAGAGATAGTTCAAAAAATATATGAGCAGAATCTAGTTGGATCAGTGCCACAATTTCCAGAAGAAATAGAAAACGGTGAATTCTTAACTAGCCTGCAATAAACTCCATAATTTAATCTGAATCCCTGGCGCAATGCTAGGGATTTTAAATTATCTTTTTGCCACCACGTTTTTCTTATAAACCTCTAAGTTTTCCAGAACAATTCCCGTTCCTCGAGCTACACAAAAAAGAGGATCATCGGCAATATGAGCCGATACTTCAGTAATACGATTAATAAAAACGGCGATATTTTTAAGTAGTGCCCCTCCGCCTGAAATTGTTATCCCTCCATCCATAATATCGGCGCAAAGCTCCGGCGGAGTGACCTCAAGAACATTTTTTACTATTTTAACTATTTCTCTAAGCTGTTCCGATAACGCCTCGGTAATCTCATTGGATCCTATTTCTATACTTCTTGGATAACCACTGGCTAAATCACGGCCCTTTATGCTTATTTTTTCTTCTTCCGGTTGTTTAATGGCGCTGCCGATTGATATTTTTATCAGCTCGGCCGTTCTTTCGCCTATAGCCAATCCGTGTTTTTTTTTAATATATTCGACGATTGCCTGGTCAAGCTTATTGCCCCCGATTCTAATTGAACTCCAACTGACGATTCCGCCAAGAGAAATTACGGCTAATTCGGTAGTTCCTCCGCCGATATTAAGTATCATATTCCCGGAAGGGTTATTGATCGGTATTTTGGCGCCGATAGCGGCCAAAACAGGTTCTTTAACCAGATAAACAGCCCTTGCTCCGGCACTTAGAGTTGCTTCTATAACAGCTCTTTTTTCGGTTGAAGTAATGCCGGCCGGCACTGAAATAAGCACTTCCGGTTTCACAAAATTCATAAAACCAACAGCTTTTTTAATAAAGTGCTTTAACATCGCTCCGGTTATCCGGTAATCAGCAATTGCCCCATCGACTAACGGGCAATGGACAATAATACTATCAGGAGTGCGACCCAGCATTTCCTTAGCCACATTCCCAACGGCTAAAAGCTTATTGTCCAAAACCGAAATAGCCACTACTGATGGTTCATTTATTACGATTCCCTTTTTAGGAATAAAAACTATGGTGTTAGTTGTGCCAAGATCGATACCGATTTTTGCCAAACTAGCGACTAGTGACTAATGACTAGTATTAGAGTAAGAATTTTCTAATCACCAATCAATTAATCACTTCTTAAATTCTGCGGATGTCCGCTCCTATTTTCTGCAACCTTTCCTCTATTTTTTCATATCCTCTGTCTATTTGATAAATATTATTAATTACCGACTGACCCTCGGCACATAATGCGGCAATTATATAAGCCATTCCCGCTCTAATATCCGGACTTTCTATTTCTCGTCCCCTCAATTTTGTCGGTCCTCGTATTTCTATTCGGTGAGGATCCAAATTCAGGATATCCGCTCCCATTCTTTTCAATTCATCGGCCCAGTTTAATCGTCCTTCATATATTGTTTCATGAACGAGAGCCTTGCCTTCTGTTTGTGTTAATAGCACACAAAATGGCGCCTGTAAATCAGTGGGGAAACCGGGATATTCTCTGGTCCTGATGCCGGTTGATTTTAATTTTAACGGCGGCTGTATTTCCAAACTATTTTTTGTTATAAAAATACCAACTCCAATTTTTTTAAGTACATCTATTGGAACCTCAAGATGATCCGGATTACAATCAGTTATCTTTATACTACTTCCCAACGCCGCCGCTAGAATGGCAAAACTTCCCGCCTCGATTCGATCGGGAATCGTTTTATATTCACTGCCGTCAATACTCGCTCTTCCTTTAATTGCTATGGTTGAAGTACCGGCGCCCTGAATGCGAGCTCCGCAAGAGTTAAGAAATTTCGCCAAACTTATAATTTCCGGCTCACAGGCACAATTTTTAAGTTCAGTCGTACCGCTAGATAAAACTCCGGCCATCATCAATGTTTCTGTGCCGGTGACGCTTATATTGCTAAATACAAATTTAGCGCCTCTCAATTTATTTTTTCCGGTTGAAACCGTATAAAGTCCGTTCTTGTGTTCAACCTTCGCTCCAAGAGCCGTAAAACCATCAATAAAAAGATCGATCGGTCTTTCGCCGATAACACAACCTCCGGGATGAGGAAAAATGGCTTTTCCGGTTCTGGCTAAAAGCGGTCCGGCTAAAACAATCGAGGCCCTCAGTTTTTTTGCTATATTCGAATTAATTTCAGATGAATTTATTTTATCCGCGTTAATTATATATTTGCCATGTTTTGTATACTCAACTGAAACGCCTAAATTTTTAATTAACTCTGCCATTAGGGCAATATCCTCAACCTCGGGAGCATTGTTAATAGTTATTGTTTTTCTGGTTAATAACGAGGCCGCAAAAGCTTTAAGAGCGGCATTTTTAGCGCCCATTACCCGAATAGTACCGCTTAGTTTTTTTCCTCCATGAATAATAAACTTAGACATATTAGCAACAGTATACTATTAAATTCAATTCATAAAACTAGAAAATATTGTAAACTTGTGGTAAAATATCCATCGTGACTAAGACTAAGAAAACAAAAAGATTTTTATTTTATGCTTCAGTGGCAATTTTTATCATATTAAGCTATGTCATTATACTTTACGCTCAGGGATATAAATATAGTATTTCTCAGGTAAAGTTTTTAAGGACCGGGGCCATATCCTTAAGGATGAACGTTAGCGCAAGGATATTCCTTGATGATAAACTTGACGGCAGTACATCATTTTTTAATAATGCCTACAGTATAGATCGGTTACTGCCCGGAACTTATGAAATAAGCGTCCAAAAAAATGGTTTCTCATCATGGGAAAAAACAGCTTCAGTTGAAGAGGGTTTTGTAGTTGATTTTTCCGCCATAATATTGTTGCCGAAAGAAGGAGAAAAAAAACAGAAACTTTTTGAAGAAGTTGCTCTGTTATTTAAAAATCTTGCTCCAATTCCGGTTATTCAACCAAAACCATCTTCTTCGTCAAGGCCCAAAATCAAACAATCTCCAAGTCCAAGTCCAAGCCCTACCCAGGAATCCATTCAAGAATTATACATACTTGATTCAAAAGAAGGCAAGCTTTATGACAATACTGACGGCCAGTTTAAGGAAATTGCAAATAACGTTTTAGGGTTTCGGCTTTCCAAAAATAAAAACAAAATTGCTTGGTGGAATTCGAATGAACTCTGGATAGTTTGGCTTAATGACCAGAATTACCAGCCGTTTTATAAAAAAAATGATAAAGAGATGATGACCAGATTTCAAATACCAATACAAAATGGGGCTTGGTTTCGAGATGAAGACCATGTAATTCTAGAGCTTGAACAACACGATTCTAGGAACCGGCCATATTCTATATACCGAGTAATTGAAACAGACAAGAGAGGGGGGGTAAATATCGTAGAACTTTAACGTTTTTGCCATTGAGGAGCTTTTCTGGCTTTCTTTAAACCATATTTGCGCCGTTCTTTAATGCGCGAATCGCGAGTGAGAAAATGAGCCTTCTTAAGTTTTTTACGAAAATTTTGATCAAATACAACCAATGTTCTGGCAAGGCCGTGCTTAACGGCATCGGCTTGACCCGACACTCCGCCACCACTTACCTGAACAGTCGCCTTAAAACGATTTAGGGATTTAAGTTTTCTTAGAGGAGATTCGACTATATATTGCAGTGTTTTATCGGTAAAATAATCACGATAATCTTTGTCATTTACCCGAATTAATGCATAATCGCCCTCAATCAGGTCAGTTGATTTTTTTGTATATAATCTTACGATAGCCACCGATTCCTTTCTTCTGCCAACGGCTTGAAAATATTTCTCCTTTTTAGTGAGTTTTTCTTCGTTGCCGCTTTCTAAAACTTTTGATTTTCCAGATTCTTTACTGTCAGACTCTTGAAAGTCTTGTTTTTCCGCCTTAATCGGAACCGTTTTTGATGCGGCCATCTTTTTAGTTTTCTTTGGTTTTATGGGATTTTTAGCCATTTTTATTATTTTCAATTGTTAATTTTTTTATTATCTTATCCCGTGTTCGGTTTATTGGCAACATTCTATAAACCATTTTTCGCAAC
>MGIZ01000051.1:4586-6158 GCA_001794015.1 Candidatus Yanofskybacteria bacterium RIFCSPHIGHO2_01_FULL_39_8b
ATAGCCGGAATAGTGGAAATATTTTTTCTGATTTAATTTACTTCCGGTAAATTTAGCGTTTTTTAAATTTTTAATAACTACCATATTATCCGGAAGTTTGTTGGGAGTATAGGTTGAAAGATTCTTGCCACGTAAAATTTCGGCAATTTTACTTGCTAATCTTCCCAATGATTGATTTGTGGCATCGATTTCGTACTTCAATTTGTAAATTTAATTTGGGCTATTTCCGCTCCGTCACTCGTGCGCCTCCCCAATCTAAGAACTTTTGTATATCCGCCGCTTCGGTTTTGAAATCTGGGAGCAATGTCAAAAAACAGTTTGTTAGTTGCCTTATCGCCAATATTTTGTCTGACTAATCGTCTTGAGGCAATGTCTTTCTTTTTGGCTTTTGCTATTAATTTATCGATAAATTGAGAAAGTGACTTGGCTTTAGCGAGGGTAGTGTTTATTTTGCCGTGTTCTATCAATGCAGTCGCCAGCCCCTTATAAAGTGCGGCGCGTTGATTTTTGACTCTGGCAAATTTTCGTTTATTACCTCGTCGCATGTGATAATTGTCTACGAGAATAGCGAGTAGGTACAATTATCAGCACCCCGCTCTTTCTTTGAATCCCTAGAAAGAGCGGGGTAACTTTTGTTACCGCTCACTTTGTTCGCGAACAAAACTTATTTTTTCTTCTTAGTTTTTCCCTCTTTCTTCTTGACTGTTTTTATCTTTTCCTTAACTTCCAGCATATCAACTTCGGAAACAATTTTAAAGTGGTCTAATAGTATCTCCGCAGATTTTTTAAGAGCCTCTTCCGGCTCAACAGAACCATCTGTTTCTATTTCCATCACTACCTTATTATAATCTATTCGATCACCCAACCTGACACTTTCAACTGAAAAATTAACTGATTTTACCGGAGAAAAAATAGCATCTATGGCAATTACCCCAATAGGAAGTTTCTCCTTTCTTCTTTTTTCAACGGGAACATATCCAACACCTTTTTCAATTTCAATTTCCATATTAAAAGAGGACTTTTTGTCCGTAAGAGTGGCAATGTGCTGTTCCGGATTAATTAATTCGACATCAGAAGAAAGTTTAATGTCTTTTCCGTTAATTTTTTTCTCACCGTCGGCCTCAACAGTAAGTTTCACAGAATTCTCGCTATAAAGTTTAAATCGCAGTTTTTTTACATTTAAAATTATTTCGATCACATCTTCAAGAATTCCCGGTATGGTTGAAAATTCATGTTCAACGCCTTTTATTTTTATAGAGGTAACGGCTGCGCCGGCAAGTGAAGAAAGCAAAACTCGACGCAACGGATTTGCTATAGTTGCTCCGTATCCTGGCATTAATGGTGATATTTCAAAAGTAGCCTTACTACCGTCTTTCGATATTGTTTTTATTTTTTCTGGTAGTTGTAACATTGACTAACGACTAACGACTAACGACTAACGACAATCATATCTTGTCATTAGTTGTTTGTTGTAAGTTGTCGGTTATCTACTGTAAAACTCAATTATTGATTGCAAATCTTCTATTCTAATGCCGCTTTCCACAAGAACCGGATGGCTTTTCATTTTAGCCG
>MGIZ01000052.1:0-5559 GCA_001794015.1 Candidatus Yanofskybacteria bacterium RIFCSPHIGHO2_01_FULL_39_8b
CTAAATAAATCTTTTCTTGCCAGTATCGAGAAAACCCTGAAATCGCCTGATGAGGTTTGGGAAGATTATTCAGACCCTAAAAACAAGACTTGCTCATACAAAAAATACTCCCAGCATACATATACCAAAGTCATCGTTTGGATGACACAAAAACCAAATCAAATCGTATCATCTTTTGAAACAAACTACATAAAAGAAACCAAGTATCCAAACATAAAGAGATTACGCTAGAGCTTGAAATTTAATAGGTTTATGATATAATATATTTTATGGAAGCAACTATCAATACAAAAAGTGTTTTAGATTTTGTCTATAGCTTTCCTGATGTAGCAAAGAGGGGTAATTGGGTTCCTCGATATGACACAGAAACAGACGAATTTTCTCTTACTGCCCCGAGGCTTTCAGACAGTGCTAGAATTTCTTATTTCTCCGATGAAATAGCTTTTTATGTTACCCCCGATCAAAAAATAGAAGGTCTTTTCATTGAATACTTTAGAAATAATTTTATACAACACCATCAGGACTTAGAAGGTATTTTGAGTGGCATAGATCCGGATAAAATATCTGATTCAAATGTTGAAGAAAATGCTGTTGTCGATTTGAACCAAAAAGAAGTTGATAAGGTTATGCCCGAACTTGGGGAGATCATAAAGTCCTCTCTCACTGACCGATTACAACTCTCACCAGTCGAATAAATTCTTACGAACCGACCTCTTTCGATACGAGAAGCGACGGGATTCCTCCCTTTGACCCTCCTTCCCGTCGCTCCCGAGCAGATTTATGCCATAGCCCTGCGCCGAAGACGGCGCAGGGCTATTCCTTTTCAATTATCTTTTCTGTAAAATAAGTTAGAGCAAAGTTTAGGATCGTCGACCAAGTTAGACATTGAGAGGTTTCAGAAAAAGGCAAATTAATGATGAAGCGGAGAAGAGAAGACGTAGAACCGGTTATTGGCAACATTAAAAGAAATATGGAATTTAGAAGGTTCAATCTTCGGGGCAAAGCTAAATGCAGATTAGAGATCGGCCTGGTTGCTGTTGCCCATAACCTTAAAAAGATTAAAAATTATCTAAAAAGACTTATTGATCAGGGCGATGGCAGACAAAAAACAATAGAGTTGGGGACGGTTCTTGGGTATTTATCCGCTTAAGAATAGATGGTCGAGAACTATTTCAAACTATTCAGTTGGTTTAACATCTTATTTTTGAATTGTCGGACGGTCTGAAAATACGTTCGGACTATCTTAAGGATACCGCGCCACTTGCATAAGTTTAAAAAATAGTATATATTATTATAAATAAATGGTCATGGGAAAGTATCATAACTTCGCCTCACCGACAGAGTAATAATATATTCCATTAACCAAAAAATAAAGTGAACTTGAAAAATAGTAATTTTTTTAATAAAAAAATGGGAATAAATATATCAATAATGATATCGGTCGCTCTTTTAACATCATTCTTCGGGCCCTTATCCGCCCTGGGAGAAAAAAACAGCCGGATAAACAACAAATACGTCCCCGGCGAACTTTTGATAAAATATAAAGATAGCACATCGCCAAATCTTGAGTTTTTAAATAAATACGGCCTTATTTCTGATAGACAGATTATTAAATCAAACAAAACTTCAAATAATCTCAAAAAATGGCATCTTGTAAAAATTAAAAACAATACCGATCCCCTTTTAATAGCCAATGAAATCAGGAAAGATTCTTCGATAGAATATGCCGAACCAAACTATATCGTTACCGCTTCTTTAACGCCTAATGACCCTGGATTCAACCAACTCTGGGGTCTTCACAATACCGCTCAAACAGGTGGAACAGCCGATGCCGATATTGACGCTCTGGAAGCTTGGGAAACTGCCAAAGATACCAATCTGGTTGTTGGGATAATTGACACCGGCATAGACTATACCCATGAAGATCTCGCTTCTAATATCTGGACTAATCCCGGAGAAATATCCGGCAATGGCCTAGATGATGACGGTAACGGTTTTATTGACGACATCCATGGATGGGATTTTGTAGGCGTTGGAGATAATGATCCAATGGATAACCAGGGCCATGGTACTCATGTTGCCGGAACAATCGTTGCTATTGGCAATAATGGCATCGGCGTAACCGGAATTAACTGGTTAGGCAGGGTTGCCGCTTTGAAATTCCTCGACTCTAACGGATCCGGGACTATAGCCGATGCAGTTGAAGCAATTCAGTATGCTAATTTAATGGGCCTGAAAGTCACCAATAACAGTTGGGGTGGGAGCGGTTATTCCCAGGCTTTATACGATGCCATATCAACTGCTAACACAGCCGGCAATCTATTTGTTGCCGCCGCCGGAAATAACGCCATAAATACTGATGTTTCTCCAAGCTATCCATCATCATACAATCTTCCTAATATTATTTCAGTTGCCGCTACTGATCACAATGATCTTCTGGCATATTTTTCAAACTATGGAGCCAATTCGGTTGATCTTGGCGCTCCCGGAGTAAACATATATTCTACCGTTCCCACCGGATCATGCAACTTGTGTAATCCTAGTGGTTACTCTTCGTTAAACGGAACTTCAATGGCCACACCGCACGTAACTGGAGCAACGGCTCTTTTATGGAGCTACAGTCCGTTATTAAGCCATCTTGATGTGAAAAATAAACTAATAAGCTTAACCGATCCGATTAATTCTCTTACCGGCAAAACGGTTAGCGAAGGCAGATTAAATATTTATAATTTATTCGATATAGATTCTATTCCACCAGCGACGATAAATGATTTAACTGTTGCAAACACCACCCATAATTCAGCTACCCTCACTTGGACAGCAACCGGAGATGATGGCTTAGTTGGCGAAGCTAATTCTTATGACCTTCGCTGGTCTAAATTTCTTATTGATGAAAATAACTTCAATGCGGCAACAAAGACTAGCAACGAACCAAAGCCATTAAACCCAAACGCCCTTGAATCATTCATAGTAAAAGGATTAGAAGCAAATATGACTTATTATTTTGCCCTCAAAGTGCTGGATAATGTAGGTAATGTATCTGGATTATCCAATATTGCTTCGGCTACCACCGCTAATGCAACTGTTATTTTTTCCGACAATATGGAAAATGGGATTAACGGCTGGACAGTTATGGGTAACGATGGCAATAACGGACCGGCTTTATGGCACCAAAGTCAAAGACGCTCAAATAGTCCGGTAACATCTTGGTATTATGGAAAAGAAAGTACCGGCAATTATGACACGGGATTTAGAAATATAGGCTATCTCATTTCTCCTGTTATTAACTTATCCAATGTTCAGAATCCATATCTTACTGTGGCTCACCGCTTAACCACCGAGAATAATCCAAATTACGATCGAGCTAGAATTCAGATATATGTAGCGCCAAACAGAACCGACACCATGCTTTTAACAACCTCAACAAATAATTCATGGAGTCAGGAATATTTTGATCTGTCTCCATATGTTGGTTCATCAATTCAAGTACAATTCTATTTTGACACGGTTGATACTATTTTAAACAACTATGAAGGCTGGTATGTTGATGATGTTGGAGTATTCGGCGCAATGGCTTCCCCATCGCCCACACCAACACCAAGCCCAACACCGTCGCCAACTCCTCCACCCCCACCTCCCCCAAGCCCCACTCCAACGCCAACTCCAAGCCCGACACCGTCTCCGACTCTGACTCCAACGCCTTCTCCAACACCCACGCCAAGCCCCACTCCAACTCCAACACCTACTCCCACACCACCAGTCACTATCTTCGAAGATAGTTTTGAAATAAATGAATGGAACGGACTATGGACTGAAGACTCACAAAATGACTGGTCGCGAAGTTCGGAAAAGCATCAAAGCGGGAATTACGGAGCGCGATTCAGAGGTTCTGGCAATAATTCTCAATTAAACTCGATTCCGATTAATCTTCAGGGCAGAGCCCAGGCAACAATCACATTCTATTGGTACATCAATAATGCAATGGATGCCAATGAATATATCGCCTTTGACGTATCCGCTGATAATGGCGCAACCTGGACAGAAAAACTGCGACTCAAGGGAAATGTCGATCCTGAAAATTCATGGTTAAGCGTCGGCACAACCCTAACCGGAATTAATAATTTAAAAATAAGATTCCGAGGCACAGCCAATTCATCAAAAGAAAAAGGATTCGTAGATACGGTAAAGATAATTGCTCAATAGTTTTGTTGTAATAATTCCTAAAATCGCTCCGGCTATAATATCAACCGGCCAATGGATTCCGCTAAAAACACGGGCAAATCCCATTAAAACGGCTCCGAAAAAATAAATCCAGCCAAGTTTTCTGTTGTATAAATATACACCCGCTGCTAAAGCAAAATAAAAAGCCGCATGGCCGGAAGGAAAAGAAGATTTTGCCTCATAATCCAATAGCTGATAAACATTTTGTAAAACCAGAAATGGCCTTGGATTGTAGTAAAAAAATCTAATTAACTCTACAAATATAAAACGGGCAATGACTGCGGCCGCCAAAGAAATAAAAAACATTTCTGTGTTTTTATTACGTTTTTCCAATACTGTATCCGTTACACGATCGTGTATTAAATACAATATTAAAATCCCGATAAAAAAATATCCCGGCCAATCGGCTGAAAATATCATGAATCTGTCCAGCCAAATATTCTGTCCGGCCCAAGAATTAATTTTTAAAAAAATAGACTCATTCATTAATTTTTAATTTTATAGGACTTACACGTTTTAATTTCACAAGATTCTTTAGAACTGCGGTAATCAATACCGGCCCCATTCCTCCAGGAACAGGCGTAATTAATGACGCTTTGGAAACAACAGAATCAAAATCAACATCCCCCGCCATTTTTCCCTCGGAATTTTTTCCGTAACCAAAATCAATAATAATCGCCCCGTCTCTTATCATCTCTCCATTTATTAATCCGGGTTTACCCACACCGGAAACAATCATATCAGACTTCCGCGATAATTTTTCAGGACTTTCTGTTTTGCTTCGTATTCTAAAGACTTCGGCTCCCTGTTGCTCAAGCCAATAAGATATCGGCTTACCCACTAGAATCCCTTGGCCAAAAACAGCAGCTTTCTTGCCTTTCAAATCAACATTATATTTTTCTAAAATTATTTTTAACGCTTCAACCGCCGGCGGTAAAATTCGATATTCGACCTCAAAGAATCTCCGAAGTTGAACCTCGTAAAATCTGGCTTGTCCTTCGCTCGAGAGAACATCAACATCTTTTTCAACTGGAACGGCATCTAAAACAGCTTGGGTATTAATATGGCTCGGCAAAGGTAATTCCACCAAAACACTGTCGCTATTGTCGGAGATATTTATTACTTCATTTACCAAATCGTCGTTGCTAATATTTTTAGAAAACTGATGCATCTTAAAACTAATTCCCGCTTCCTCGGCTACTCTGCCCTTTAATTCGACAAATTTCTTAAATTCCTGATCATTCCCAACCAAAACCGCCGCGAGCCGCAGTCTGCCCTGAGCTTGCTTGTTACCCTGAAGTGTTTGAAGAGGTTGAAGAATTTTAATCTCTTTTTTCA
>MGIZ01000052.1:5595-11273 GCA_001794015.1 Candidatus Yanofskybacteria bacterium RIFCSPHIGHO2_01_FULL_39_8b
CAATGACCATTGGTATTAATTTAACAGATAAAAACCTCCTTTGCTACTTTCGATTCGATTCTAAATCCCTAAATTAAAAAGAAAAAAATTCAACTATCTGTATTTGGTACATGGTAATAGCCCAAGCGATATAACCGATAACCTGACCAAATGATTGGTTAACCATTCCCGCCAGACCGGCAACAAATCCGGTCAGCATTGCCGCTGGAACAAAAGGCAATATCAATATATTGGTCGGAAAAGAAACGATTGAAAAATTTCCGAAATAATATATTAAAGGTGGAGCCACGGCAACCTGGGCAGAAATAGTCATTAAAATAAGTTCTTTTAATCCTCCTATCTGCGGTATTTTGTAAAGTTTATGGTCAAGCCGTGGATATATATAAATTAGGCCGAGAACGGCCGAAAAAGATAATTGGAAACCAATATCAAAAACAAGGACTGAGGGGTTATGATATATCATAACCGCACCGGCCAGAATAATGGAATTTTTCTGATCATATAAACGGCCATAACCGTGGGCAAAAGAAAGTAACAATCCCATTACTGCCGCCCTAACCACCGAAGCCGAAGCGCCGGTCAAAATAACAAACAAAAATATAACTCCGACCAAAATCCAAAATGCTACTCGCCTCTTGAAAAAAAATATTAATCCCCCGAGCACAGCCCACGAAATTATCATTATGTTATATCCTGAAATCGCCAGAATATGGGTTGTTCCGGTTTTGTTAAATGCTTCCCTTAAATCCTTCGGGATATTCTGCCGAGAGCCAAGCAGAATACCGTTTATAAACGCCGCGTTCGGTTCAGGAATTGATAAATTAATTGCATTTTGAAATTTATTTTTAACAGTAAAAATATATTTATATATTAATACCCTCAAAGATTCGGACCATTTTAAATCAACGCTCCTATCTTCAATTTTAGGGTAAAATAATATTGTCTTTATGCCATCTCTTCTAAGATATGCTACGTAATCAAATTCAGTGAAATTTTGTGGAAATTCTAGGATTCCTTTTGCCGATAATTCGTCGCCAAATTCACGTTTCGGAAAGGCATTTGTTGTAACTAAAACTTTTTCATTGTTTGTTTTAAAAACAAATCTAGCCCTATTGCCACCTATCTCCGGTTCATTGTCTATGTGGCCATTTAAAGCAACTTCCTGACCAATAAATTTCTCAAGTGAATTTTCTGTTAAATTAAACTGATTAAAACGAACTATACCCGTCAGCAAAGCAATGAACAGAAAAACAACCAATAGTCCTGCCCTTGAAAAATTAGAATTTTTCAAGGGCAGGACTAAAGCAACAACGCTGATGGCGACAATTAAAATAACGAAGACAAAAGACTGGGAAAAATTAAAAATTGAAGCCAGAAAAACACCAATGATAAAAGCGGATAATAAATAAAAAAATATTTGTGATTTGTGAAAACCCATGTCGGAAATACCTTATCAGAATTTCAAACAATAAAAAAGAGCTGTAAACAGCTCTTTTTTATTTCCAAATCTGCCACCATTTGTCCATTTTTTCAAGCAATTTTAAAAAATTCCAAAAAGAAAATGGGGTTAATCAATTACAAACTCCTGTTGTGGTGAAGCAATTCGGACAGCTATAACAAGATCCGGCTTTTATCATTAGTGATCCGCAATTAACACAAGCCGGAGCATCAGCATTAGTAACCACGACAGGTTCGGCAATTTTATTATTATTTAGGATGGGAGCAGAAGCCAATATCGGCTCATTCTGATTTTCAAGCTGGGCAGAGTAAGTTCCGTTAGGGCCGGCACCGGGACCGAATAGCTCCTCCCTTTCTTCCGAATTCAAATATTTCATACCGATATACCTAAAGACATAATCCATAATTGATTTGGCCGTAGGAATGTCGGGATTATTGGTAAAACCGGCTGGCTCAAAACGGACGTCCTTGAATTTCTTAACTAATGTTTTAAGGGGAATTCCCGATTGCAAACACATGGATACGAGGGTGGCTATCGTATCAAAAAGTCCGGAAACGGTACTGCCCTCTTTAGCTGTGGTAATAAATGTTTCTCCCGGTCTCCCGGTGTCGGGATAAAATCCAATCGTAAGATAACTCTCAAATCCTCCAACAGAAAACTTATGAGTAATGGATGGCCGCTCGTCGGGAAGTTTTATTCTGGTATAGCCGTTTACTTTCTCAACTAAACCGCCTTTCTCGTCTTTTGAAGTATTCAACGGTTGAATAGATTTACACCCATCGCGATAAACAGCAATCGCTTTCAGGCCTAGCTTCCAGCCCTGAATAAAAACATCTTTAATATCTTCTCTAGTCGCGTCACTGGGAAGATTCACGGTCTTAGAAATTGCTCCCGATATAAACGGTTGAGCAGCAGCCATCATTTTAACATGGCCCATATAGTTGATACTTCTTTGGCCGTTCATAGCCTTGAACGAGCAATCAAATACGGGCAAATCTTCACTAAGAAGGTGAGGCGCCCCCTCTATTGTTTCATGTTCAATTAAATAATCACTAATGTCTTCTATCTGGTTTTCATCATAGCCAAGTTTCTGAAGAGCTTTTGAAACCTGGCCATTAACCAGCTTCAACATCCCTCCGCCGACAAGCTTCTTGTATTTGACCAGTGCCAATTCCGGCTCAATGCCGGTAGTATCGCAATCCATTAGAAAAGCAATGGTACCCGTGGGTGCTAAAACTGTAGCTTGAGAATTTCTGATACCATACTTTCTGCCGAGATTTAGAGCGTCATTCCAAACAATTCTTGAATAATTAAGCAAGTCCTCATCTTCGGCGCCCAGTTTTATTGATTTACGATAAAGCTTTTCTGATTCTTCGATGTGTTTTTCAATAACGCCCAGCATTGGTTCTTTATTAATGGCATAGCCGTTAAAAGGTCCTTTAACATCGGCAATAAGGGCTGACATTCGATAAGCCTCACCGCATAAAAGTGAGGTAATCCGGGCAGTGGTAGCTCGTCCTTTTTCTGAATCATACGGCAAACCCATATTCATAAGCAAAGAACCCAGATTAGCATAGCCAAGCCCAAGCTGACGGTAATCTTTTGCATTTTGAGTTATTCTTTCCGTCGGATAGGAAGAATTATCAACCACAATATCCATAGCCATAATTAGCGTATCAACGGATTTTCGGAAAAGATCTACGTCAAATTTTCCATCTTCTTTTATAAACTTCAGCAAATTAAGCGAAGCGAGATTGCAAGCGCTATTGTCTATTGACATATATTCTGAGCATGGGTTCGATGCATTAATCCTCCCCGTATTAGTCAGGGTGTGCCAGTTATTGATTGTCGTATCATATTGAATTCCCGGATCAGCGCTTGCCCAAGCTGCATCAGCCATCCAATCCATTGCTTCGCGAGCTCGCATTCGTTCAATACTCTCCCCGGTAATTACCGCTCTTAAATCCCATAAGGAATCATTTTCAACCGCCCTCATAAAATCATCAGTGACACGGACAGAATTATTTGCATTCTGATATGGAAGTAAGGTATAAGGATCAAAAATATCAGCTTCAATAGAATCTTTAATTCCTGACCGGGCCAAAGCTTTGGTCATATCTTCAATAATTTTCTTACAATAAATAAAATTCTTAACATCCGGATGATCAACATTTAGTACAACCATTTTAGCCGCTCGCCGGGTTGTGCCGCCTGAACGAATCGAATTAGCCACGCCATCGGCGCCCTTCATGAAAGAAACCGGACCGGAAGAATATCCGCCTTTTGATAATGGCTCTTTTGATGAACGAAGTTTTGATAAATTTGTTCCGGCCCCTGATCCTCCTTTGAATATCCAACCCTCGTCCCGATACCAATCAAGAATAGACTGCATATTGTCCTCTACTGCCAAGATAAAACAAGCGCTGCACTGCGGACGTTCATGTACTCCGACATTAAACCAGACCGGACTATTAAAAGCGGCATATTGGTTTATTAAAATCCATTTTAAATCCAGAGAAAAATTTTCAGCATCTTCAGAAGAAGCAAAATAACCATCTTTTAAACCCCACTTGGCCATTGTATCGGCTATCCGATCAATCATCTGTTTGGCGCTATATTCCCTATCAAGAGTATTTAATTGGCCTCGAAAATATTTAGAAGCAACTATATCGGTGGCGGTTTGCGTCCAGAAAGAGGGAACCTCAATATTATACTGTTCGAAAACAACAGTGCCATCACCCTTGACAATTTTGGCCGTTCGACGTTCCCATTCTATTTCATCATACGGATGTGAACCGCCAAAAAGACGAGACCAGATAAAACCTGTTTTATGCAAGCCGTTACCGGGAACCGCATCATTGGTAGTATTCTCATAATCCACCGACTCATATTCCACTGTCTGAAGTTGTTTGCGTTGGTAGTTCATCGCGTTAGAGATAGTGCTTTGCATCTACTGCCGCCATTCGGTGACAAAGACTATCATATAATAATATTTTATTTAATAACTTCGACTACTAACCCGTTAGGGCATCTCTAACGGGATTCATTTTTATAAAACGACCGCTCAAGGCAGTCAATACTGCCCCATAAAGAAGTTTTAAGCCCGCTTAAAAGCGGACTTTGCTCAACTTGAATATAATTGTAAACCCCCTCGATTTCTCTCAGGGCAAGCTACACTCATTACTTTAATTTTAACTCTCCTGTATCTAATTTCAATACCAAAAAAAAGTGGATAAGTGGATAAAATAAAAACTCATATATTAAGTGAGTTTTTATTTAGAGCCAGGCCGAGACAGGGCTGGCTAACTCGCTAAATAAGCCGAGCGGTCTGTAAATGACTGGGGGCAAGTGCCTACTTCATTTTTCGACGAATAAAAGCAGGGATATCAAAATCCTCTTCCATAACAGTCGGATCGACAAATTCCTTTACCGAACCGTTGCCGCCATTGCCATTATTTGCATGAGAAGAAATTGGAGTGGCAACAGAATTTTTCTTGGGTTCTGAAATATTATCAAATAAATTTGACCTTTGCTGAATTATCGCTGGACGAGGCTGAATGGCATGGCCATTATTAAAACCGGTGGCAACGACGGTAATTTTAATTTCACCCTTTTTTAACTTATCATCCAATACCGCGCCGAATATAACCTTGGCATCATTGTCAATATGTTCGGTTATAATTCTTGCCGCTTCATTTATTTCCGCCATTGCCAAATCAGTGCCGCCGGAGACGTTAAACAACACCCCTTTCGCCCCATCTATTGATACCTCGAGCAGGGGTGAATTGATTGCCATCTTGGCCGCTTCAATCGCCCTATCTTCGCCGTTAGCCCTGCCTATACCCATCAAGGCCGAACCAGAGTTAGACATCACCGCTTTTACGTCGGCAAAATCAACATTGATAATGCCGGGAATGGTAATTAAATCAGAAATACCCTGGACACCTTGTCTTAAAACGTCGTCAACAATAGCAAAAGATTCAAGCAGGGGTGTTTTGCGATCAATAATGGATAAAAGCCGATCATTCGGAATTGTAATTAGCGCATCAACTTTCTCCCGTAACGAATGCCATCCGTCTTCCGCAATTCTCATTCTTTGGGCGCCTTCAAAACTAAATGGTTTAGTCACAACGCCGACTGTTAGGGCGCCTATATCCTTGGCAATTTCAGCAATAATAGGAGCCGCTCCAGTTCCGGTTCCGCCACCTAATCCACAAGT
>MGIZ01000052.1:11336-29991 GCA_001794015.1 Candidatus Yanofskybacteria bacterium RIFCSPHIGHO2_01_FULL_39_8b
GATTCATACCGGCGCCAAGACCCTTGGTTAGACTTTTGCCAATATGAATTTTTGTCGGAGCATTTGTATTATGCAAAGCCTGGGCATCGGTGTTAACTGCTATAAATTCAACGCCATGAATTCTGGCTTCTATCATCCGCGCCAAGGCATTGCCACCAGAACCGCCGCAACCAATTACTTTAATTCGAGCGAATGTTTCAAAAGCTGGTTTTACTTGTGCCATAATTGGTAAAACTTTGAAGCTCTTTGTAGTGAACAAAGTTTCACTACAATCATGAGCGTCCCGCCTTATCTGGCTAATAAACAAATGCTAACGGCCAGAGAAGACGAAGTCGAATTTATAATTTAAACTTTCCACCGACAATGAGCTTCACCCCAGATGGGGCGGGAAGCCCACATATTGATACTTTGTACTATCATAAAACAAAAAGTAGCACAAACTATAATGTAAAAAATGTGGATAACTTGTGGGTAAGCGGAAATTGTGCAATTAAGGCATGAAATTCTTAAGCCAGTCTGTTATTTTCTTGAAATTATCATTTGAACTTAAAGAAGCAGAAATTTTGTTATTGTAGCTTCCCGTTTCCCGCTCCACTCCCCAAAGAACCGATCCCATCGCCACTGAAAAGGCCGGATCATCAACTATCTCTGATATGCCCTCGAAATGAACTGATTTGGCTATCCTAACCGGCAAACGTAATTTATCTTTAGCCAGAGCCACCAGTCCCGGCAAATTCACTCCGCCGCCGCTTAGAACAATTCCGGCCGGAAGAATTCCGTTTTTGATAACCTTTTTTAATTCATTGCTTACGATATCAATCAATTCTTGAGCTCTCGCATCTACCACCCTGATAAGTTGTTTTTTTGGCAAAACAAATTTCTCTTCGCCAACCAAATCAGAAAGATCCACTTCGCCACGACGACGCATATCTTCAGCGTCAAAAGTAGATCCATAGTCGAGCTTTACTCTTTCGGCTATATCTATAGAAGTTCTTAACAAAACTGCCAGGTCGTTGGTTATATGTCTTGAACCAACTGGTAAAATTTTACTGTACAATAGATCAGCTTCTTCAAAAACGGTTATGCTGGAAGTGCTGCCTCCAAAATCTATACTAACTACTCCATATTCTTTCTGATTTTTGTCCAGGACCGCCATAGCTGAAGCTAATGGAGCATAAACCAAACCACCAACTTCTATATTGCAACCGTTCACACATTTGGCAAAATTTCTTAAATACGGAGAGAGGCCGTCGACTATGAGGACATCGGCTTCTAGCCGAACACCCTTCATACCAAGAGGATTTTTTACATACTCGCTGCCGTCAACAATAAAATTCTTAGAAATGACATGAATAATTTCACGGTTAGCCGGTAAACTGACAACCGATGCCGCTTTAACTACCCGGTCAATATCACTCTGGGAAATCTCATTGTCAGCCCTGGAAACCGCAATTACCCCTCGTGAAGTTTGAGTATTTATATGTAAACCGCCAACTGCTAGATAGGCTTTTTTAACGGAAACGCCGGCCATGGCTTCGGCTTTTTGAACAGCCGAACGGAGATTCTCTATCGTTTCTTCCATGTCAACCACCACGCCCCGACGCAAACCGTTTGAAGTGTTGCTTCCCCAGCCAATTATTTCCGGCTTTAAACTGTCGCTGTTTATTTTAGCGATAATGACTTTGACCTGGGAATTGCCGATGTCAATACCGGATATTGTGTAGGGACGGCTCATTCAGAATAAACTCGAAATTCGAAACAAATCCCAAATTAGAATTTCCTAAATTCGAAACTATTTCGGATTTAGGATTTCGAATTTCGTGCTTCGAATTTTAAAAAATTAATTTATTCAAAATGCCTGATTCTAAATCAAACATTTGCTTTGCTTTGGTTGTCAATCCTTCATGGTCATATCCTAATAAATGCAAAAACCCATGCACAGTCAATTGCGCAAGTTTTCTTTCTATACTTATATTTTCCCTCTTTGCTTGTTTTTTTGCAAATGATAAGCAGATGAAGATGTCACCGATATCCGTAACGACCCATGGCTGATGACCAATGACCAACGACCGGGTACCTTTTTCCAACATTGGGAAGGAGATGACATCAGTAACTTTATTTTTGTGACGGTATTTATTATTTAACTTCTTTATTCTACCCTCCCCGACTAAATTAATGCTTACTCCCATACTTTTATTATCAAGTTTTAATTCTTTTATCCCCGCAATTAAGATCTTCTCAAAAAATTTTGAGCTATACTTTTTTTCTGAAGTCAAATTTTGAAAGACTAAATCCATATTTTGTTTGATTTTAACACGGAATTAAAAAGACCGCCAATTTGATCCGTACCTCTTATAGACATCGCATTATGAAATCGCGCTTAGAAACAGAAAAAAATGATGAAACACGCCGTTTTGGAGCGAGAAAAAACCGCAAATGTACTATAAGTACATTGAGGATTTTTTCGAGTGAAAAACAAGTGTTTCGCATTTTTTTCTGTCTTATGGAGTGCAATTTCATAATGTGATGTCTATGGAGTAGACACGAATTAAAAAGTCATCCAGGAAAGTTAAAAATTAGTTTACTTAATTGTATTTTAAGTACAAAAAAGTGGACATTTGCGTGTCCACTTTTCAGAGTACAGATCATAACAGAGGCGTTTTTTACCATTCCTCTCTTTCATCTGTCTCTTTTTTCTTAAAAATATTCTTATTTTCAGCAACATACCGCTCGAGCAATCGCGACGGTTTGAAGCGCTCTCCACATTCTTGCTCAAAACGCTTTAAATCACCAAGAATATTTGCCAGACCTTCCTTTTCCGCCCAGTGAAGAGGACCTTCAAGCGCCATTGGAAAGCCAATGCCGTATAAACAACCGATATCGACTTCTTCTGGCGATGAAATATTTTCTTCAAGACACAGAAATGCTTCGTTGACCATTCCCAGCATCATCCGGTGAAAACCTTCGGCGACATTAAGTGGCATACGGTTCGGATATTCCCGACCAAGAATAGCAGACAACGGTTCAAGTCCTTTTGTTTTATCTTTAATATAGAAACCGGCACCGGATTTATCGCCAAAACGTCCTAATTCAACCAATCGACGCATCAATGGAGCCGGTTTTGCCCTTTTGCCGTAACCCCGACGGCATATTTCCGCCACCTCGGCGGCAATATCAATGCCGAGATAATCTAGAAGAACAAACGGACCCATCGGCCAGCTGAATTGCCTGGCATAAGCATCAATTTCTTCAACAGTTAAAGTTGTTTCCGTCAGCAAATAAGCAGCTTCGTTCAAATATGGCATTAACAGCCGATTAATAAGAAAAGCTGGACATTCTTTCACATGAATTGTTACTTTGCCGAGAGAATTTTTGGCAAAATCATCGGCAGCTGCAAGGGTTTCCCTTGAAGTCATATTGCTGGAAATAAGTTCAACAAGAGGCATGGTTATCGGGGGATTAAAAAAATGCATTCCAATAAATCTTTCCGGTCTTGTTGTTGCGGAAGCTATTTCGGTAATTGAAAGCGAAGAAGTATTAGTGGCAAAAATGGCGTCCGGCCGGACAACTCTGTCCAATTCGGCAAACACCTTCTTCTTGACTTCCAGATTTTCAAACACCGCTTCAATCACCAAGTCCACGTCTCTAATTTCGCTAATATCAGCAGTAGCTGTTACCAATCCCTTGGCTGTATTCGCTCTATCACTCATTAGTTTCCCGCGGGCAACTGCCGCATTTAATTTGTCATGAACTGTTTTAAGTGATTTTTCGGCAAATTCAGGGATTACTTCTTTAATAACCACCTGTCTTCCATGCTGAGAAACAAGCAAAGCGATACCACAGCCCATTGCTCCGCCGCCAATCACCGCAATTTTATTTATCGCCTTAGTTTTATTTTCTTTTTTATTCCTGGAACCCCTCTCTATGATCAAACATCCGCCCTGTCCGCCTCCAACACACATTGTAATTAGGGCATAGCGTTTTTGAGCCTCTTCCAACATGTGCATTGCTTTTATGGTAAGAATGGCTCCAGTCGCTCCGACCGGATGGCCAAGGGCAATCGCTCCGCCCCAGATATTAAGTTTTTCATCGGGAATTCCAAGCTGACGCTGGCAGACAATCGCTTGAGCAGCAAAAGCTTCGTTAAGCTCAAAAAGGTCAATATCGCCAACTTTTAAACCGGCCTTTTCAAGCACTTTGGGAACGGCATAAATCGGTCCTTCTCCCATATATTCCTGGTCGCAACCGATACGAGAATAAGACAATACATAAGCCATCGGCTCTAAATTAAATTCCTTGGCTTTTTCTTCTGACATTAACAGAAGTGCGGCCGCCCCGTCAGACATGGGGCATGAATTCCCAGAAGTAACCGTGCCCTCATTTGCGTATGAGTCGTGAAGAACTACTTTCCCATCCTTAAAAACAGGCTTGGGATTTTTAGGTTCGGATACATGCTCATTCAGGAACATAGCTGGCAAAGAATAAACTCTCTGAACCCACTTCTGGTCATCCGGATCAGGATTGATACATTCATCCTCGGCAAATATAGATTCTCCGCCCGAAATATTATCACCCACGCTCATAGTCTTTTTGATCACCACCGAAACGATCTGAGATTTGAACTTGCCTTCTGTTTTTGCATACTTTGCTTTTTTGTGAGAAGCAACGGCAAAGTCATCCTGATCCCGTCGAGAAATATTCCACTTCCGGGCGACATTTTCAGCCGTCCTTCCCATAATTTGATTAATCGTCGGATCCACAAGTCCTTCCCATAATCCGTCCGTAACAACATGGTGCTGTAATTTTTGACCAAATCGTGCCTGTTTTAACAAGTAAGGAACCCGGGACATATTCTCGGTTCCGCCGACAAGCACAATTTCGCAATCGCCGGCTTTATAGGCTCGATACGCCTGTAATATCGCCTCTGCTCCCGAAAAACAATTGCATCCAACGGTAATTGCAGGAACATGGCTGGGAACTCCAGCCCGCAAAGCCGAAACTCTGGCTATATTGACCGAATCCGACGGCTGGCAAATATTTCCGGCAATAACCTCATCAATAACAGCCGGATCAATACCGGTGCGTTTAATAACTTCCTGAAAACAAATGGCAAGAAGCATATCCGCCGGAGCGTCTTTTAAGCCTCCGCCAAAACTGCCAATAGCCGTTCTTACTCCTTCAACTATAACCATTCTTTGTTTGACCATTTTCTAATCCCTTTTTAAGGTGCAAATTTAAACCATACTTAACATTTTATAAATCCCTTGTCAAAAATTAGGTATTGTGGTAATATCAATAATATAGAGTAAGCAGAGTAACGCTATGATACAAGAATTACAACATGTTCACGTAGCTTTAAAGAAAAAGTTTTCAAGTAAAAAACTGGTTTTCGGGCGAGGTTTTGAGGCGGCAAAAGTCGTATTTGTGGTTGATCCTCCCACATTAAAAGAAGAGCAAGAAAACAAGCCTCTCACCGGTCATGCCGAAAAAACCTTAAATAAACTGCTCCGTCTAGCCGGAATAAACAAACAAAAAATCTACATAACCAACGTAGTCAAATATATGGTCAGCGGCCGCGCTTACACGCCAAAAGAGATAAAAGCCTCGGTTCCATTCTTAAAAGAAGAAATCAAAACCATCCAGCCTCAAGTTGTGGTTACTCTCGGAACTACCGCCCTGAACGGCATCGGCTTAAGGCAGCCTTTGTCTAATGTCCGGGGCAAAACATTTAATTTTGGAAGCTATGAACTTCTGGCGACTCATCACCCCGAAAGCACCCTAAAAAACCCGGCCCTCCAATCGGAATTAGAAGCTGATTTCCTGAAATTAAAAGAGCTTCTCAAAAATATAAAAGAGCGACCAATAGAAACATAAATAAAAACCCTCGTCAGTTGGCGTGGCGTGGAATTTTATTGTTTCCTTCTAAAAACTTTCTTTACCGCCTCTTTAATTGACCCGACTCCCATCCCTAAAGCCTCAATAAGTTCAAACGGGTCCCCAGATTCACCGAAACGATTTTGAACACCGATGTATTCCTGTGAAACCGGGTAATTTCGAGATAAACATTCTGCCACCGCAGAACCTAATCCTCCATTAATCTGATGCTCCTCAACCGAAACAACCGCTCCGCATTTTTTGGCGGCTTCAATTATAGTTTTTTCATCAAGGGGTTTTATGGTATGGGAATTAATAACCATGCAATCTATTTGCTCCTTTGCCAGTTCTTCAGCAGCCACGAGAGCATTATACAGAAGAATCCCGCAACCAATAATCGCAACGTCCTGACCATCACGCAGTATGTTTGCCTTGCCAACTTCAAATGGTGTTTCGGGCGTAGTAAAAACTTGTGATTTTTCACGGCCCAATCTTATATACGAAGGTTCATTATTAAAAGCTATCGCCATAGTGGCCTTCTGAGCTTCCACCGCATCGCAAGGCACAACCACAATCATATTCGGCTGAACCCGCATTAAAGCAATATCCTCTATCTGCTGGTGAGTTGCGCCATCTGGTCCAACCGAAACACCGGCATGACAACCGACTACTTTAACTGGAGCATGGCTCAAGGAAATAGTTGTTCGAATCTGCTCATTATTTCTTCCGGGACTAAAAGCGGCATAAGAAACAATGAAAGGAATTTTACCATAGTTAGCCATTCCCGAAGCCACTGTGGCCATATTTTGCTCCGCCACTCCCATCTGCACAAACCTTTCCGGAAACTTTTGCTGGAACCAATGAACTCTGGTTGATTCGGATAAGTCGGCGCACAAAACAACCACTCTCTGGTCTTTTTCCCCGGCCTCAACTAAACCCTTCCCGAATCCATCTCGGGTTGGGACCATTTGAATATTCTTGGTATCCAATAGATTGTCAACTAAATAAGCCTCTTTATTGAGCATAATAAAATAAAAAAATTAAACTCGAAATCCGAATTTCGAAATCCGAAACAAATCCGAAATCAGAAATCCCAAATTAGAAACAGTTTGAGATTTTCTTGATTTCAATATTCGATATTGTTTCGTATTTCGAGTTTCGATATTCGAATTTAGCAGACATTGTTTCGAATTTCGTTTTTCGTGCTTCGAATTTTCTGCTATTTGCACATTCCGCAATCCCCACACTTGCAAGAATTATCATGGCTACATATATTACTTCCACCCATACCGCAGCAACCGCAATATTTAGAAACAAAGACAAGCAAGCTCAAAATAACCACGTCTTTAAAAAAGTGATCCGCATCCATCCATAGCAGTGATTGATTAAAAGCTGAAGCCCACCAAAAACCTATGGCCGAAAGTGAAACTAAAACAACTAATCCCTTAACCATGCCATGATGAAAACATTTGCAATTTCCCTCCATCATATCCCATCCCTCCTCTCATTGAATCTTTCTAATCGTTGTAGAATCCCCTGATGTCCTGATTCTTCAAGCATTTTGTAAAAATATTTTTCATCAAAAAACCTCAATATATCAAAACGGCTTACAACGCCCAATAATTTTTTGTCAGAGTCAATAACCGGTATCGGATTTACCCGATGATGCTGAATAAATTCCTTGGCCAGATCTTCAACCCTAATATCAGGACCAACCACCAGCGGATCCTCATTCATCATATCCCGCACTTTTACGGCCCTTACTCTTTGAAATTGTTCTTTTAACATACCCTCATCGGCTTTCTTGCTGTAAACATCCTCCAGAATATTAAGCAGTGACGGTAAATGAGTGGCATAGCTTTGGCTAACCATATCATAGGCAGTAACAATACCAATCAATTTATTTTCTTCATTTACAACCGGAAAACCATCGTAATTAAATTGCTCAAAAAGCTGAGTAGCCCTATCCAGCCCATCATCTGGACCAAGGGCAACAATCTTTTTGGTCATTATATCTTTTACTTTTACTAATTCGTTACTCATGTTCGGACCTAACTTTCCCGCCAAGAGTTCTTAGCTTGGCTAAAAAACTTTTGGCTTGGTCAGCTTTTTTAAAGACATCTTCCGGGCCGGAACCTGGTGGTATTCCATGCCAGCGATAATCAAACTCTATTTCGGGTATTCCTTTTCCGGGAATAGTATGGGCAATTATTATGGTTGGTTTTTCAAAAATTGCTTTAGCCTCTTCAACAACATTCACAAACTGCTCTATGTTATGTCCGTCAACTTCTAAAACATGCCAGTTGAAAGCTTCATATTTTGCCCTTAATGATTCCAGGGGCATAATATCTTCTGTCACTCCGTCTATTTGAATATTATTCCGATCAATTATCCCCGTTAAATTGGAAAGCTTGTATTTGCCGGCAAACATAACAGATTCCCAAGTATTCCCAGCATCATGCTCCCCATCTGACATTATACAATATATTCTATTCTTCTTCCCATCCATCCGATGTGCATAAGCAATACCGGCAGCCTGACCTAATCCGGAACCAAGAGGCCCGGATGTTGTTTCAACTCCAGGAAGTCTCCCTCTTTCAGGATGACCCTGTAGTCGCGTCCCAAATTTTCTCAAAGTTTTAAGCTCTTCAACTGGAAAATATCCAGCTTGGGCCATTAAAACATATCTAATCGGAGTAATATGACCGTTGGAAAGTATAAGCCAATCCCGCTCCGGCCATGTTGAATTTTTAGGATCATGGTTTAAAATATGAAAATAGAAAGCCGTAAAAATATCGGCCATTCCTAATGATCCGGCCGTATGTCCCGACCCGGCCGCCACCAGCTCCTCAACCAAAAGCTCCCTTGTCGTATTGGCGATTATTTCTAATTCTTTTACTTTTTCGTCATGGATGTAATGACTCATAGACTATTTTTTACAAATTCTTTTATTTTATTTGCGATTTCAAATGCCCTCTTGCATTCTTCCCAGGAAAATTCAGGATAGTCGCCTGGATATCGAGTTTCAATGTAGTAACGATTCAAAACGACTAATTCTTTGTAAAAAACTTCGATTTCAGGATAAGATTTTGCTAAAGAATCTGCTAATTTGGCAAGGTCATGTGTTTTTTCGAGTTCAAGCCCAATAGAAACACAAAGTCCTTTTAAAAACTTCTCAATCGCTTGTTGAGCCAAAAAACAACCTGTGGATGGTGATCCTTCGCGACGCCTTAGAAGTGCTTCGAGAGAGCTTAAGTCTTCATCTCCCTTTTTAACCCAACTAATGTATTCAGTGCTCATATAGAATTTTTCCTTTTGTTAAAATTTTCGTAATAAACATATTTTTCTCGTTGAGATACTTTTCGACTTGCTCCGGCTTATAAACGATAATATCTATGGGGAAAGTTCTGGGAAGTAATATTCTTTCTAAATCAATGGCCAGATCCCTTATATTTTTTTTGGCATCGTTCTTTATTACGAAAAGGTCTATATCGCTGTCCTTGGTGGGTTGCCCCCAAGCATACGAACCAAAAAGCACCACCTTTTCAGGCTTAAATTCTGTAACAATAGTATCAACAATATTTTGTATCCCTTGTTCTGACATATATAATTTATTATATCATCTACCAAGAATATCTTCTATTCCTAAAATCAAAGTTTCTTTAAGATGTTCTTTTGTAAGACCCTCTTCGGAATACTGCATATAATAATATAGAACCCCCAATCAATCCTCCAAATACCGCTATTGTCCCCATACAAGGTCCGACCTTGCATTAATTAATCCAATTAAAAGCATCGTCTTGCCCAGTCTCAATAATCTCTTTTTTAACAAAATCTACTTTATACACACTTATTAGTTTTAGTTTATTTCCTGCCCACTCCCAATAAATTATTGGATACCATTCCCTCCAGCCACCTTTCATCAAAAGAGGATTTTGTATTAACAAGCGGCTATCTTTTCTCACTTCAAACCCACTTACCATTAAACCTGGAATAGGATAAATGTGTCCGGTATCGGCATCAACAATAGCCCCGTTTTGACAACCAGTCCCGCAGCCCCATTCCGCAGTCGAATATTTACCGGCAAAACTAATCCCATTATATTTTACGGAATAACGAATGGCAGTCGGAAATATTTTGCCGATGGGATCGCTATTTACGTCAACTATAATGTTTTTATTATCAGAAAATACTGTTGCTGGAAAATCTTCAAATTTGGGTAGTTTCTCCTTGCCTTTAAGCTCGTAAAATAATTTTTCTTGAAATTTTTGGCTATAGGGTCCTTTTTCAGAACTTGTATCTTCCTGGTCATTTTGAACATACAGTGAAGCAACAGAACTATCTCCAATATCTCTAAATTTCCAAAAAAAATATGCCCATGTCCCTATTAATATAGTGAATATTAATAGGATAACTTTGATTTTTTTATTCATAGTTAATTAGGGCTCCAATAAAAATATATATCGTCGATTTTATTTAAAAATTTACCATTAGGCACGATATTCTGCTCAAACCATTTAATATCTTCGGGATCTTTATAACTATGGAAATGTGTTGCTTCAGTCTCAATATTTAAACTTCCCCCTGGGATATCTGCCGCTATTTTGTAGCATTCTCTCCAGGCGTCAATTTCCGATGAAATACCTAGAGGGTTAATTACTTTGGAATAAGTCGGGCTACTCGATTTAAATGATTCAAATTTACCAGGATCAAGAATCACACCATGAATTGTATCAGGCCATGCACTAAATTCTTTCCTATTTAGAACTACTTTAGCAACCCACAATCTTGACTCTTCGACTTGATTCCTCGCCTCCCCGAAGATAAGCCGAGCTAATATCATTTCTTCGGAATCGTCATAAAAATCTCCTGTCCATTCAGAATCATCAATAGAAGGTATCCTAACTGAAATTGTAACACGAGCAGTTAATTCATTAAATACCGGAATTCCATCTGCCCAAAATTCAATATAATTGAAACCTGGTTTTAAGCTTACAGTTCTTTCAAATATTTTTGTCTGACCCCTAAGTACACGACCACACCAAAACCAATATTGATGCGATTTTGAGGCATTATTCCGCTCTCGTTCTCCGTTTATTCTAATTTGCAGATCATTATCATCTGAACTTGATCCTGTATCGGCACTTGCTGTAGCATTCACACTTACTATGCCCACATTGTTTGTTAGAATATTAAACCAGGGCCGCTTATCGCCATCTTCTATGTCATATTTTATCGAATCAATAGAGATTATATTTTTATCAACTTCATAAATTTCAACAAACTCTAATAAGGGTGCTCCTGTGGATAAAAATTCCAAAATTTGCTCGCCCTTTTCAAAATACGAAACAAAAATATTCACTTGTTTCAATCCTTTCAATTTATTCCCATTCCAAGAAGCTTCACCGTCAAATTCTCCTCTTTTTCCATAAAGTTTAGGAAATCCTATTCCATTTATTCTTAACGCGAGATTGTCATCATTAAAAAAAGAGATGAATTTAATAAGATTCTGAAGCCAGCTTTTAGCTTTTGCCGAAACGGTAACGGCATAGATGCCTCTCTGTTCAATTGAAAAACTATATCTAAATTCTTTCTTTATTTTTCGGTTTATATCTTCTTTTTTGAGTAAATTTAAGGCCATATTTAGTAATTCTGGTATCCTTTTACTGCCAAGCTCATAAAAGGATAGAAATAATTCTTTAACCTGTCCAATTTCCGAGCCAAGATTGGCCAATTGTTCAGCTAAAGACATTTTCTACCATCTTTCTTTCGAGGAGTATTTTTTAGTTGGATTCATAATTTAATTACACCACAAACCCTTCTTCGGCAATTTTTTTCAATTCTTCCCTGGTTATCGGTTTTTCGATTATATGAAGTTCGGACATTTATTTTTTAACTTCAGCAATAATTCTCCTGTTAATTTTTAAATTTTAAGGGAACGCCATCGCCACTAAAGAGATCGAACCGGCAACCAATCCCCCGAATGCTGCTACCGTATATCCATTTAAATGCTTCATCTCGTCAGTCTCATCAACAATATTTCTCTGAATTTTTGTTGTCAATATTCCAGCCATAAAAAACAACGAAAACGATCCTACCAACGTAAATATTATTATAGGCCGAAAAATTATTTCCATGATTTCTTGCGTGCCTGGCCTAAAAATTACAGGCCTACGGCACGCCTTTCAGGTTTGATCAACTTCTTCGTTACAGACTCCGGCGCTCCTTCGCCATAGCTCTACTATGGCTCTGTTCTCTCCTCATCTGCGCCTTGAATTTGATTCAAACAAGATAATCATTCTTCATTATAAAAGTTGCGCAACTTTAATCACATGCTGAACTAATGTGTTGGTATATCCAAACTCATTATCATACCAGGAAAATACTGCGCAAAGATCGCCGTCAACAACTCTAGTTAAATTTAAATCAATAATCGCCGCATACGGATCACCGACAATATCAGATGAGACTATTTGATCATTAGTCGTTCTTAATATCCCCCTCCAGCGGTCCTCTTTTTCAGCTTCTTTAAAAATATCATTTATTTCTTCGGCGGTTGTCGGTTTTTCAGTAAGCATAACAAGGCAAGATAAAGAACCGGTAACTATCGGGACTCTCATCGAAGCGCCGTCGAACTTGCCAGCTAAAGATTTAACTGCCCTGGTCGTGGCAATGGCCGCACCCGTCCATGATGGCGAAATATTCGCCGCCGCCGATCGCCCACGCCTGAAATCATGACCCTTAACAGGTCCATCTATAAGATTCTGGGTAGCGGTATAGCCGTGAGTGGTTGAGAGAAAGGCTTTTTTAATACCCAGTTTTTCTGAAAGTATCTGCATCACCGGAGAAACTGAATTAGTAGTGCAAGAACCGTTCGAAGAAATTGAACAAGTTTTCAAATCATCATCATTTACTCCCATTAAAACAGTCTTATAGTCTTCACTATCATCATCTTTGGCTGGCGCAGTTATGACCACCCTCTTTGCTCCGGCTTTTTTATGAACTTCCGCTTTTTCAAAACTGTCGTAAATCCCCGTCGCCTCAACGACAATATCAATATCTAAAGCTTTCCATGGCAGCATTGTCGGATCTTTTTCTTGAATGAATAACATCTCCCTACCATCAACTTTCAACTTTCCACTTTCTACTTTTACCTCCTTATTATACCTTCCGTAAGCCGAGTCATATTGAAGCAAATAGGCAAGATTTTCTATATCGCCCAGATCATTGATTGCCAAAATTTCCAATTCTTTCCGTGTCAGAGCCAACTTAAAAAAAGCTCTCCCAATTCTGCCAAATCCATTGATGGCTATTTTAGTTCGTTGCATACTTAACCATTATATCAGTTTAGCGACTGGGGCAAAACTTCTCCTGTGTATTTCGCAAGGTCCTAAAAAAGTAAGCCTAACCTGATGATACTTAGTGCCATAACCTTTGTGTTTTTCCAAACCATATCCAGGATATTTTTTAGCATACCTCATCATCATTTTGTCACGGTGGACTTTGGCGATTATCGAAGCACAGGCGATGGCAAAGACTTTGCGGTCGCCTTTTACAATGGGTATTTGATCCATTTTTAGTCCCTTTATTTTAGTCTTGCCGTCAACAAGGACAATGGATTTTAAATCCGAAGCACGAAATACTAAATTTAAAGGCGAAGGTTCACGTGGAGGAACTTCCACGGGAATCGCCTCCGAAACAATATCTAAATTAGAATTTCCAAAATTCCAAACAATTTTAGATTTGGAGTTTCGGATTTTCGAGTTTTGTTTCGGATTTCGAAATTCGGATTTCGAATTTGACAGTTTTAAAATAGCCCTTTTCATTGCCATTCGAGTAGCATTATAAATATTTAATTTATCTATTGTCCTCGGATAAGCATAACAAACTTGAAACTTAAAACCAGGAACTTGAAACAGTTCTCTGGCATATTCTTCTCGCTGATGGGCCGATAAAAGTTTAGAATCCCTTAGTCCTTGTAATTTTTTGTGCCTAAGATTAAAAAACTTTTTCTCAAAAGCCACTGCGCAAACAACCACCGGTCCGGCCAGACAGCCCATACCTACTTCATCTATGGCATAAATCAGCCGGTAACCATCGGCAAATATTTTTTTCTCCAAAGTTTTACGAGGCAATTTCATTTTTAATTTAACTGATAAATGCTGAAATTCTTACTTTCATACAATAAGGGATAGTTTTCGATAAAAAAATCAGGATTTATATGAAAATTGTTTATCTGGTTCTTATCAATAGCCGCATAATCAACGCCATATTTTGCAATTAGTTCCTTTGACTCCTCTCCACCGCTGAACATCTCAAAAATATCGTTTTCTCTCTCCGCATAATTTATGCCGTGAGTCCAGAGCCAGCCCCGAAACCCCATCAATACCTGCCGTCCGGCTAAAGTCGGAATTGGATGATTATGCTGATCGGTGGTTAAGAATAAACTTTCTTTTGGAGTATTGTTTTTAACAAATTCAGCTAAAGCAATATCTTCAAAACTAAATAATTTCCAGCTTACATAACTTTCCCTGTAAACCGATAAAGAACCGACTAAAACCATGCCGATAACCATCGGAATAATTAAAAACAGGGACAACTTTTTATATTTCTCCCACAAATAATCGATCAAACCGGCAGTCATAATAATGCTCCCCAAAAACCACCAGATCATTATCTTCATATTATCGTAGTCATGGGGCTGAAAAAGAAAAAGATTAGTCAAAATAAAAAGGCTTAAAAACGGAATATAAAACTTTTTCAGTTTTAATTCGGCAACCCAAAAAGCAAATAAAAAGATATAACTATGCGGGATAAGGTTTCGAGCCCAAAATTCCCAGATTGATTCATCTTCCGCCATCCAGCCGAAATGAAAACGAGTAAAGCTCTCTTTTCCCCAGGGATAGATATAAGCAAATTGGGGCAAGCCGATCAAAGCCACCGGCCAAGCAAAATTTAGCCATCGCTGGACAATATTTTTCCAACTTCTAATATCCTCAAAAAGTTCTATTATCGCCAAAACAAAAGCAACAATAATCATTGAGATGAAAGTATGGCTATGAACCAGGGGTAAAAAAGCCACGGTCAAACCGGCTTTTCGCAAGTCAGCCAATCCTCGTTTATCCCAATATTGCCATAGAAAATAAATAACAATCAATCCGAGGACCAATCCGGGCACAATTGTTCTTTGGGGTAAAATATAATCGGAAATAATGTTGGAAAACCTCAAACAAAAATCTTCAAGATGGGCATACGATTTAGTCATCTCACCCGTAAACTCTTTTAAACCAAGTCCGCTGGCTTTATAATCCTGCCAAAAATAATTAAATCCGGTCAACGAGCCGTTTAGAAAAAAAATAAAAGGCGCAAAAAAAGCCCCTAGCCGGCTTCCGGTAATCTTATAAATCACAAAATACATAAGGAATATGGCTAAAATAACAAACAATAGAGTCGGCCCCATTAAAGCCCACCTTAGGCTAACCCCCGCCCTAACTAACAGAGCGCTAAATAAATCAGAAGCAAAAGGATAAACCATTTTCTCGCCATAAAAAACAGGATTTTCCCTTAAGAAAAAACTCCTTTCCAAAAAATTATTCACAAAAGTAAGATGAATCGCCAAATCCCCCCAAGTCGAACCGCCGGAATACAAGCCATCCTCTTTCGGATAAATCATGTGAGACGAAAGGAGATTGAAGAAAAGCCAAAAGAAAAATATAACAAGAATTAAAACCGACCAGTTTTTTCTCAAATTTAACTTATTTATTATTCCGTAAAACATATAAAGCTATTCCAGCGGCTACACCTACATTTAATGACTCTTTTTTACCCAGCATCGGAATATTTAGCATTGTATCACAATACTTTAAAATTTTCGGACTTATTCCCTTCACTTCATTACCCAATACCAACGCTATATGTTTAGAGGCTAAACTCCTAAACATAAAAATATTTTTAGCATTTTTTGTTTGTTCTAGCGCTATTATACTCACTCCTTCTTTTTTTAATCCTGCGATTGCTCGCCAAGTATTGCGTCTATACTCCCAAGAAACATAATTCTCCGCCCCCAAAGCAGTCTTAGTAATCTTATCTACAAAGGACATCTTTGTAGATACAAAGATGTCCTTTGTAGGAGTTGGCGTTATTCCGCAAAGATATACCTTACTGACCCCCGCTCCATCAGCCGTACGAAAAATCGAGCCGACATTCTCCCGACTGCGGATATTGTCTAATATTAAATAGATCTTTTTATCCATAATTTGCTTTAAAAATAGCAAAAGAAAATGCCGCTGAAAAGCGGCGTTGAGATATATCAGTCAATAACAATCAATGCTTCGCCCGGCCAACCATTGTTGTTGGACGACCTAACATTTAGACTGACCTTCGTAAGGTTCCACTGTGTACATGAGGGACTAATCAGGGTCAGCCTTGCACTGTTACCATTGAAAATAGCGTTGAACATGCAAGAGCAATCTATTGAACCACCTACTGCAAATTGATTGGAAGTATACAGATTAAACTTGTAAACTCCATCACCTCCCTGAGCAATGAATTCAATAGTATCCCCTACCTTTATATGCTGAACTGCGGGATTCAGCGTAATTGGAGCATACGAAGTATTAACAATCGTGGCAGTTGGCCCAAGGGGATTCTCGCCACAACCAATTCCCAAAAAAGAAATTGCAACAGTACAAACTAGAACAACTAGGTTTTTCCTCACTTTTAGCCCCCTTTTCAAGGATCGAACTTCGCTTTTGAATTATAACAAATTAAAATTATAATGTCAAGGATTAACAATTTTCATAAAAAGCCTACAATATAAATATATGAACAACAACTACAAATATCTCATCTGGGCAGGAACAGCCACCTTGGCCATTTTGTCGGTTTTTTTGCTGGTCAATATCCAAAAAATGGCGGATACGGCCACAACAACTAATACCGTATCCTTCAGCGGCGAAGGCAAGATCTTTGCCGTACCGGACATAGCTGTCGTCAGCTTCTCGATACTAACCGAGGCCAAAACATCAAAAGCCGCCCAAGATTCCAATTCGACGAAATCTAAAACGGTAGTCGATTTCTTAAAGAGTCAGAAGATCGAGGAGAAAGACATTAAAACTACTGGCTACAATATATATCCGCAATATAGTTATCCTCGACCTGTTCCGTTGCCGCTGGGGATTGAGGTTCAGAACGCTCCTGACCAAAGTTATCCTCAATATTACGACTCAAACCCAAAAATAACCGGCTATCAGGTCATTCAATCATTTGAAGTTAAGGTCCGCGATTTGGAAAAAGTAAGTGCTGTTCTTGACGGACTTGTATCAGCCGGGGCAAATCAGGTGAATAACCTTGGTTTCAGAATTGACGACGAAGAAAAATTGAAAGATCAGGCCCGCGAAATAGCAATCAAGGACGCGAAAGAAAAAGCTAACACTCTCAAGAAACAAATCGGCATTCGTCTCGGTAAAATAGTCAACTATCAGGAGGGCGGATATTATCCTCCGATATATTTCAAGGCTGAAGCAATGGATAGTGGTGGAGGAGGCAGTGGCGGTCCATCGGTCCCGACTGGAGAAAACGAAATAGTTATCAATGTAACGATAACATATCAAATCAAATAACGGGTAAATTGCAATTATTTAATGGATAATTTAAGCAGCCGGAATCAGACAGTGAGGGTTCGAGAATAAAAAAGCTCCGTTTCTACGGAGCAACTCAAATTTCTATTACTTAGAATGGCTGTTCGGTTATTCTAAAGCCAAGTAATTTTTCCAAAGTCGGTTTTATTTTCAGCCGTTTAAAAAGCTTCAGTCTTTTGCTCATAGAGTAGTAGGCAATATCAACCTCGCATTTTAATATCAGATTTAAAACTTTTTCCGATTTTAAACCGGACCTCTTGGCCGTTTTTCTCAATAATCTATCGCTCTTTTTAGTTAATCTTATTTCAGTCAGCCGATTTTTCTTCTCCATCTTTATTCAACTCCTGCCACAAGAACTGGTTTGTTTCTATCATTTTAAAATTCATGCGTCAATCTAAAAAATTACAAATTAAGTCTTGAGGCCCTATATCTTCTAAATGTCCCGATTGCAGTCATTACAAAAAAGAAGCTTGCAATCGAAAAACTGGCCATAGCGCTTTTAGCGTAGCTTTCTGCCGCTTGAGCAAACTGGCCGACCATTAGTAAAAAATTAATGATAATAAAAGCCTTGTGGGACACTAGGCCTCCCCTGGCTTGAAACCATAAATACGCTCCGGCCTGAATCAAAATCATAATAAAAAATATTTTCGCCATATGGCTATGTTATCAAAAAACTTC
This sequence comes from Candidatus Yanofskybacteria bacterium RIFCSPHIGHO2_01_FULL_39_8b, assembly GCA_001794015.1. Taxonomy (GTDB): domain Bacteria; phylum Patescibacteriota; class Minisyncoccia; order 2-02-FULL-40-12; family GWA2-44-9; genus 2-01-FULL-39-28. The sequence goes on from MGIZ01000052.1 coordinate 29,528, forward strand.
GCACATGCGAAGTTTTTTGAGTTTCTCAACTTTATATAGTTAACCAGTAATTCCTTTCTGGCGGAAATTTTTATTCGAACCGCCATTGAATTCCGATTTAGCCTTCGGATCAGGCACCAATAAAGGTATCGACTTCATTTTTTATAAGAAGGATAGAGGTTGGATGTGAAAAAGGACAATATTAAATATTTGAATATTTAAACTTTCCGATTACCCACCTTTCGCCTCCCACTTCTGATCCTTTCTTGCATACTGCAATATTTAAATATTTAAATATTCTACAATATAGAAAGGAGGTGATCCAAGACCAGCTTCCGCTAGCCTTGCCTTGTTACGACTTATTTCCTGTCACCGATCCTACCGTGTCCCAACTTAATAAATTGGTCTTCAGGTATTACCGGCTCCCTTAAATTGACGGGCAGTGAGTCCAAAATTCGAGAACGTATTCACCGCTGCGTTCTGAT
>MGIZ01000053.1:0-1963 GCA_001794015.1 Candidatus Yanofskybacteria bacterium RIFCSPHIGHO2_01_FULL_39_8b
GAAGATTATCGTCAAAGGCAGTAGAGCAGATGGCTTCATCTTCAAAACCGTCAAAGTCTAAAAAGACTAAATTATCATCACAGGAAGTAAATCGTTTTCAAGCTCTTGAAAAGAATCTCGGCGAAATGCTTAAAGTGCCGGTTCTTATCCGCTCGACTGACAATGGCGGCCACATTGTCATTAAATTCGCCACTCTCCAGGAACTCAATAAAGTCGCAAAAAGGATTATTGATTAGTTTCTCGCTTTCGCCCTTCTCATTTCTCATCCACTTCACCTTATCAACAAATTCTCGCTCAACTGTTGCTATTTTTCGACCTACTTTCTTTCTTCGGACAAATGGTTAAATTGATCCCAATTCAGTTAATAAATTATGGGTCCCGCTTTCGGGTCGTCCCCAAATTTATTGAATAACTGAATTATCGATCAATTCAACCATTGTGTTGTCCTCGAAAAAAGACGGTCTGAAAAATAACAACAACTTCACCGTTATTGTGTCTCAAGGGATTCAGGTGGTGTCCGTTTCATTTCGGGTTCTTTTCTTAATCTTTGGGCAAATTTGTGCAAAAATTGACTAAACTCTGTCAGTATGGTATTATCATATCGGCTCTTCAAAACTAGCTAAACAAGGAGGAAAACCGATGAGAACCAAGGCGTTGTCAGTTATTGGCAGCATCGTTGCCGTCGTTCCACTGGCTGTTGTATTTATTAACTTATCATCAGAGAAGAAGAATCAAAAACTTACTCCCTTAAAACAACGGTTTAGGCAATGCTACCTAGAGCTCGCTTCATGCGAGCTCTTATTATATTCATTATTTTTATTGTAAATTTCTAAAGGTGAGGATCATGACCAAAAAAGTGATGGGGCGAGAGCGAATAAATTAAAGTAATCCTTATAAAATCTATATTATTGATAAGACAGCTTTGATAATATGTTGTATAATGATACTATATTACTAGTTAGAACTTACATAGTACATATATGTCGCAATACATCGAAAAGTACAAAAAGAACATTGTTATTGATATGCGGAAACGGGGATTTTCGTATTCTGAAATTCAAAATTCAATTCATATTCCAAAATCAACCATTGCATATTGGTTGCAGGGCATAAAATTGACCTCTTCTCAAACCGAACGGTTAAAAAATAAACGGCTAGAAACTATCCGGGCTAATTCCGAAAAAAGAAAATTAAAAACTCAAGAGTTGATTAAAAAGATTAAAGAATCTTCAGCCAAGGATATAAATAAAATTTCCAAAAGGGAATTATGGTTGATGGGAATAGTTTTATATTGGCGGGAAAGACTGCTTTTAAATAATGAAAATGATTTACGAAAAGGAATAAATTTTATGAGTTCGGATCCGTATTTAGTCAAATTATTTTTAAAATGGTTACAGGAGATAGGAAATATTACCAAAGAAGAAATTATATTCGACATCTTTCTTAAAAGAAACAAAAAAGAGGATATTGATGGAGCAATTAATTATTGGTCAGAAGTATCGGATTTTCCAAAAAATAACTTTATTCATGTTTACTTTCAAAAAATTAAAACAAGGGCCAAAGCTAAAAAGGCTTTATTTTTGGGGTCAAAATTAGGTCTTTTAAGGATCAGAGTTAGGGCAAGCTCAGGATTGGTTAGACAGATAGCCGGCTGGATAAAGGGAATTCAGGTAAAACTTTTGTTATAGTACACAGGTTATTAACAGTTTATAAACATTAATAAAATTTAGACTATAAAATATCAAGGTTTACTATGCTTATGTCTTTAATCCTTCCATTTTGCGTTCAATATTCTTTTATCATTACCATTACCTTTTTTAAGGTTAGAACAATTTATTGAATGTATGCTAACCCCTTGATTTAAGGTAATATAGCCTCTTATTTTTTCTTCAGGTTTGGGGTTACAGCATTTGGCGATTTTATACATCAGACCGGTTTGGCCTTGGATAATTGGTATGCCCTT
>MGIZ01000053.1:1991-6135 GCA_001794015.1 Candidatus Yanofskybacteria bacterium RIFCSPHIGHO2_01_FULL_39_8b
TATTTTTTTTCTGGCCTCATTTGTTTTAACCGATTTAAGCCAATCAAAAGACGGCCTCATTGTTTTTCCTTTTATTATTTCGACGACATCCCCGTTTTTCAACTTATGATCAAGGGGTATTATTTTTCCGTTAATTTTAGCCCCCCTGGTAAAATGACCAAGATCGGTATGGATGGCATAAGCAAAATCAATAGGCGTTGCTCCATCGGGCAAGTCTTTGACATCGCCCTTGGGCGTGAAGGCAAATATTCTATTTCTGAAGAAATCTATTTTTAAATTAGCCAACCCTTCTCTTGGCTTCATTTCTTGGAGAAACTGTTTAAGCTGGCTGACCCACTGGGTTTCTTTCAAGTCGGCTTTAAAAATTTTCTTTTTACCCCCTTCGCTGTAAGCCCAATGAGCGGCGATGCCATTTTCGGCGTGTTCGTGCATGTCCGGAGTTCTTATTTGTATTTCCACAATCCGACCTTTTTCGCAAAAAATTGTAGTATGAAGGGACTGGTATCCATTTGGTTTGGGGATGGCGATATAATCTTTGATCAGTCCCGGTAATGGTTTGTAGTATTTATGGATTATTCCCAGAGCCTCATAGCATGACTTTATATCGGGAACAATTATTCTCATTGCCACCAAGTCAAATACTTTTTCGGAATCCATGCTGTGTTTTTTAATTTTATGATAAAGGCTGTAATAATGTTTAGCCCGGGAGTGGAGGTCAATGACATTAATTCCAGCATCAGTCAGCCTTCTTTTTATTATCGGCTTAGTCCTTTCTATATATTCAAGCCGATCATCAAATTTTTCTTTAATATTTTTAATCAGCCAGGCATACTCATCCGGATAGACATAGGGGAAGGCCATATCTTCCAGTTGGCCCTTCAACCGTCCCATTCCCAAGCGGGCGGCAATGGGGGCGTATATTTCAAGAGTTTCCAGGGCTATTCTTTTCTGTGAAATTTTATTCTGGTATTTCAAAGTTTCCATATTATGGTAACGATCGGCCAATTTAATAATGATAACTCTGATATCTTCGGCCATGGCAAATAGCATCTTCTTGAGAGAAGCTATGTTTTCAAGAACGGTTTTTTTATTTTCAGAAGTGGGCGAGTATTCTATCTTGCCTAGCTTGGTTACTCCTTCGACAAGAAAAAGAATTTCTTGTCCGAATGCCATTTTAATATCATTTGGCTTAAGTCCGGTGTCTTCAAGGGTGTCATGAAGCAAACAGGCGGCAATAGTTGTGGCATCCATGCCCAGCTCGGATAAAAAATATGCCGCCTGAAGCGGATGATTTATATAATTTTCGCCGGAAAGACGTTTTTGGTCACGATGAGCAAGTTCGGCGGCATTATAGGCTTTTTGGATTAAGGCCTGGTCGGCGTCATTAAAATTAGGATTTACCAATATTTTAGTGAGTATAGACACCACAGTATGAAATTAGATTTAGAAATAACAAAAATGAATGAACTGCGATGTTTTGGACCGCCAAAAAACCACAAATGTACTAGATGTACATTGGAGGATTTTTTGGCGGGAAAAACAAGCAGGTCGCCATTTTTGCTGTTTTATGGAGTCTAATTTCATACTGTGATGTCTATCAGGCTTGCATAATCAATATCAACATAGTACTCTCGTAGGATAATATTTTCAAATGTACTTTTACAAAAGAGGGCTGATATGGCCGAAGTGAATATAGAAGTTGTCAGGAAGGTATCTGACAAAATTAAAGCCTTACCGCTGTCTAGCCACTTCTTAACTTTTGTTGATAATAAAGATCAGTTTCCTGAAGTCGGTGCTGATGGAGTTGTTTGTTATTTTACTGCCATAACGGTGCAAAACTACGGATTTTGGATTGGAGACGAAAAAGGATATGTTCGGCCGCTTCAAGGTGAGATTGGCGGTAAAAAATTAAAGGGCTCTGATTTATTAATGGCATTGTCAATGAAAGCTTATCGGGAAATAGGGCCTGAATTTTTTAGTCCGGAGAATTTATCTGACCTATCGTTCGATGATTTCTGCCGATGGATTCCGGAAGAGTTTGGATTTCAGGATCTGCTTGCTCGTTATAATTTAGCGGTTGATTACGGCCGGCATTGTGTCAGAAATAATATTAGCCTTGATATTTTAGTGGAGCGGGCTAATTATAGCGAAAATCCCTTGGGCAGTTTTCTTGGCCAGACATCGGCAATGCCGGGTTATAACGCCGACGGGTTTTTTAAAAAGAATCTTTTATTGGCAATGATTTTGGCCAATCGGCCGGAGCATTTTTTAAAGATCAAATCTGACGATCTTAAATATCCGATTGTAGACTATCATTTAATGAGGGTGGCTTTACGCCTCGGGTTAATTTCTTTAAATTTTGCAGAGTGGAACTTGATAAGCAAAAGAGAGTGGGTAAATGAATCATTTGAAGGCTCAATTCGACAAAAAACCTTTCAGGCCATCAGAAAGATTATTGAATCATCGAATAAATCAATGAGTGAAATAGATTTTCTATTATGGAGTGCTCGAAGATATTGTCCCGAGATGACAGAACCGGATTGTCCGAAATGCGCATTAAATGATGTTTGTCAGAAAAAGATAGAATTATTTCAGCCCGTTTTTAGAACAACAAATTATTAAAACCAATTATTCTTTAAGTGGCTCGCTTTTTTGCGAGCTTTTTGTTTTATAACTTTTTCTATTGCGCGATTTTGGCGGATTATCTTTCCAATATTGAAAAGCGGAATTGAGATCTGGTTCGTTTTCCGGTTTTTTATTCATCAAAAATGTGCAATCTGGCCAACGTGAACAGGCATAGAAAATTTTGCCTCGGCCACGGGATTTCTTCTCAACAATATCGCCGATTGGAGTTCGGCCCGCTTCCTGGCAGGCAGGGCATTTGTATCCGGTTTTATTTTGGATTTTCATTATGCCCTTGCATTTTGGGTAATTAATACAGCCCAGGAAGTAGCCGAATCGTCCCCGCTTGACAGCCATTGATTTAGCACAGATAGGACATTTCTCATTTTGAGTTTTATCTTCCAGTTCTTTGATCTTTGCCGCTTCTTCCGGAAGGGGAAGAGTAACCCTACTTCCCGGTTCGGGACAGGCTAAAAATTTGCCCATCCGGCCGAATTTAATAAGCATCATTTTCTCGCAGTGAGGACAGGGAGTTTCGGAGATTTCTGTTAATTTTTCAACGCTTCCCATTTTCTCGTCAAGGTTCTTTTTGAATGGCGTATAAAATTCTTCAATAACCGGCACCCAGGCGATTTTACCACAGGCAATGTCATCGAATCCTTCCTCGATATGGGAAGTGAAATTAATATCAATTACTTCCGGAAAATTTTCAACCAGCATATCATTTACCAGAAAACCGATTTCAGTAGGCTTATATTTTTTATCTTCTTTCTCGACATAGCCGCGAAATTGAATAGTGGTCAGGGTTGGAGCATAAGTTCAGGGTCGGCCGACGCCGTGGGCTTCAAGGGCCTTAATCAGGGAAGCATCCGTATATCTGGGCAGAGGTTCGGTGAAGTGCTGGTTTTTAACGAGATCAATTAATTTTAAAATTTCTTCATGGGTTAAATCCGGGAGCCGGCCTTCCTGGTAATCTTCGCCGTCTTTTTCGTCATCTTCCTTTGTCTCGATATAAGCCCTAATGAAGCCGTCGAACTTGATTATTTGTCCATTGGCCCGAAAAGTATAGTTGTTAGCCGTTAGTTGTTGGCTCGCCTCGCTGAAGCTTTGGCGAAGCGGGTCGTTTGTTGTTTGTATATCTACGGCAGTTTGATCAAGAACGGCATTTTGCATCTGACAGGCGATAGTTCGTTTCCAGATTAAGTCGTAAAGCCGCCACTGGTCTCTATCGAGTTTAATTTTTTCCGGTAACTTTGAAAGATCTGTCGGCCGAATTGCTTCATGGGCTTCTTGGGCGCCTTTTGATTTGTTTGTATAATATCTCGGACTTTTTAGTCCGTATTCTTTTCCGAAAATTTTACCAATAATTTCTTGGGCTTGCGTTAAAGCAACTTGGGCGATGTTCAAACTATCAGTTCTCATGTAAGTAATAAGTCCGGTCTCATACAACCGTTGAGCAAACATCATTGTTTGTTTAGCCGAAAATCCAATTTTTTTTGAAGCCTCTTGCTGTAGCGTTGAA
>MGIZ01000054.1:0-4261 GCA_001794015.1 Candidatus Yanofskybacteria bacterium RIFCSPHIGHO2_01_FULL_39_8b
TCTTATGGTTACCTATGTCCTCCCTCAATTATTGGCTATTTTTGAGGAAGTGGGAGATGTTGAATTGCCGATTACAACCAGAATTTTAATCTGGGTTACTAAATTTGCCAATGCCTACATAATTCAGACCGGTATTGTTATGGTTTTTGTAATATCTATTTTTGTTTATTATCTTGGAACTCCGGAAGGTAAAGAGTGGCTTGATAAAATGAAGATAAAATTTCCGGCTTTGGGGCAGGTGGTCAGGAATTTATATCTGGCCAGAATAGCCGAAAGCCTAACAACGCTTATGAAATCGGGAATACCGATATTGGATTCTTTAAAAATAACGGCTGATTTAGTCGGCAATAGCGTCTATAGAAAAATCATGCTTGACGCCGAAGAAAGCGTAAAAAGTGGAGGCAGTATATCGGCGGCTTTAACGAAGTATAAAGAAATTCCGCCCCTTTTCTCATCAATGGTGGCGATCGGCGAAAGAACCGGTAAAATTGACTTCATTCTTGAGCATGTGACTAAGTTCTATAAAGCTGAAGCCGAAAACTCCATTCAGGGCATATCCCAGATAATTGAACCGGCTCTTATTCTATTATTAGGTTTTGGGGTTGCGGCGTTAGTTTCCAGCATACTTTTACCTATGTATAATGTTGTCGGTAGCTTATAGTAGGTGTGGATATCTTTACTTTGCGATGTTTTGGAGAGGTTGTATAATTATAAATAGGTCTAGTAATTATTTCTCAATAGTATAAAAGTTTTCTAGTTCTTAGTTTTTTGTTTTTAGCCTTTTTGGGCTAAAAGCTAAAAGCTAAAAGCTAAAAGCTAAAAATAAGTGTCGATTCTTAAAAAGTTTAAAAGTTCTAAAGGCTTCACCCTCATTGAATTATTGGTCGTCATTGCTATTATCGGTGTTTTAGCTACTCTTATTTTACTTCAGCTTGGTATTGCCAGGGCAAAGGCGAGAGACGCCAAACGTATTGCTGATGTAAACCAGTTAAGAACGGCAGTCGAGCTGTATTTTGATGATAGAGGAGGAAGTTATCCGGGTGATAGTCTTTGTCCTGTTAAGGGTTTTACTGGTACTTGCAGGGAGAACACGGCAACCGCCTTCAATGGTAATGGTCTTCTCGATTATCTATCAGCTCGTATTTTACCCCAAGATCCTCTTGCTGGTACTGAATATAAGTATGCTTACAGTCCAAGTACTGATAACGTAAGAAAAGGTAAATATCATATTTGGGCTGAATTAGAAAGACAGAACGCTCCTGCTTTAGCTGGTGATGTTGATATAAATTCTAATAATACAACTACTTTTCCGACTGGTGCAGGCGATATGACCGATGCTTCTAATGCAACCCTTACAGAAGCATGCAAAAATGTAACTGGTGCTAATGATTGTGTTTATGACTTGGGTCAGCAATAATTAGCTGAAAACATAAAACTAAAAACCCGGGACTTTCTTTGAAATTTTAGAAAGTCGCCGGGTTTTTGGTTACATCTATAAAATAGGCTATGCAGGCTTATTTTATATGGACGTTAAGGCCTTTTGGTGCTTAAATAGGCTTATATGCAACAATACAAACTACTTTCATTAGATGAAACGGGGAAGGCTTCCTTTAATCATCCGTCAAAACTTTTTATATTATCCGGAGTAGTTATACCGGAAAAATATAAGCAAAAGCTTGATAATAAAATAAGAAGGCTAAAGAAAAAGTTTTTTAACGACGAGGAGGTGGTATTTCATAGCAGAGATATGTCAAGAAGAAAGGGTCAATTTGCAATTTTGCAAGATCCTAAAAAGGAACTGCAATTTTGGTCAGAATTTATATCCATAGCAAATAATGATGAGGTTAGTCTGCTTTTTGTAGTAGTTAATAAAGAAAAAGCAAAAGCACTGTGCTGGTTGGAGCGCACAATTCTTAAACGAGCCTACCGAAAGATATTGGAAGAGTTTGCCGCAAAACAGCTTATTAAAACTAATGGAAAAATAATAGCAGAGTCAGACCCATCGCAAGATATTTATCTAATTGAAGCCCACAATCTGATACAAGCTAATGGTGTATCTGATGGGAGTATTTCTGCGGGTGAATATCGTCAAAAAATTACATCCTTAAGCTTAGTGAATAAATCAAATTTTGATGTGGATATTCAAATGGCAGATTCGCTTGCATTGATAGCCGGTATTATATACGAAAGTAAATTTCTCAAAAATAATACTATAAAGCTAAATAAGATTGAGAAAATGAAGGTTAGGCTTATCGATAGAAAAATTAATAAAAAGGAAAATCCCAGTTCTTTCACTGTGTTGATATAATCCAGGACTTAGGCATAAGTCCTGTAATCAATAAAAAAGCTGGCCGTGGCTATCCGCACACTTACCAGCTTCTTATTCTAAGAATAATACTCTTACTGTTACGAAAGTCAAGAGAAGGTAAGGGGTGAGTTGTTGATAATTATATGGCATTTATATTTATTTTTATAATGGGCTTAGTTTTTGGGAGCTTTATGAGCGTCATTGTTTTTAGGCTGGATGTTAAAGAGGGGATAGTTTCGGGCCGGTCGGAGTGCCGGAAATGTTTTGCCAAGTTAAAATGGCATGATCTTATACCAGTTTTCAGCTTTATTTGGCTTAAGGGCAAATGCCGGTATTGCAAGGACAAAATATCTTTCATTTATCCGGTAATGGAAATGGCCGTGGCCGGTTCTTTTGTTTTATATTCTTTGGTTAACGGGCCATTTATTAGTTCGGAGTTGATTTACGGTTTAATTATTATCTTTATTTTTTTAATTCTTACCTTTTTTGATTATTTGTTTTATATCCTGCCGGATAAGATTATTTTGACTGGCCTAGGTACGGCTTTTTTATATACCAGTATTTTTCATCGGGAGATTATCCTGAATGGTTTATTTACCGGTTTGGGACTAGCCGGCTTTTTTGGTATAATATTTTTAGTGTCTCATGGCGAATGGATTGGGTTTGGTGATGTTAAATTAGCTTTTTTAGTAGGTTTCGTTCTCGGTTATCCGCTAGCCCTATTTTCAATTGTAAGCGCTGTCTGGATAGGGGCAATCTGGGGCATGGCGATGATGGCAAGAGGTAAAGCCAACTTAAAAACAGCACTACCATTCGGCTCGTTCATATCAGCCATGGCAATTCTAGCCCTTATCTTTAAAGATTATGTCAACTTTAATTTTTTCTTATAAAAAACAAATACGATTCGGCTTGTTGATAGTTCTGGCGGTTTTGGTTGTTCTCGGGGTAATATTTGGCAGAGGCAAATTATCCAGGATTGATTTTTCTAAACCAACAACACCTATTACAACCGCCAGGCTGGAAATTGATATTAATGACAGTAAGCGAGCTTTTGAAGGAGGGGTCAGCGACGGGATGACAATTTTTGAAGCTCTTCAGGCTTCATCTCTGGCCGGTAACCTCTCGTTTGCTTATGATTTTTCCGATAGCGGCAACATTATGCTTAAATCCTTTGACGGCTACGAAGCTGATAAAACAGAAAAACCGATAAAATTGTATTTAAATTCAACACCGATCAAAACAGAAAAAATAAACTCCACCCCCATTAAAGCCGGGGATACTATATTTATAAAACTTGAGCGGTAAACTCATATTTTTTAGTAATGAATTTAAAGAAAGAAAAAGGTTTTAGTCTAATTGAGATCTTGGTTGTATTTGGCATATTTACTTTTATAACCATTAGTTTGCTTAGCTCCAACCTAAGATCAAGAGTTAACATTAATGAAGCGGCCAGAGTTATAATGGCGGACATTAGGACCGCCCAAGCTTATTCTTTGGCGTCTAAACAATATAACGGCACTCATCGTTGTGGGTATGGCATTCATCAAGAAAATGACACTTCTTATAATATATACACGGGCAAGCAATTGCCGGGAACACAAACAAATCTGGATAATTGCGAGAAAAAATACAGCAACAGCAACGATACCCCGATTCTAATCTCAAAACTTATAGATTCCCGGCTGGAGTTTTTTGATTCAAACGGCAATAATCAGCCCAATTTTAACGAAATTTTCTTTGACATATATGGCGGAAAAATAGAAATTGACGGCAAACATAAACCGATGTTAAAGAATGAAAATCTATCCCAAATAGCCATCAGAAAGAAGAACGCATCTTGTCCTTCGTCTAATTGTATTTATATATGCGTCTATTCTTTTGGAAGGATTGCAACCCGGACTGACGGGCAGTGTCCTCTTTGTGACGGTCCGGCCGATAGCAGTCCGGCTGCTT
>MGIZ01000054.1:4285-7646 GCA_001794015.1 Candidatus Yanofskybacteria bacterium RIFCSPHIGHO2_01_FULL_39_8b
TGTACTTATAGTACATTTGCGGTTTTTTCTCGCTCCAAAACGGCGTGTTTCATCAATTTTTTCTGTTTCTAAGTGCGATTTCATAATGTGATGTCTATGATAAAATGATAAAAACTAATAATAGGGGAACTACAATTGTTGAAGCTCTGGTCGTTATTGTTATTTTAAGTTTGGGTTTAATTCCCTCTTTGACCGTTATTGTTACGGTAAATAGTCTGTCATCAATTATTATGAACGATCTTATCGGAGCTAATCTTGCTCAAGAAGGGGTAGAAGTAGTCAGAAGCTTAAGGGATGCCAACTGGTTTGCCAGTCGGTCTTTCGACAATAACTTAATAGGCGACTGGACAGTTGAGTGGAACACCAACTGGGTTACCAATCCGCCCCAACCGGCGGGCGCAAATCCGGCATTAAAACTTGACTCGAACGGTTTATATAATTATGCAACCGGCCCCGATACGTATTTTAGACGGAGAATTTTTATTATTAAAGATCCAACCCTGCCAGGATGTAATTGTGAGCTAAGAGTTATATCCGAAGTTACATGGCCCACAAAAAAGACAACAAGAACTTTGACCGTGGAGTCCCATTTGTTTAATTGGAAATGAGCTTGACTAATGACTAATAACAAACGACAAATGACAAAGAATGCGGGGTTTACCTTAATTGAACTTTTGGTGTCTATATTTTTGTTTTCAATTATGGCCACAATCACGACTGGTATTTTTGTAAAATCTTTGGAGTTGGAAAGAAGGTCTTTCTCGGCTCAAATGATTCAGGAAAATGCTCTGGCTGTTTTTGAGCTAATGGCCAAGGAAATAAGGGTCGGTAAAATCAATAGTTCGGACAGTAACTGTACGAGCAGTATTTTGAGCATTGAGATTCAAAATCCATCCTCCCCCCCTCCTACTATAGATGTTATTTATCAACTGGATAGCACTTCCGGCATTGTGCAAAGAATATACAATGGCGTAACCTATCTTGCCAGCACCGACGACGTGGTTTTTAACAGTTTAAAGTTTTGCATTTTAAATTCAGGCATTGATGATCAGGCGGCCAGAGTAACAATTTTGGCCTCGGTTTCCAATCGGGTTGGGAAAGTTTTAACGGCTAATTTACAGACTACCATAACTTCAAGGGATGTTTCCCTTGAATTAGAGAACTAATCTATTAACCAACTTGCGATGTTGGAGATTTTTAACATCGCAAGTTGGTCAGTTATTAAAAAAGCAATGAACAATCAAAGAGGCTCAATAATAATTTATAGTTTATTAATTTTGCTTTCAATTGTGACTATATCAGTTGCTCTAATTAGAATCATTTCGCCTAAATTTCAAATTTTAAGAGAGGCATCTTATTCTATGATAGCCTTGTATGCCGCTGATAGCGGTATGGAATGGTGTCTTTTTTCAAACAGGACTAACCCTGCGTCGTCGATTCCAAGCAAGTTGCAACAACTGAATACTATCCCGGGTGTTGTTATGGGATATTATGATTTTGATGGTGCGGGCGTATCTGCCTGCCCATATAATGCAGAGCTTAATTTCCGGACAGTAGGGACTTACAGGGGAATTAGCCGTTCTCTGGGGATACAGTAAATTATATGGAGCAATAATATGGAGCGAGTGAAAGCCAAACAACGGATAGAAAATCTTCGCAAAACGATTAACTACCATCGTTATCTTTATCATGTCCTGGATAAGCAGGAGATGTCCGATGCCGCCCTGGATTCGTTAAAAAAAGAGTTATGTGATCTCGAAATTGAATATCCCGAATTTATTACTTCGGATTCCCCAACCCAAAGAGTAGGCGGAGGGCCGTTGAAAGAATTTAAAAAATTTAAACATCCCGAACCGATGATTTCATTTAACGATGCTTTTAATAAAAAAGATATGGCGGATTGGGAGGATCGTTTTGAACGGTTATCGGCTGGTTCAAAGCGTCACGGATACTATTGCGAATTAAAAATAGATGGTTTGGCCATAGAACTGACATATAGAAACGGTTTATTAGCAGTTGGCTCAACTCGGGGTGATGGTATAACCGGAGAAGACGTTACCCAAAATCTTAAAACTGTAGAGGCAATCCCGCTGAAGATACCAACGACCAACGATCAACGACCAACGACTTTAATTGTAAGAGGAGAGGTTTTTATCACTAAAAAAGGATTTGAATTAATTAATCGGGAACAAAAGAAAAAGGGCCTCAAGGAATATGCCAATCCGAGAAACTTGGCTGCCGGTTCTATCCGTCAGCTTGATCCGGCGATAACCCGAAGCCGAAAACTTGATTCATACGCCTATGCCCTTAAAACTGATTTTGGCCAGATAACCCATGAGGAAGAACACCAAATTTTAAAAGACCTGGGTTTTAAAACCAATCCACATAATAAATTTTGTAAAGATTTAAAAATGGTTCAGGAATTCCGTGATTACTGGGAAAAACATCGGGGAAGTCTTAATTACGAGATAGACGGTATAGTTGTGGCGGTAAATGATAATAAAATCTTCAATAAATTAGGTGTTGTCGGCAAAGCTCCCCGGGGCGCCATTGCCTATAAATTTGCTCCGAAGGAAGCCCAGACTATCGTCGAAGATATTATTGTTCAGGTCGGCCGAACGGGAGTTCTAACTCCGGTGGCAGTTTTGAAGCCGGTTAATGTCGGTGGAGTGACGGTTTCTCGAGCGACTCTCCATAATCTAGATGAAATAAAACGTCTTGGAGTCCGCCAAGGAGATACGGTCATTGTCGGCCGGGCCGGTGATGTCATTCCCGATATTCGGCAGGTTATAAAAGAACTTCGGACGGGAAAGGAAAAAGAATTTCATATGCCTAAAAAATGTCCTGTTTGCGGCAGTCTAGTCGAGCAAATTGCCGGTCAAGTGGCTTTTAAGTGCGTTAATAAAAATTGCCCGGCCATAAAAAGGGAAGCGGTTTATCATTTTGTTTCCAGGAAGGCTTTTAATATAGACGGCGTGGGGCCTAAAATAATAGATCAGCTTATGGATGTCGGTCTCATTCGTGATGCCGCCGATCTTTTTAATCTAAAAAAAGATGACTTGCTTAATCTTGAGAGATTTGCCGAAAAATCAGCCCAGAATACTATTGATGCCATTCAGTCGAAGAAAAAAATTTCTCTCGATAAATTTATATATTCTTTGGGCATAGACCATGTTGGGGAAGAAACCTCGATTTTACTTGTGAAACAAGTAAAATCTAAATTAAAAATTAGCGAACTAATCTATTTTTTTAAGAACTTTAGGTTAGAAGAGTTACAGAATATTCCCGACATAGGTCCGGTAGTTGCTAAAAGTGTATATGATTGGTTCCAAAAAGCTTATAATGTAAAACTTTTGGAAAA
>MGIZ01000055.1:0-4115 GCA_001794015.1 Candidatus Yanofskybacteria bacterium RIFCSPHIGHO2_01_FULL_39_8b
ACTTTATTTCCATCAACGAAAACATGGGTTATTTTACCCGTCTTTCCACGATCTTTCCCGCCTAACATTATTACATTGTCACCTTTCCGCAATTTCATTGCTCAAATATAACGCTAATCTACAAATTTACACGAATAATACAAATATTTATAGCATTCGCATGTCATTCGTAGATTAGTGTTACTAAACCACTTCTTCCGCCAACGATGCTATCGTATTGAATCCTTTTTCTTTAATTTCTCTCGGTATCGGTCCGAATATTCTTCCGCCCTTGGGTTCTTTGCCGTCAAGAATTACAACCGCGTTATCGTCAAATTTTATATAAGTACCATCTTTCCGGCGGTACGGCTTTCTCTGTCTGACTACCACCGCCCGAAGAACTTCTTTTTTCTTAACTGATTTTCTCGGCTCCGCTTCTTTTACCGAAACAACCACTATGTCTCCAAGCTGAGCATATCTTTTTCTCGATCCGCCAAGCACCTTAAATACTCCGACCTTTTTGGCCCCGGTATTGTCTGCAACTCCCACAATTGAACGTAACTGTAACATATATATAACACGAATCTACAAATGAGCACGAATGCTACTAATAGTAATCCTGATTTCTTAATTTATTTGTAGTATTCGCATGCCATTTGTAGATTTGTGTTACTATTAATCGGCCCTACCGATTATCTGCCATCTCTTTTCCTTCGACATCGGCTTTGTTTCCTGAATCAATACCTTCTCGCCTGTTTTGTATTTATTTTCCAGATTGTGGGCTTTAAATCTTTTTGAAACCTTATAATATTTCTTGTATTTGGGGTGTTTCTTCAATCTTAAAATCTCAACCACTGCGGTTTTCTGCATCTTATCTGAAACAACTGTGCCTTTTAATACTCGCGACATTCAACTTACAACTTACAACAACCTATCGTAACGAATGACTTAAGACATGCGACTTATGACTTAGGATAAAATCTTTGTCATTAGTCATAAGTTGTTAGTCGTTAGTTAATTGTTGTCGTTAATCGTTGGTTATTTAACATTGTTAAAACTCTCGCAATATCCCGTTTTGTCTTCTTAATCTGGCTCACGTCTTTTACTTTATTATCGGCTAAATCAAAATTTAATTTTAATAATTTTGCACGTAAATCGACCAATAAATGGTTTAATTCGGTTCTAGATTTGTTGGTTAAATCTTGGGGTTTCATTTGAAATTAATTTTCAAACAAAGAAAAAATTTCTTACATTGAAAATTTGGTCATTGAAAATTCTATCTCTTTATGATTCTCGTCTTAATCGGTAATTTATGTCCGGCCGATACTAATGCTTCTTGGGCAATACTATCAGAAACACCATCAATCTCAAAAATAACCCTGCCAATTTCAACCGGAACAACGAAGTGGGAAATGCCGCCCTTTCCGCCTCCCATTCCCACCTCAGCGCTCTTTGCGGTTCTGGGTTTATCGGGAAAAACCCTTATCCATATCTTACCTCCCCGCTGAAAGTATCTTGCCAATACTTTTCTTGCCGATTCAAGCTGATTAGACTTTATCCAAGACGATTCCTCTGCTTTCAAACCAAAACTACCAAAGCTTAATTCAGTTCCTCTCTTGGCTCTTGATCTTAAATGTCCCTTGTGGACCTTGGCATGTTGTATGCGTGCAGGCTGTAACAAGCTAACTTATAACTTACGACTTACAACTTACGACAAGATTGTCATTAGTCATTAGTCATTAGTCGTAGGTCGTTAGTTATTAATCAAACTTCTCTCCTTTATATATCCAAACCTTAACTCCCACCGTTCCGTATGTCGTATGGGCCGTCACTCGAGCAAAATCTATATCCGCCCTCAAGGTCTGCAACGGCAGACTTCCTTCTTCCAAGTGTTCTGATCTTGCAATCTCTGCCCCATCTAGTCTCCCACCAAGCATTATTTTTGCGCCCTTATTCTGTCTATTGGCCATAATTTTAGCAAGCGTTTGCTTCATAATCCGACGAAAAGGAATTCTTTTTTCTATCTGTTCTACCATTGATTCGGCCATAACTTTTGCCGATGATTCCGGATTTTTAATTTCCTGTATTTCTAAACGTACCGAAATTTTATTTTTTAAAAGCTTCCTTACGGCATCTTTTAGCTCTTCCACTCCAGCCCCTCCTCTTCCTATGAGAAATCCGGGCCTGGAAGTATGAACAACAATATTTAAAACATCAGTGCCCCTCTCAAGCTCAATCCTATCTATGCCCATATTTTTTAACTTCTTTTCCAGAAAAGTCCTGACCTTAAGATCGTCCTTTAAATAACTCATATATTTACGGCCGCCAAACCAGTGGGATGCCCAATCCTTATTAATACCGATTCTTAATGATGTTGGCGATATCTTTTGACCCAATTCAACTTACAACTTACAACTTACAACTTACAACAAGATTGTCGTTAGTCGTTGGCCGTTGGTTGTTGGTTACCCTAGATGGCTTTGCGTTGAAATAATCTTTTTCCTAAATTACCAAATACATTGCCTTTCCTGCCTATTTCTCTTTTTATTTCAGGTTTTTTATCTTCGTACTGTTTTGATTCTATCGCTGTTTCCTCAATTTCCTTTTTCACCCTAGCCTTTTTCTCTAATCTCATTCCGGGTGTTCTTTCGTCAAGAACAATTTTAATATGGCTCGTCTTTTTTTGTATAGCCGCCGCCCTACCAAATCCTTTAGCTCGAAACCTTTTAAGCTTTATCCCTTCATTAACAGTAATCTCCTTTACATATAAATTTTCCTTAACCATATTAAAATTATTCTCAGCATTTGCAATAGCAGAATTTATCAGTTTCTTAATGGGTTCAACCGACCCTCGAACATAATATTCCAATTGAGCAATAACCTCAACAACATTTTTACCTTTTAGCATATTAACAACAGCCCGAACTTTTCGGGGAGCAATTCTTAGATTATTTAGTTTTGCCGTAACTTCTGACAATGCAACTTACAACTTGCAACTTGCAACTATACAACAAATTTGTCGTTAGTCATTAGTCGTTAGTCGTTAGTTATTTCTTTTCTGCTTCTGCCGGCGCTGCCTTCGCCGCCTGCGCCGCTTCTATTTCTTTCTGCTTTTGAGCCGCTTCAAGCTCTCTTTGCATTCTTCCTCCGTGTCTTACAAATTTCCTGGTATGGGCAAACTCACCCAGTTTATGACCAATCATGTCTTCGGTTATTAAAACAAGTATATGCACCCTCCCGTTATGAACTCCGAAGGTAAAACCGATCATTTCCGGAACAATGGTGCAGGCCCGAGACCATGTTTTAATTATTGTCTTATCTCCCGCCCTTAAATTAGCTATCTTCTTTAACAGTCTTTCGTCTACATAGGGACCCTTTTTTATACTTCGGGACATAAAGCTATAACCTATAAGCTATAAGCTATAAGCTATAAGTCAGAATTTTCTGGCCTAAAACTTACAACCTACAGCCTAAAACATTACTTCATTCTCCTTCTCATTATAAACTTACCTGATTTCTTTTTCTTGTTCCTCGTTTTGTGTCCACCGGTAACTTTACCGGTTGCAGTTTTTGGTCTTCTTGTTCCCCTTCCTTGTTTTCCTTCGCCACCGCCGTAGGGATGATCTACCGGATTTTTTACGCTACCCCTGACTTTGGGCCGTCTTCCAAGCCATCGTGACCGGCCTGCCTTACCTAAAACGATTGAACTATGCTCCATATTCGATAATTGACCGACGGATGCATAACATTCTTCAGACACCATTCTTATTTCAGATGATGGCATTACAAGCTGAACATATCCCCTGTCACTGGCAAGAACTGTCGCTCCGGAGCCGGCTGAACGAACCATTTTACCGCCACTGCCTGGAGATAACTCAACATTATGAACCAACATTCCTTGGGGAATATTTTTCAGCTTCATCCTGTTGCCGGATTTAAAAGGAGCCTTCTCGGAAGTAATAATCTTATCACCGACTTTCAAATCTTGAGTGGCAAGTATATATCTTTTATCGCCATCAGAAAAATGTAGCCGAGCAATTCTGCTGGTTCTGTTTGGATCATACTCTAGGGCAACAACCTTCGCAGGAATATTAAATTTATCTTGACGAAAATCAATCTGCCGATATAACCTTTTG
>MGIZ01000055.1:4188-7949 GCA_001794015.1 Candidatus Yanofskybacteria bacterium RIFCSPHIGHO2_01_FULL_39_8b
GAAAAATCGTATCCCGTCATTTGTCGCCTTGATGGAGTTGTTGGATTGTAATTTTTTATAGCCATAGTTATGGTTTTGCTTGTCCAATAGTAAATCCTTCTTTCAGAACTACTATTGCTTTTTTAAATCCGGGCTTAGCTCCGGGATGTTTACCAAAATCTCTTCTTTTTTCGGGCATATTCAGAATTTTTACCTTTTTTACCTGAACATTAAAAAGCTTGGAAACCTCTTTCTTCACTTCCGATTTATTAGCATTTTGAAAAACTTTAAACATATATTGCCCCGTCCCGTTACCCATTGAAGCTTTTTCGCTTACATAAAAACCCTTTAATACCTTATGGACACCGGAACTGCCGGTGCCGGAAAAAGAAACACTTCCCTGACCAGTCATGCCTTTCTCAAGCTCTTCACGAGCAGATTCGCCAACCTCAATATTATCAAGTTGTTTCTTGGCTTCTTCCTTATCTTTTTTTTTGAACGGATTTAATTTCATCAATCTATAAGCTATGAGCTATAAGTAAGAATTTCTGGCCTAAAACTTAAAGCCTATAGCCTTAAACATTATTCTTTATTGAATGTCTTACTTATCACCTCCACCGCATCCTTCATAATCAATAAGTTTTTCCTCGCTGCCACATCTAAAGCATTGAGATTCTTAGCTTCCATAACGTCAACTTTAGGTATGTTTCTGACTACCCTCTCGACTGTTTCGTCAAGTTTGTTAGGAGTAACCAGAAGCATACTGCCATGCTTTACTGGAAATAGTTCAGAAATTTTATTAATGATTCTGGCCATTTCTTTTGTTTTCCAATTCTCTAATTTAACAGAATCGATAATAGTAAGCTCTTTATCCTTAACTTTTGACGATAAAATAACAAATAATGCTTTACGGGCCATTTTTTTATTTATTTTCTTTTTAAAAATGCGCTCATTCCGGGGTCCAAATGTTACTCCTCCGCCTTTCCAGATTGGCGATCTTATCGAACCGTGTCTTGCTCGTCCAGTTCCCTTTTGTCTCCAGGGCTTTTTACCGCCTCCACGCACTTCTCCTCTATCCTTGGTATGGGCCGTAACTTGCCTCTTGTTGCCCATCTGTGACGTAACTACCTGATAAAGAAGATCCTTGTTCATTGGAACGGAAAAAACACTATCAGGCAAAATGACTTTTCCGACTTTCTCTGCTTGCTGGTTGTATAAAGGATAATCCATAAAATTTACTGCGATTCTATCGCAACAAGCCCACCCCTATTCCCCGGTACCGCTCCCCTGATTGCTATCAAGTTATTCTCCTTATCAATATTAACTATTTTCAGTCCCCTTACTGTTAATTTGTCATAGCCCATCCTGCCAGCCATTCTCATCCCTTTTAAAGTGTGCTGGGGAAATCTCTGACCGATTGAACCGGCATGGCGCAATACTGAATGGTGGCCATGACTAAAAGGCATACCGTGAAAACCATGCCTCTTAACAACTCCCTGGAAACCCTTACCCTTGGTCATGCCGATAACTTTAACGGCATCACCGGGAGTAAAAACTGAAACGTCTATCTTCTGACCGACGGTTAGATTAGCAGAATCCATCATTTCCTGTTCCTGGCCTCTTGATATTTTACCCTTACTGTCAAATCTAAATTCTTTCAAAACTGCAAAATTTCCCAAACCTTTAAAATGACCCCTCTGTTGTTTGTTTATATTTTTTTCTTTTCTTGTGCCAAATCCAACCTGAACGGCTTCATATTTATCTTTTTCCTTAGTCTTCACCTGTAAAACAGTATTCGGCTCGGCCTCAATAACCGTCACCGGAATGACTTCTCCTTTTTCATCGTATATCTGGGACATACCTAATTTTTTACCTAATATGAATTTCATAAATATATATTCAACACCCACGCCCCATCTGGAATCAAAACTATTTTTAATAATTCATTCATCCTGCAATTTCGCCTTCGGCTTTTCTTTTCCTTTCCTGTAATTTTATGCCCAGATGGAGCTGGGTCATGGATTTGTAACCAATCAGTCTCGACAAGCTCGACTTCTTGGACAAATCACATGAAAAAACCGGACTAGCCGGCATTAGCAAGCTAAATCTTTTTAAGTTTGACTAATCGGTTTTTATTGGATTTAAAACCAATCTATTTAATTTAAGACCATATGCCAAAATTAATTTTTAGGAAACCGGGTGGTGAGCTTTCGCCGAACCATTGCCGGATAAATTACATTTTAGCATTACTACCTTATCTCTTGCCACATAAATGACGAGGGGAAGGGGGTAATTTATAATTTCGAAAGTATATCTGCCATTTCTTGAAAAATTGGCTTTTGCCGTTCTCTTGTTTCGACCATTTTTTGATTTGAAGGTTCGGATAACAAATAATCTGCTGTGCCTTTTAATTAATCCTGGATGCCTGAATTATCTTTTAACAATTTCTTAGTTCTGTCATCTTTTCTGCTATTTCTCTTAAAAGCCTGTGTCCTTGCTCAAGCTCAATTCTTGGTTCGTTTTGTTCACTCATGTATTTTAAAGCTATATTTAAAGCCTGCTCAATTTTAAACATTTTGTGCTTCAAGCTTTGGTAAGTTAGGATATATTTTTATTTTACCTCATTTAATGTAATTTTCCAAGCTTGCTTGGAAAATTACATTTTCACTTCAATATCAACTCCGGCAGGTAAATTCAGATTCATCAGAGAATCAATTATCTTCGGGGACGGGTTGGTAACGTCAATTATTCTCTTGTGGGTTCGCATTTCAAACTGTTCGCGGGAATTCTTATCAATAAACGATGAACGATTCACTGTATATTTGTGTATCTCCGTCGGCAATGGCACCGGGCCGGTAGGTTTACCGCCATTTCGTTCAATCGTATCCACTATCTGCTGGGCAGATTTATCAATTATCTTATTATCATAAGCCCGCAGTTTAATGCGTATTCTCTGACTTATCTCTTTTTCTTTTTTCGTTACCATTTTATTTAAAGAACTAGCAAATCCCGCTTAGGCGGGATTTGCTTTTTATACACTGATTTTGGTTACGACTCCTGCACCGACAGTCTTGCCTCCCTCTCGGATAGCAAATCTCTGTTTTTCTTCCATAGCGATCGGAGCGATCAATTTAACCTTCAAATTAGAAGTATCGCCGGGCATGACCATTTCAGTACCTTCCGGAAGAATGACTTCACCGGTAACGTCAGTGGTTCGGAAATAGAATTGAGGTTTATAACCTTTAAAGAATGGGGTGTGTCGTCCGCCCTCTTCTTTGGTTAATACATATATTTCAGCATCAAATTCAGTGTGTGGGTTAACGGATCCAGGCTTGGCCAAAACCTGACCACGCTCTAAGTCTTCTTTCTTGGTACCCCTTAGCAAGATACCGGCATTATCGCCAGCCATACCTTCATCAAGTTGCTTGTTGAACATTTCGATACCGGTAATGACTGTTTTTGTTGTTGGTTTTATACCAACAATTTCGACTTCTTCGTTAACCTTAACTTTTCCTCTCTCGATTCTGCCAGTAACAACTGTCCCTCGGCCTTCAATAGAAAAGATATCTTCAATAGGCATAAGGAACGGTTTCTCAACATCTCTAACTGGATCAGGAATAAATTCATCAAGCTGTTTAACAAGCTCCATGATTGGTTTTAAAGCCTCATCGTCTTTGGACTTACATTCGAGAGCTTTAACGGCTGATCCTCTTATAATAGGAGTTGTGTCGCCAGGGAATTGATATTTATTCAAAAGTTCTCTGACTTCTTGTTCGACTAAA
>MGIZ01000056.1:0-2898 GCA_001794015.1 Candidatus Yanofskybacteria bacterium RIFCSPHIGHO2_01_FULL_39_8b
TCTAGAACTTAAATTAGATTTTTTGGATAACGATGAACTTAGTAGCTTAATGCAAAAATGCCACTTAAGTTTGGGTCAATTATCAGACCATCCTCGTTTGATCAGGACCATTCCGCATAAATGTTATGAATCTTTAGCTTTAAAGCTGCCCTATCTTACGGTTAAAAATTCCGGCGTGTTAGAACTTTTAAGGCCTGATGAGACTTGTCTTGTTTGTGAATCGGCCGATGCGAGGTCATTGGCAAATGCGATTATGAATGCGAAAAATAATCCCAACAAGCTTGAAATAATATCAACAAATGGCTATAATTTCTATGCTCAACATTTAAGGTCGCATATTTTGGCAGGTAATCTCCTAAAAAGAATTAATAAATTATAATCATGCAAAATACGAAATATACTCAAGCCGGAAATGATGCCGCTTATTACGAGCATGTAAAAGAAAAAAATAATTGGATTGATGATGGTCCCTATAAGTCAATCGTAGAATTTATTAATAATCAGTTTAAGGTCGGACAAGCAGATAATGTCCTTGAAATTGGTTGTGGAATGGCTGAAATTATCGATTATATTCCTAATAGTATAAAATACACTGGTCTGGACCCATCTGAATTTATGATTAATAAATTAAGATCAGAACACCCGGATCAGTCATTGTATGTCGGATTTTCTGAAGAATTGCCTATTAAAGACAATACGCAGGATATTGTATTTAGTTGCCAGGTATTAGAGCATGTATTTAGCCCCCCAAGGGCTATGAGCGAGATGATTAGGGTGGCAAAGCCATCTGGGCTAATTTTAGTTACATCGCCAAACCTCGAATGTCCTTGGAGTATGCCCAACTCAGTCAGGCACTATTCAAAATTACAGAAATTCAATCTAATGATAAAAAGATTCGGCGACCTTTTTCTTAGAAATTTCGGTATTTTAAAATTTAGGATGATCCCTGAAAATTATGTTCAATTTTCGGGCAAGTATGAAAAGAGCGATGACGATTTAACCCACATTACTAGCGCCTATGAAGTTGCCCAATATTTTAAAAAGCAGAATTGTAAACTGATATATTGCCGTAAACTGGCCTCGGATGTCAAGTCGTTTAAAAACAGCTTAAAAGATGTGGTCCGCTTGATTCCAGTATTAAAATACTATCATAGCGGGTTGTATTTTATTTTCCAGAAATCCGGTAATATAAATTCAGATATTTCTTAACCATCAGTTCTAAAGTAAGTTTTTCTTATCAAGTCTATTGTCTTATTTTTATAGGGCTTAGCCGGATTATACATTCCGCTAGAAGTAGCCTCGCCGAGGTCCCTATTGACCGAGTTAGACTCGGCGAGACTTCTAACGGGATACATATTTTTATTATATCACCACAAGCTCACCATAAGCTATTGATTTATAAATGGTCTTTTGCTATCATATACCGAGTATATGGCTGATTTATCCAAGCAATATTATGAGTTGGCTTTCCATATCAGTTCAAATCTTGAGGAAGCCGATGTTCAGAATACAAAACAAGAGCTTGAACGGGCAATAACTTCCAACGGAGGCATTATTTCATTTGCCAAAGAACTGGAAAGAATTCGTCTGGCCTATCCGATCAAACATCAAACCAATGCTTTTTTCGGTTACTTTAATTTTAATCTTGAATTACCCGAAGAGCCGCTCGATAAAATAAAAGACTATTTGCGATCAAGCCAGGATGTATTAAGATTTCTCATATTGAAGCACGAGCCGGAACCAAAAATGGATAAAAAGAACTTGGTACGTAAGATGGCAGCGGTGGAAAGGAGAAAGATTAAAACAGTTCAACAAGAAAAATTGTCCACTAAACAAGAAGGACCCAGAGCAGATGAAGGGGCAATTGACCAAAAATTAGAAGAAATAATTGAGCAACTTTAATAACAAACGACTAACGATTAATGACTAACAACAATTAAGTTGAAGTCATAAGTTGTAAGTTGTAAGTCGTACGTGAATCTAAATAAAGTTTTTATTATCGGTCGTTTGACCCAAGACCCGGAAACAAGATCCACTCAAAGCGGCCAATCTGTTACTACCGTCAGAATGGCGACTAATCGGGTTTGGACCGATAAAGCTGGCCAAAAACAAGAAGGGGCAGAATTTCATACGATAGTTGCCTGGGGACGGCTTGGGGAGATAGCCGGCCAATATCTTAAAAAGGGGGGATTGGCGATGTTTGAGGGACGGCTTCAAACACGCTCTTGGGTCGATCAGAATAATAATAAAAGATACACAACAGAAATTGTGGCCGAAGGATTACAATTAGGGCCGAGATCGGCTTCAGGCGGATCTTCTCCCGATTCTAATTTTGAAACAAAATCTGCGGTAACTGATATCAGAAAGCCTGTCTCGCCCAGAGTCGCAGACGCAGATATTCCCATTATCGGCGAAGATGAACCGGTAAGCGTCGGAGTAGAGGAAGAGGAGAGAAAAATAAGCGAGAAGGATTTACCTTTTTAGCAACTAACGACCCGCTTCGCTAAAGCTTCAGCGAGGCGAACCAACAACTAACGACTGATAACATTTTTGTTCAAGTCGTAAGTCGTAAGTCGTAAGTCATAAGTCATAAATTGGATTGCTCCCTGTGCAACGACAACATAAGAGTGGATTATAAAAACCGTGAATTGTTGCGGAAATTTGTCACTTCCCAATTTAAGATTGCCACTTCAAGGAGAAATAAACTTTGCAGCAAACACCAGAGAAAAATTGCCAATGCCGTTAAGATTGCACGCTATATGGCTCTTATTCCATATACTCGCCTTCAAGTCGCCGCTAGAAGAAGAGGTTAAATTTTTATTTCAATCACGTCTCCTTCTTGTATTATATAGTCGCGACCAACAGTGCGGACTAGACCTTTTGAACGGGCATTAGTAT
>MGIZ01000056.1:2962-3933 GCA_001794015.1 Candidatus Yanofskybacteria bacterium RIFCSPHIGHO2_01_FULL_39_8b
ATCAGTATGGATAGCCTTCGAAGCATAGGGGATTGGGTCACCGACATAAGCGGTCCAGGCTCTAGTTTCATCTTCACCGGTTGTCAAAAATGTTAAAAGTCCGAGGGTCTTATAGCCGGTCTTTATAAGAGTATCGAGGCCGCTTTCGGGTAAACTAAATTCTTGCAAATATTCTATCCTTTCGGCCGTAGATGTTTCTGACAGGGTCAATTCCAATTTGTTATTCATAACGATGTATTGGGCGTCTCCTATAACTTTTTTTAATTTTTCATTCGGTTCATAGTTGTTTAATAACTGTTCTTCGGAAACATTTATCACATATATAAATTTTTTAGCGGTAAGAAGATTAAGTTCTTTTGCTAAAGCAATTTCTTCTGGAACCATGATGTTATGACATATCATAACACTTGCTTCAAGTGTTTTTTTAAATTTTTCAATTATCTTAAGATCGGCCATAGCTTTTTTACCTTCGGCTGTCGGTGATCTAGACTCTTTTTCTGTTTTTTGCATTCTTTTTTCTACAGCTTCAAGATCGGCAATAACTAACTCTGTATTTATTATTTCAATGTCTTCAGCCGGATTTATCCGGTTATGAATATGAGTAATATTTTTATCTTCAAAGGCTCTGATAACTTGGGCGATGGCATCTGCTTCTCTTATATTTGCCAGGAACTTATTGCCCAAACCTTCTCCTTGAGCCGCACCCTTAACCAGTCCGGCAATATCAACAAATTCAACCGTCGCATATATTTTTTTCTTTGAGTTGGACATCATTGCCAGGGCATCAACTCTTTTGTCTGGCACCTCAACCACACCGACATTGGGGTCGATGGTGGTGAAAGGATAATTTTGAATATCGACCTGCTTGTTGGTCAGAGCCTTAAAAAGGGTAGATTTACCCACATTTGGAAGACCGACGATTCCGATTTTCATCATGAAATTATGGTATCAAAAAATCGACAAAAAACCAC
>MGIZ01000056.1:3950-17180 GCA_001794015.1 Candidatus Yanofskybacteria bacterium RIFCSPHIGHO2_01_FULL_39_8b
AAATTTCTAATGCAATTAATTCTTGAAAGACCTTGTTAGGTTTTTTCCAGCCCAAAACTTTTCTAGGCCGACTACCATCGGTCAGGCATTCATTTGCCTGACCGGTCCCACCAAAGTAATTAAATAATTATTGATTATTTTGGTGGGGCATAGTTCTTTTAATGGCCGTTCCCGAATTAAAGAGTTTTTACGAACCTTTTAATTCGGGAATAAGCCCGATATAACCGGAGGTAGATATATTGCAACACTTGAGCTTCAGCTACGAGAGCTGAGACAATTTACGGATAAAAATGCGAGACTAACGGTCTTCAATCACCGAGGAGTTCAATCATAGATCAGCCATAGCCCGCCGCATAAGCGGGCTTTTGTTTTCGAAAATCCTTATTTTAAGCCATTTTCTTGCCCCTTACAAAACGGTGGAAGCTTGGTAGTAAACGAGAAGGGGATTAACTTTGGACTTGTTCTGAGCGTGGTCGAAGGAGTGGTAAAAGGTTGGATAGTACTCGGACTGTCTGTGCCGATTTGCATCATAGGATTATATTAAGAAAAATAAGGTTTGAGTCGGGATAGAAAAATCGAGGATCCTTGATTTAATAAACTTGCTATACTACTTGCAAGTTTATTAAATCGGGATTATTATGTTGGCAAGCAATAAAGCACATTGAAAATCTAAAAGGGAGATTAATGTGGGTAAAAAGTTTATATCTCGGCAGAAAACTTCTATTCAGCCAAGTTCTACAGATAAAACTTTGAATGGCAACGGCAATGGCAATGGTGTAAGGAAGGATATCCAAAAACATACCGAAAAGATGCTTAAGGTTCTAAATCAGAGACCTACCGGTGTTGAAGATTTATCTAATGAAATTGATATTAGCAAGCAGATGGTTTATAGGGTCATTCGAGAACTTATTGTCAGGGGTTATAGAATTGTACGTGATTCTGTCGGACAATTTAAAATTGCCGATATTAATCAACATGAAACCGCTTCATCATCTGAATTTGGATGGCGTCCTAATATTCGTATTTTAGTTTGGTCCGGTGCTGAATTGGGCAGCGTTGGTCAACAGGGTGATCTTCTTGCAACAGTTTACAAAACTATTATACCTGAAGAAAAGCCTGATTTTGTGATAGGGCTTGGCAATATAATTGTCGGTAATCTTTCCAGGGCACATTTAAACGAAACTTTCCTTACGGAATTACCTAGTTTCTATAAAGGACTTGGTAAAAAGCCAAAACTACATGAGCTATTATATCGGGCTGAAATTGATTATGTGGCAAAGATGGTTGGTCCAGAAATATTAACTACTTTTCACAACTGCAAGACTCATTTTATCAGCGGTTTAAGAGAACAGTCTTTTATTAGACAGGGCCTTGACGATCCTATGAAGTTAATATGTAAAGCCAGACCAGAATGGGAATATGTAGATCTGAATATGCATGTTTTTAGGGTAACAAATACTGGTGAACCAATAAGTATTCTGGCTCTTACGTCCAAAAAGAAACCCTTTCGTGGAGTCTACACTCGCGGTCATCGTCCAAGAAAAACTGCTGATTCTATCGCTGGCTGGTTGATTAATAGATTGCGAAATAGGGGTATTAAAGATTATCCTCGAGTTATTTTTTGGACTGACGGTGTGGGAGTTTATACTTCAATGAATGATGTTGCCGGCCTTCATTTTATTAGTTTGCCTAAACTGGCAGTTACGGATACCGGAGAATTAGAACTTGATACGCCGCCTAATTTGGGAGTGGTTATTTTAGACCTTACATTTGATGAAAAGGGTACACTAAAGAAATATGGAATTGAATGCCGATTTAGGAATTTAGCGCCTTACGTCAAAGAAAGGGGGTACTAAAGTGAAATCAAAAAAGCCAATTAGTCCCAGACAAAAAATTTTGGATATTTTAAAAGATCATCCGGCTAAAGTTGGAGAGCTTGAAAGAGGTCTTAATAAAAGCAGAAAAACTATTGAGTCAACTATTCTCTTTCTTCAAAAAAGAGGCCATCAGATATTGTGGGATGAGGGAAGCAGGCGATATCACTTGAAACAAGGCTTGCGAACAAAGTTTGAGCCCATAGCTAAAGATGTTTTGTATACCGATAAAGTAGTAAGAAAAATGGGTATTAGCGAAACTCATATTGGTGGTCGGCATTCTCAACCGCATTTTGTTGTATTATGCGTTGTTTGTCTAAGAAACAGGGAATTCGGTAAAATCGATTTAGTTTGTCATTACGGCGATGTCCATAATGGACTCAAGCATCAGGATTATAATCGTGGTGAGAATATTCTTAACACAGTTGACCTTCAGGTTAAAGCGGCTAACGAAGTAATGGGTTTGTTTGAAAATATACCGGTATTTATCAAATCTGGCGATCACGATGATTGGCAAATGACAGCCGTCGGCACAAACATGGTTAAGAATCTTGTTAATGGCTTGAATCTTAAAAAGCAGGTTGCGGGCCAGAAACCAAGTTTTAGCTATATAAGCCCCGATAACGGAGATCAGATCCAATTTAATGGATTTGTTTTTGAATTTAAACACATTACAACCGCTCAATCTCGAGGCTTAACAACTAAACCTCAATATATGTTTGAAGATAGACTGGGGGATTTTGTTAAGGCCTTAAGAGAAGAAGACGCAAGAGATAAAGGAATACACCTTAATATGCTATCACAGCCGGATCATATTGGTTTTGGTAACTGGCATCGTGAAATTAGCTTTTTTCATGGTGGGACAGCCATGGATCTTTATCCGGGTTTCCAAGCTTCTACAGGTTGGGAAAAAAGCATGGGAATTGTTCATAAATTTGGCGCTAAGATTATAACTCTTGGCAAAGATAAATTTGGCAACGTATTTAGGTACGATGTCAGATATCTTGATTTCAGCGACGAGATTGTCAATATAACTAAAAGCGATTTGGAGACTGCCTTGATGAGTTTTGCTTTAAAAACTTTTTACGACTATAAGAAAAAGTTACTTAACGTATCAGATAAAAAGTAATTTTTAATCTAAAAACCGCCTCATGAGGCGGTTTTATAATACATCTATCTTGAGTTTCTTAACCCTAGGTTTTTCTTGTTCGAATGGGATATTCGGTATTTTTTTGGCTACTTTGCTAATCTCAAGTTCCTTGAGCAGTTCTTCAATGTCGACATTTTTATATAAACGGTAATTATTCATCGGGTGGCGATAAGCGGTAAGCTTGCCCTTAGCATCCCAATTACGCACCGTGAGAGGAGTGACGCCTAGTAAGTTCGCAACTTCTTTAACTGTTAAGAATTGTTTCGGCATATATTATGGTTTATACACCTTTTAATTCAACTGGGCAATGTTGATATCTCGTGAATATATTTATAAAATCTATTTATGGAAACATACTCTGATAAAAATTATTTTTCTACCGCGAAAGCCATTCTTGCCGTGTTATGGCAGATTAAATCGAGTGGTAAGGATAATTTATTATCGCATAAATATATCAGACAATTATGCCCAGCTAAAAGCAAAATAACTTATCGTAGTTGCATATCAAGACTTTCCAAACAAAAACTAATATCGCGGGATTACAACAATACAATAATTTTAACCGACAAAGGCAATGAAGCGGCTCTTTTCTCTTTTATTGAGGCGGAACTGAAATTTCATAAAAAAGACGGCCAAAGATGGGATGGGGGATGGAGGATGGTTTTCTTTGATATTCCGGAACCAAAAAGAAAATACAGAGATTATTTCAGAAAAATATTGAAAGCAATAGGGTTTCTCAAATTACAAAAAAGCATTTGGATATATCCCCACCCCGTCCCTTCTTTTTTAAGGGATCTAATTTTAAATAAAAATATTAAATCACATGTAAGATTTATAACAACTAAATTTATAGACGATGATAAAGACTTAAAAAAAATGTTCGCCTTAGATTAGAAAGGTTATTGTGCATGAGATTTTTTAGGGTTAGTTTTATAATATTACGATCGTGATAAAATCAAACCAGTGTTGATATTTAATTATTGACCTATATTTTTTAGTGGTATACTGGTCGTAGATATAATAAAATGTGGCGGACCCCATTAGAAACAACCCTAGCGGGTTTGCTGGTCAAATTATAAATTACGATAATGTAATGCCTTTTATCACCGTACGGTGGTAGCGGGTGTTTACACTATCTCTAACGGAATGGATCTAAATTTTTGGAAAAAAGACGACAACAATAATTCACGCAAGCTTCAGCCTGACCAGTTTGAATCTAATCAATTTGAAGTAGAATCAGAAGCGGGATCAGCACGTTATTCTGAAGACGAGAACCTGTCTAATGAAAGAAGAGAAATAGTTACATCAGAAACTGACTATATCGAACCGGCAGATCCAGAAAAAGCTCGATTATATAACAAGATAAGCAAATGGGCCATTTATGCAGCTGTTTTTTTGATGCCGTTATTTTTCCTTCCGTTCACTACCAATGTTCTTGAAATAAATAAGCTGATGCTTTTATTGGTTATAGCCAGTATCGGCATGGTCGCCTGGCTTTTGGGAGTTGTATCGTCAGGTTATTTAGCCTGGAGGAATAATCCAATAGACAAAGGCCTGTTGATTCTTCTAGGGGCGTTTATAGTAAGCGCCATATTTTCATTTGATACTTTTAAGAGCATCTTTAGTTTTAGTAACGGTCTTAGTAATACTCTTGTATCAGTAGTAGCCTTAACAATTTTTTATTTTTTGGTTGTTAATAATACAGAAGACAATGGGAGGATTGTCAGGTCCCTTGCTGTTTTATCAATCGTTTCTGCTCTTTTATATGGACTACTTCAGATATTTGGACTTCATATTGTCTGGCTGACTTTCGCTAAGTCCAAATCTTTCAATACGGTCGGCTCTTTAAATGCCCTTGGTATTTTAGCGGCGGTTTCATTGCCTCTTTTTAGCAAAGGACGGATAGATTTACGGTGGTTGAGGGGTCTTTATCTTGAAAAAATAGGTATCTTTGCCGTTCTTTTTCTGCTGTTCATATTAAATTGGTGGGTGCTTTGGACGGTTGCCATAGCTGGAATGGTAATAATGGTTATCCTTGAGAATTTGACCGGAAGCAGGTTTAGAATTAATAAGTTTATTCTGCCAATGACCGTTGTGGTGTTGGGGGTATTTATGATGGTTGTGAGGTTAAATTTGAATCCCCTAAAAGTTAATTTACCGATTGAGGTAGCCCCATCATTTAATCTTTCAAAAGATATAACAGTATCTGTTCTTAATGAAAGATTTATTTATGGTTATGGACTTGAAAACTACTCAATTGCTTTTGACCGGTATGGAGCCGGTCAGCTTGCCAACTCTACTCTTTTTGACACTAAATTTTTTGACGCGGTATCTGAAGTATTTACCTTGATAGTTCACGGTGGTTTGGTTATGGTCGTTGGCTTATTAGCCGTTTTAACATCGGTTATTTTTATGTTTTGGCGTTTTAAAAAATATACAGCCAAAAGTCAGAATCGTACGGAATTAAATGAAGATGTGGGTATCTTGGCATCTTTTGGAACTATTTTAACGGCCATGTTTTTATATCCTTTTAACCTAACCGCCATGTTTGTTTTTTATCTGTTCATGGGTTTATCGGTATTAGTGATATATAGCAACGATAAGAAAGAATTTAATATTGAAGAAAAAATATCGCTTTCACTGGGGTCGTCTCTTGGTTTTATTGGCGGTCTAATACTGGCTCTGGTTGGAATTTATTATGGGGCCACGATTTATATAAGCGATATTAAATATGCCCAAGCTATTTCTGAAAGCGATAAGGATAAATCAGCCGGCTTATTAGTCGAAGCCATTAATTGGAATAATAAAGATGATCGTTATTATCGTTCAGCATCTCAGAAAGCCATTGAGCTTCTTGCTAAGGAGTTAAGCCAAAAACAAAGTCCGGAGAGGGATGCCAGAATGCAGAATTATGTATCCACGTCTGTTAACTTAGCCAAGAATGCTACAGAAATAGCTCCAAGAGAAGCCCTCAACTGGGCGAATTTAGGTTTTATATATCAGAATCTTTTAACCGTTGTCGACGGGGTTGATAAATTATCCGAAGATGCATATATGAAAGCAGCCGAACTTCGGCCGGGAGATCCCAGTTTTACTTATCGGATAGGAATGTTGTATTTATCTAAATTTGACCGATATAATGATTTAATTGCCACTAAGCGGGCTAATCCGAGCGCTGTTTTTCAAGACGCCAAGACTAGCATAAACAAGGCCGAAGAATATTTAAAGAAAACAACGGAATTATCAAACAATTTCGGTTTGGCCGTATATAATTTAGGTCTTGTTTATGAAAGGCAGGGAGAGTTAGCCGAAGCCATAGAACAGCTTGAAAAGGTTGTTCCAGCTAACAGTAATTTGCCTAGTCTTGCTTTTGAGCTTGGTTTATTATATTACCGAGCCGGCAGGAAAGACGATGCCTTAGCCGCTCTTCAAAGAGCAATATTACTTGCTTCAGACTATGCTAATGCTAGATGGTATTTAGCCCTTATTTATGAAGAAAGAAAAGACCTTGATTCGGCGATTGATCAGTTGGAGAAGATACTTAGTGTTGAGATTAATAAAGACCATCCCACAGTATTACAAAAGCTTCAAGAACTGCAAGCCGGAAAGACGAAGATTCCTCCAGGCAATGTATTGGATCAAGCGCCAATCCGCTAATCTTATAACTTACGCAAGTTTCGAATAAGATGATCCCATTCATTATTGGCCGGAATAAATTGACTATTTTAATAATCGCTATTTCGATAGCGGTTATTTTTATTTTAACGACCCTTTTTTGTTTATATGTTCCGGCTGATAGGCTGGATGAGAATTCGGTTGAAATAAACATAGAAGAAGGAGACGGACTGGCAATTGTCGCTCAAAAATTAAATGATGCCGGTCTTATTCGGAGCCGAACCTTGTTTATAATATATGTTAAAGTGAGCGGATGGGATAATGATTTAAAAGCCGGCAGATATGTTTTTTCCAGATCGCTTAGTAGTTCTAAAATTGTTTCATTGATTGTCGAAGGCAGATCAGAGTCGGATGATGTTATAGTAGCAATTCCCGAAGGGGTGAATATATGGGAAATTGATAAAAAGTTAGCTGATTTAGACTATATATCGGAGGGAGAATTTGCTTCACCATATTATAGTGATGAGGGATATCTTTTTCCTGACACATACCGCCTGCACAACGACCAACAACTAATGACTAACGACCAACGACTTGTGGAAGAACTAAGAATAAAAATGGGGGAGAATTTTCAGAATAAAACAGGGGAACTGTTTAAAAACTTAAGCTTAGAGAAGCAGAAAGAAATTATTATCGTAGCGTCAATTTTGGAAAAAGAAGCCAAGACCGAAGAAGATATGAAGCTGGTGGCGGGGATAATGTATAAACGGCTCGACACGGGGATGCTGCTTCAGATTGATGCGACGGTGATATATGGAGCATGTTTAAAAACCTACAACCTACAACCTGCAACTTACAACCTAAAAAATTGCGATGTGACATTTCAGAGTCCGGCAAAGGAAATCAAAATTGACGGACCGCACAATACATATATAAGAAAAGGATTGCCTCTTACGCCGATATCAAATCCCGGCCTTAAGTCCATTGAAGCGGCTTTAAATCCGACGCCAAGCGATTACCTATATTATCTTTCAACTCGTGACGGCAGTCAGCTGATCTATTCTAAAACTCCGGCGGAACATGCGGGGAACCGTAAAAAATATTTGGGATTGTAAAAATATTGCCGTTATTTTGACAAAAAATAAGCTTTTTGTTAGTATCTACTTACCGTAGACAGCGTGATGAACGCCGAGGTATAATAAGGTCGAAACCTTGTTTAGTTTCTACGGATAAAACCGTAGTTTTATTTTATGAAAAGCAGAATACAAAAATCAGAAGAATTAAAAAAGTTAAGGGATAAACTGCCAAAGTCAAAAATTACTGTTTTTACTTCGTTTTCCCCTTCGACTGGCTCAGGGCAAGTAAAATCTAAAGAGAAAGGACTGTCGGTAGCTCAAATGACAGAATTAAAAAGACTGTTAAGAGGAATGAAGTCTGAATATTTTGTTACAAAAAAGACTCTGATGGATTTGGCTCTGAAAGATAAGAATTATGACGGATTGGATATGTATAAAATGGAAGGCTCAATAGGCTTAGTATTGGGCGAAGACGATCCATACCTTGTGGCCAAAAAGATATATGAATTTTCCAGAAAGAACCAGTCGCTTCATTTTTGGGGCGCTCTTATAGAGGGAAAGTTTATTGGTAAAGACGGATTCCTTGAAATAGCTAAATTGTCGTCAAAAGAAGTTTTGTTTGGCCGATTGGTCGGGATGTTGACTTATCCGATGAGGGGATTGGCGGTAGCATTATCCGAAGTGGCCAAGAAAAAAGAAGCTACCTCGTAAATTAAAAAGTAAAATCTAAAAATAAAAAACGATAAGGAAAAATTACAAACCGAATTATTTTTTCTAGTTTTAGTTTTTTAATTGTCATTTTTATTTTTAGTTTTTAAATTGAAGCGTGGACAAAAATCAATTTATTGAACAAGTAGAAAAAATGTCCGTAGCCGAGTTAAACGACCTGGTTAAGGCATTGGAAGAAAAGTTTGGAGTTTCAGCCGCGGCTATGACTGTGGCCGGACCGGTTGCCGGCGGTTCAGATGGTGGACCGGCTGAAGAGAAAGACAGTTTTACGATTATTTTAAAAAGTCCCGGTGAGGCGAAAATTCAGGTTATTAAAGTTCTCCGTGAGATTACCGGTCTTGGTTTGAAAGAAGCTAAAGATATGACCGATAAGCCAGGTTCGACGGTTAAGGAGAATGTTAAGAAGGCAGATGCCGATGAAATGAAAACAAAGCTAGAGGCCGCGGGAGCAGTTGTCGAGCTCAAGTAGACACAATCGAGTTTCTAGCTGGGTATTTATAATTCCCGTTCGTATTGTGGCTGATTGAGAATATTGATTCAAGGCTTGATCTTATTCTTGAAGCCCAGAAAGGCGTGTGGGATGATATTAAAGATATTGGAAGAGATTATAAAAAATTAAGCGATCGCATAGATCGCGCCGAAATTAGGCTGGATGTGATTGATGCTCGGTAGCCCTATTTATTTTTGACAATAAGACTGGCTATTTGAGCCGGTTTTTGGTTTGAATAGGCTTCTGTGGTATAATATTTTTATGACCTGGGATTATGATACAAGTGAATATCAAAAACAGGCTAAAGCGGATCCGAAGTGGCATTTAGAGAGGCTTATTAATTACGGTTTAGGAGAAGAAAAAATTAATAAAGAAATTTTGGAAAAATATTTAAATGGCCTTAATATCCCCGATGAAAAACGGGCGTTTTTGGAACTTCTGCTATGGAACAAGAAATTCTAAAAAAATGGCAAATAAATGTTATTGATTTTGTTTTTTCAAAAGATGAGTTAAATAATTTTTATTTAACTGGTGGGACTGCCTTGGCCGGTTATTATTTGTATCACCGGATATCTGATGATTTGGATTTTTTCTCTTTCAACAACTTTGACTCTATGTCTATTCATGCTGTGGCCGAGGAATTAAGAAAAATTATCGGTGCAGACAAGGCCAGATTCTCTAAACTATATGACCGAAACCAATTTTATTATATGGTTGGCGGAGAAGAATTGAAAATAGAATTTACCAAATATCCTTTTAAACAGCTAGAACGGGCAGGTAATTTTAAGGGGGTAATTATTGATAGTGAGTACGATATTGCGGTTAATAAATTAATTACAATAACCGATCGCTTTGACCCCAAAGATTTTGTTGATTTATATTTTTTACTTCAAAAATATCCGTTGGAAAAGTTACAAGAAGCAGTAAAAATTAAATTTAATACAAAATTAGATCCGATTACTGTTGGTAGTTCTCTGGCCAAGGTGAAAATGATTAAAGCCTTGCCTAAAATGGTCAAACCCCTTACCATTGAAGAACTAAAAGAATTTTTTAACCTTGAAGCTCGGAAATTATCCCCTCTGGTTATTAGTTAATATTTTTTGAAAAAATAAAAATTTATAAACTATAAAAATCTTTAAATTTTGACATATGAAATATACTCTAAAATTTAGAGCGATTAATGAAGATATTTTTTTAGATATTAAGTCTGGCAAGAAAACCGTGGAAACAAGAGCGGCGACGGAGAAATATCGGAAAATTAAAGCGGGGGATACTCTTGTTTTAGTTTGTGGAGGAAATAGGTTTGAAAAGACAGTTAAAAAAGCAGAGGTTTTTAAAACAATCAGAGCCCTCATTAAGGCTTACTCAATTAAAAAAATAATGCCAAATATTTCTTCGGAAAAAGAATTGCAAGAAGCCTATTATAGCTATCCAAATTATAAAGAAAAAATTAAGAAATTCGGATTGATTGCCCTAGAGCTAAAATGATGGTATAATATGCGAAGTTCATTTTGCCTACCGTCAGGGCTCAATCCGAATTGAAATTTTTAAATATTTTCTCAAGCGTATCAGCGCTTTTTGTGTTTTCTGTAGTCATTAAGCATTTCCCCTTTTCATAAATTTCAATTTCACGGACAATTCTCTTGTCATAAAAAAGATGAGTTTTAAAGATGTATGTTTTCATATAAAATTATAGGCTAAGTATTTTCTAATCCAATAATGAGCCCCAAATACAAATCATATAATCTGTGACGGTCTATTAAATTATTAACATAAAATCTATATTATCCTGAAGAAATTTTTGAGGCTAGGAGTCGTGATCAAAACTTGAGAAAGGCGAGAGCGATTACGGCACAACTTTCCAGACTTTATTATCTGCCGTAAGCAGATATATTGTGCCACTATCTGATATCGAGGTGCTGACGAGGGACTGGTCGTTATTAAGCTTGATTGTTTTTTCGAGCGAGCCGGAAGACTTGCTTAAGACATAAATTCTACCCATTTTTTTGTCCACAAGATAAAGGAAGGCTGATTCTTTTGTAGTTAAGAGAGAGCTTTCTGAATTTACGGAAATAGAAGTGTTGACTTCAGATTGTTTATTGCCCTTATAATAAGTGGCCAAATAGCCATTTTTAGTCATGATATATATTTTACTGTCCACAGTTATTAAAGCCGGCTGAGGCGGCAAGAAGACATCTTTATCAAGCCAGCTCACGGCAGTATTTTTTCCATTGGCGGCATCGATTATTTTATAGATATTGTCTGAAACAAGCAGATAGAGGTTATCCTGATACGGGTAAACATTTATTATTGTCCCGGATGGGGCAAGTGATGAGGTCTTAAAGTCACCTGTTTTAAAAGTTAATGATCCAATTTGGCTCGCCTCACTAGAGCCTCCGGCGGAGTGCGGGCCGGATAGTTTACTGATCATTATCGCTAGCTTTTCTCCGCCGATTAAATAAAGAGGATTAAAATCAGATACTTTGTTTGTAGTTTCTACCCCGTTCTCGGTTGTTGTCAGGATTACGCCTGAATCAGCTACGGTTGGATCAGACGAGTAAACTAATAATTTATTTTTAGCAAAGGTCATAAGCGAACCATTTCCGATTTCTTGGGCGATTTGATAGAGGAGGCTTGGAGACATATTAACGGCTTTATCAATCTCATCTAACAAGGTCACCAGTTC
Source organism: Candidatus Yanofskybacteria bacterium RIFCSPHIGHO2_01_FULL_39_8b (assembly GCA_001794015.1). Taxonomy (GTDB): domain Bacteria; phylum Patescibacteriota; class Minisyncoccia; order 2-02-FULL-40-12; family GWA2-44-9; genus 2-01-FULL-39-28. The sequence continues at coordinate 15,571 of MGIZ01000056.1, forward strand.
TTTTTTAGCAGTTTGGAGGTCTTCATCTTGGGTAGTGGACGTAGCCACTAATGACAATGATTCAAGAAGTGTCCGGCGAGCTTCAAAAATATTGTTCTGGTCTTTATAACCCTTGGCTAATTCAAGCTGGGATTTAGCTTGCTTAAGAATGGCGTTGGCGGCTTTATCTTCCTTACTTTCTATGCCGGGTATGGGAAGAGATGGCATCAGGGTCAGCTTAACTAAAATTCCCACGGCAATTATAACCGCAGTCAATGATGCGGTCAGTATCAATTTATTCTTACTCATAAATGGTTGCCGGCCCATTGTGTATATTCCACTTGGTTTGTATTTTTTCAAGATAATGTTCAAAAAAGTCTCTTTTTTTGCCGACGAAAACTCGCTCGGTCTGATTATTGGTGACGGTTCGGGCTTATTCGGCTTTGATTGGAGAGGACTTTCTACCGAAACATTCTGGTTGCCCGGATAATAGACGTTGCTTTTAGGAGGGGGTTCTGTAAATTTTGATTCAATGGAGGGAGTCGATTTAGTTTTAACTGAAAGAGGCTCTTCCGTGGCAATGGGTTTTATTTTTTCAGGAAGATTTACTTTCGACGGGCGCATGCTTGGCAATTCTTGAAGAGTAGCGGCTGATTTCCCGGCAGTTTTAGTTGTCTTTGCCAGAATTACTTCTGTATTGTCGGAGCGCAGTTCCCGCGGTTGAGGAGGAATAACTATTGCCGGTTCAGAATGCTTATTTATTGAAATGTGGATGCCGACACAAAGAAAATTCTCGTTGTCTTTTCTTATTGCGCCAAGTTTTTCGGCAAAATCTTCCGCTCCCAGCTTCAAAAGATCGGCTTTGATGTTTCTCTCCCTGGCTGTTATTGATCTTCCCGGATAAAAAGCGAATATTTTATCGCCGGGCATTATCTTACCAGATATTATATTAGAAAATTCTTTTTCCTGGATATGCTCTTTATTAAAAAGATTAATATTATTGAGAATGTCTATATTCTCATTATTTCTTGCCAGAACTATCTTAAATTTACCGAGACGGGATATAAATATATTCTCTCCGGCAACGGTAAATATTCCAATATTTATCTTAGTGTCTTTATCGCGGAAAAAATCTTGGAGCACCTCGTTAATTTTTTTGAGGGTTTTAGAAAATGAATCTTTTGATAGAGTATCGGGTTGGGCATAATATTCACGTTTGGCAAGAGACGAGACCAAATTTATCATATATGAAGTATCTTCCGTTGCCGGTTGGACATGGCCGACTATAAAAAGACTACCCAAATTATTACTGCTTGAACCTTCATAATTATAAGAAAAAACATCAGCTTGGCCGTCTTCCGGTTTACCTTGCAAGACTATTTCTCTTGTTGTTGGTTTTATAAATACGCGATCCATTACGTTAGAGATAATTACTGCGTAGCATTAGCACTACCGGTTATATGCACAGTAAAACTATTGGTTATAATTCGTGCTATATTCGTATCGCCCGCTAGAGATATCTCTAACGGGATTGATTTATTCAATTGCTTTTGTATACTTTCATTATAATTTATTATCTATAAACATGTCAAAAAGCCCCAACTCACTTCCGGTATTAGAGAATCTGTTTA
>MGIZ01000056.1:17254-18567 GCA_001794015.1 Candidatus Yanofskybacteria bacterium RIFCSPHIGHO2_01_FULL_39_8b
TTTAGCCAAAAGAATTCAGGAATCTTCGGGTTTAGTTATCCGGGAAATTAAGAATCTGGAAAAGATCGGACTAATTAAAAGAAGTCATTTCTAAAATATATGAGAAAAAATAAGAAAAAAAAGAAAATTTCTAAATCAAGATTAAGAAATAACAAGAAAGTAGCTACTCCCGACAGGATTTATTATGAACTTAATCCTAAGTTTGAGTTTTTTGAGGAGCTGAAGAGCCTTATATTAAAATCTTCTCCGGCCGAAAAAGATAAAATGATAAAAAGAATTTCCGGCTTGGGCCGGATTAAATTGGCGATTGCCTCGGGCGTCTTTACTGGCGGCAGTGATCCTGCCAGTTACAGGGATTCAGAGGTGGATTTATTTATTGTCGGCGATGACATAAATAAAAAAAGATTAAGAACTTTTCTTAAATCTCTTGAGGCGGAGGTGGGCAAGGAAATAAAGTTTGGTTTAATGGAAAAAGATGAATTTGAATACCGTCACGGTATGTTCGACCGGTTTATCCGGGTACTCTTGGACGGCCCTCACGAAAAGCTTATAAATAAATTGGGACTCTAGTATCCCATTAATTTAATGGGGCACTAGTTTATCGGGGCTCGTAGTTCAGTGGCAGAACGCGCCGTTCACATCGGCGAGGCCAGAGGTTCAATCCCTCTCGAGCCCACCAGACAGGAAATTGCAAGCAAGGGGCATTCGCCTCGCTTCGCTCGGCGACCAAATCGTAAGGTTTTCTGGGCGAAAAAAGCAGTTGGCGATTCTGCAAAATGCAGTTCGAGACCTAGAATCTTAAGTCAATATTTTCTGTGGATATCTAACATAGGGCGTCCCTCTCTTCCAGATAGCATAGACTCGGTAAAGTATCTTCCTGGCCATAGCCACGGTGGCTTCTTCGTATCTTTTGCCTTCATTTATCTTCTTATCAAAATATTCTTTTAATTCAGGGTCATGCCTCTTGGCAATGTAGGCAGATATGTAGATCGACTTTCTAAGATAGGGCGAACCTCTTTTTGTAATCTTGGTGTTATATTTTAAACTGACTCCTGATTGTTTAACCTTAGGATCAAGACCGGCATAAGCCACCAGAGATTTACCAGAATGGAATCTACTAATATCACCAATCTCAGCAATTAAAGTATTAGCTATTGTTGATCCGATGCCAGGAATAGAAACAAGTAGTTTTTTAATTGTTTGATCAGCTTGTTTATCAACGATTCCGGCCTGTCTCAAGAACCTAAAAGTGCGACAGAATTTACCATCGGCTATAATGTGGACATATTTCCAGTATAAATTATTGGCGCCTA
>MGIZ01000057.1:0-13523 GCA_001794015.1 Candidatus Yanofskybacteria bacterium RIFCSPHIGHO2_01_FULL_39_8b
CCTTCGTTTATCGAAAAATGACGTTCGCAAGCAAGGATGTGTTCTTGATGGATATCCAAGGAATAAAAGCCAGATGACGGAGCTTGAAAAAATTGTGGGAGTTACGGATGTCGTTATTATTGAAATATCCGATAGGGAGTCGGTATTTAGGATCGGCGGGAGGCTAATATGCAATTGTGGCAGGACATATCACACGGTATTTCGTCCGCCAAAAATTAAGAATATTTGTGATTATTGTGGAAAAAAATTAAGCATACGAGAAGACGATATGCCAAAATCAATAAAAAAGAGGTTGGAGATTTATCACAAGGAAACAGAGCCTCTTTTTGAATTTTATGAAAAAATGGGAGTTGTGCGCCGGATCAACGGCGAACAATCCATACCAGATGTATTTAAAGATATGGTGAATGCTTTGAGCCTGAAATAATATGAAGTATGTAAAAAACGAAAAAGACATTGAGTATTTACGAGAAGGCGGAAAGATGCTTGCCGCTGTTTTAGACGAAGTGCAAAAGTTGGTAAGAGTTGGGGTAACAACGCAAGAGCTTGATGCATATGCCGAAAAGCGCATCTGCGAGCTTGGAGCGTTGCCGTCATTTAAAGGATATAGGAATTCTCTTGACGAGCCTGAATTTCCAACAACGCTGTGCACTTCTGTAAACAATGAGATTGTGCACGCGCCGGCATCTTCGCGAGTTTTAAAAGATGGAGATATTGTCGGAATTGACATAGGACTTAAGTTTTATAGGGATGGAAGAGATTATTTTGTTGATATGGCGCGCACCGTGGGAGTTGGAAAAATATCGCGCGAGGCCAAGAAGTTGCTTTCGGTGACTAAAAAATCTTTGGACATAGGATTACAGCAAGTGAGGTCGGGAAATTATATATCGGATATTGGCAAGGCAATACAAGTGTATGTAGAATCTCATGGATTTTCTGTTGTGCGGGCGCTTGTTGGCCACGGCGTGGGATACAAGGTTCACGAAGAGCCAAGAATTCCCAATTATTACACGGACAAAATGCCAAAAATTGAGATACAAAAAGGAATGGCGCTGGCAATAGAACCCATGGTGAATATGGGATCGTATGAAATTGAAACGCTTGACGATGGATGGACTATCGCAACAAAAGACGGCTCCCTCTCCGCGCATTTTGAACATACAGTTGCTGTCACAGAGAAGGGATGCGAGATACTTACAGTATAATTTTTAATTATCAATTTTCAATTTCCAATGTCCGCCCGAGGCGGATCAGCCCGCTTCGCCGAATCGAGGCGAGCCTTTGGCTGAAATTTCACCTTACTCAATGAAAAAATGAATAAAACAGTTTGAAAATTTAAACATTAAATCATTTATTAAAAATTGAAAATTTTATTTTATTTCTCTTCTCGGCATTAATTACGGCGATAAAGAATAGGGTTTGATTTGTCATTTTATTTAAAAAACTGAAATTTATTAAATTTAGGATTTATGCGCTAGAGTCATCCCCCTCCTCATGAGGAGGGGTTAGGGGAGGTCATAGTAACATATAATAACAGTAAACGTTTTTCTGGCCCCTTCCACTTCTCCCTCATGAGGGGGGGGGGAGGGTTAAGCGTGTAAGTCCTAAATTGTATTACAAATAAATTATTTTCGTATGCGTAATGTTAGAAAAATTTCTCTCCCAAAAGAACTTACAATGGAAGAAGATATTTCTCGACATATAATTCAAAGTGAGCGAGAATTTAAAGCAGGAAAAGGAAAGAAGCTCCGTTCTCTGAGAGATTTGCGATAGTTTTATTCAAAGATTATTGGGTTTTTTCTGTTGGCTATAATGATAACGGTTATTTTTACCACTGTCATTCCGGCCCCGGAGCCGGAATCCAGTCTTTATATAACCACTTGATTTTCAAAATTTACATTTAGGATTAAGGCGTACCTTAGTTTATGTAAGGTTATTTTTTTGTCTAAAATTAGATAATTTATTCGTTTTTCCTTGACATTTGTAATTATCTATGCTATTATGTAAGAGTTCTTTACAAACAGGTAAACCTTAAGTTTTCGCTTGTTGTGAAAATATGAGGTATGCCACAACCAAGAAAGGAGCCACAAATGGCTCGTTCGAAGAGTGAGTTTCTGTCCGCTTTCGGTACGGCTTTTCAGATTTTCAAAGCTGTCAGCGATGAGGTGCTCAACCTCGGAGGAAATGACGAACATGTTCGTCAAATTCTCACCAACAAGGGTTTGGCGCAACAGTTGGCCAAGCTCATTGTCAGTAGCCAGGGCATCTTCTCTCGCGATATGCGAAAGGAAGGCTGGACGCTTCTTGAAGACGTTACGGTGCCGGAGCAGATTTCAATCTCCGGACTTGAAATTTTCTCTTTTCTCAAGGAAGGAGAGGATCATATCTCTGGCGAAGAGATGCGATCCCGCGCTAAGGATATGGGTGCCAATCTCGGCCAGAAACACGCCGAGTATTTGCTTGAACATCAGGCAGATATCCCAAAGGACTGGAGAAGTTTTTATCTAGTTTTTTCGGGAACATTATGGCGCGATCCGGGCGGCTTTCTGCGTGTGCCGTACCTCGCTTGGGGTGGCGGGCGATGGTGTCTGAGCTTCCGCTGGCTTGGGTTTGGTTGGTGCTCGGGCGATCGCCTGTTGTGCGCTCGCAAGTAGCGTTTAGAATCCTGGAGTCTTAAACTCTTTTGAGCCTTTGATCCTTAGTCCTTTGATTTAATCCTCGGTAGCATCAAGTTACCGAGGATTTTTATTTTTTTAAAAAAATTGTTATAATAAAATGGATAGTAGATGAATCTGCGCAAGGTTACGGCTTTACGCCATCGAATTCCGAAATTTTTGAAAGCAGGATAAGTTCGGCTACGGCTGATCTTAGCGTATTTCACTAATTTCTAAAAATGAAGATACTTGGTGCGGAGTGCTGGAGGATAAAATATCCCAAATACAATACAGCCCAAAGAGCATTCAATGGGCAGTGGTCAAGATGGCACTTTGTACATTATGGCGCAATCCGGACGGCAATCTGCATGTGCCGTACCTCAATTGGAATGGCGAACGATGGTATCTGAACTTCAACTGGCTTGAGAATGATTGGAACTCGAACGATCGCCTGTTGTGCGCTCGCAACTCTCTTCGTTCCTCCCGAATCATTTCGGGAGGTTTCTACTTACTATTGAGTTGTCTATTCCAACCCCCAAGCATTTTGCCAATTTCCACCATATATTCAGATAAGGCAATGTATTTTTTACTATCAAGCGATTTATTTTCCCATGCGATTTGCAAAAAGAATTTAGCTAAGTCGAGTTTTAATATAGCGTTGTGGATAATTGGCAGTTTTTTATCCGGAGCGGAATAGCTCGCCATAAATGCAAGCTCAATTATTTCTACAAACAGAGAATCGATTTTTGCGCCTAAGGTATATTTTGAAGTTTTTGGAAAATGAGGCAAAAATTCATGCCACATTTTATATACTGTAATTAATTTTTGAATAATAGACAGCCGACTTTGTGGGGGGGGGGTATTATTATAGGGAGTATGAAAAGGCAATTGTGTCATACATATCAAGATATAATTTCATTAGAGAATTTACTTTTGGCGTGGGAAGAATTTATCAAGGGCAAAAAAAAGAGGCGAGACGTCCAAGAGTTTTCCTTTAATCTATTTGATAATATTATACTTCTTTACGAAGAGCTTGCCAATCAGACATATCGCCATGGAGGCTATGAGGCATTTCGTATCAACGACCCCAAGCCGAGAGATATTCACAAGGCGAGTGTGAGGGACAGATTGTTGCACCATGCAATCTATCGAATATTGTATCCATTTTTTGACAGACTGTTTGTAACCGACTCCTATTCCTGTCGTGTGGATAAGGGTACGCATAAAGCCATAGAACGATTTCGACAAATGTCATATAAAGCTAGCCGTAATAACACCAAAACGTGCTGGGTTTTAAAATGCGACATTAAAAAGTTTTTTGCCACCATTGACCATGATATTTTGTTAACAATTTTACGAGAATATATTTTTGATAAGGACATACTCTATCTTTTGCGAGAGGTGATTGATAGTTTTGAAACAGCAACTGGCAAGGGATTGCCATTAGGCAATCTCACTTCCCAGCTTCTTGTGAATATCTATATGAATAGGTTTGATCAGTTTATAAAACACACGCTCAAAGCTCAATATTATATTCGCTACGCGGATGACTTTGTTTTTTTATCCAATAACAAGGATTGTCTCAATGCTATATTGCCTCAAATTAAAAAGTTTTTATTTCAAGAATTAAAACTTCAGCTCCATCCTCAGAAGATTTTTATCAAAACATTGGCATCGGGCATTGACTATCTCGGCTGGGTGAATTTTCCATATCATCGCGTTTTGCGCACCGCCACCAAAAGGCGTATGATGAGAAGGGTTCAAGAACATTTAACGCAGAAAACAATGCAGTCATATTTAGGATTACTAAAACATGGAAATACCTTCCGCTTGCGAAATGAAGTGTTGAATAAGTATTGGTTGTGGGGTAATATGTAATAAACTTTGAATTACGAAACACCCCCCAGTCACCCCCCGAACGTTTTCGGAGGAATGACAAGTCGAGTTTCGTAATTTAAGGTAATTACCAATTTTCAATTTTCGATATCCGCCCGAGGCGGATCAGCCCGCTTCGCCGAATCGAGGCGAGCCTTTGGCTGAAATTTCACCTTACTCAATGAAACAATGAATCAAACAGTTTAAAAATTTAAACATTAAATCATTTATTAAAAATTATAAATTAAAAATTGAAAATTTTATTTTATGTCAATTCTCGGCATAGACTACGGCGATAAAAAAATAGGTTTGGCAAAATCAGCGGGGAGCCTTGCTGTTCCTTTTATGATTTTAGAAAATAAAGGAAATAATTTTGTATTGAAAAGAATAAAAGAAGTATGTGAAAGCGAGAGTATCGATGCCATTGTCGTGGGTGTTCCCTCAAGCCTTGGGGGTGGAAAAGAAAGCGATCAGCATAAAAAAGTTTTAGATTTTATAAAGATATTATCGGTTTTACATAAAAAAATATTTCAAGAAGACGAGCGGCTAAGCACAAAAATGGCGAAAAAGATAAGCAAAGATATAAAAAATAGAGGCGACGATGATGCCACATCCGCCATGATTATTTTGCAAAGTTATTTGGATAAGAGAAAAAATATATAAAATATATTTTTATTTTTGATTTTTAACTTTTTATTTTTTATTTATGTCCCATTACTATCAAACCCACGCAATCACTCTCCATAGGCGCGATATACGAGAAAACGATAGGCTTCTTAGTTTTTATACTCAAGACCATGGCAAGATTCAAGCAATGGTCTCTGGGGCAAAAAAAATAAAAAGCAGGCTTTCGGGGCATCTTGAGCCGTTTGCGGTTGTGGAGCTTGGAGTGGTAAGGGGCGCGAAAATTAATAAAGTCACAAGCGCCCAATGTATTTTTCGGTACTCGCGCCTTATGGAAAATATTGACAAGATGATGTGCGCGGGTTTTTGCCTGCGTTTTTTAAATAAAATGGTGCATGTGGGAGTTCCCGATAAGAAAATTTTTACCCTGCTGGTTTCCGCGCTTGAGGCCATTAATACCGAAGAGCCGGAATATGATGTAAAAATTTTTAACGCGGTGTTCACCTTAAAAGCGATGTCACTCTTAGGCTATGCGCCGGAGCTTGCAAGATGCGTTGTATGCAAGTCCGAAGATATGAATGAGCCGATTATATTTTCATTCAATAAAGGCGGCATAGTATGCGCTCGGTGTCGCAAGGGCGTGGAGGGAGAAAATATTTCCGAGAAAGAACGGTTGTTTTTACAGAAATCGCTTCAGATAAATTTTTATGAAGCCATGCACCCGAATGAAGATGAGGCTTTGTATAAAAAATATAATACTCTTGTATCAAGATTTTTTATGTATCATTTGCCGGTTTCTGTTTGATATAATTTGCATAGATTCTATGAAATTTTAATCCGCCCAAGGCGGACGAGTCATTGGTTTCCCCCGAAAGCATTCGGGGGATAATTCCCCTCCGCCAGCTGGCGGATTTGGAAAAAGAGTCCATCCCGAAAGCTTTCGGGATGGGGTTCATACCGTTTTGATTAAAAATAAAGATAACGGAAAGAATAAAATTGTCATTCCCCCGAACGCTTTCGGGAGAATCCAGTAAATTAATAAAATCTATTTTTTTAGATCCCCCGATAGCTATCGAGGGTGTCCCATGACAGTTTTCTTACAGTCTTTAATTACAAGCCCCACAATTTTTTTTGCGGGGCTTTTTATATTGATAAAACTTACGCGCCCCCTCACCTCAATCCTCTCCCCAAGAGGGAGAGGAAGCTTTTATTTCCCCTCGCCCATGCGGGGAGAGGGCTAGGGTGAGGGGGAGATTAATGAGGAGACCCAACGACTGGGCTCAGGGCGACCAGGGGTCGGATTGCTTCGGCGGCCTCAGAATGACGGATAAGGTGGTTTTCAATTTTTGGACAGCTTTGAAATGACTTAAGCGCGCAACTAGACAATTTTAACAAGTTAGAACAGACTTAAATATTTTTAATATATAAATTAGCGAAAATTCAATAATTTTAAGTGAGAAAAATTCATTTGCTTGATATTTTTATATGGATGTGATATATTAATATATGCTCTTTTTACGCAAATTTTAAGCTTTAACACTGTGTTATAGCTGAATTTGTAAGGTTTTTACACAAAGGAACTGACCATGTTAAAAGACATGCTCGGTATTGCCGTGAGGAAACTCGTGACGCTTCCGAGCTCAACGCTCGGTCTTGTCTGTGACCTCCTCGAGAAATTGTCCGATGAGGAATGGGTAGTGTCTACCAAGAGGTTTCTTCGCAAGGAGAATCCGTGGGAAGCCATAACGGCTCCTGATTTCCGAGTGTGGAAAACCATCAAGCTCGGCACCCATAAGGACGTGGAGTGTCTCAAGAGTGCCATCACTGATGCAGGTTTTCGCATTGGCGATTGGGCTAGTGACATCATGGGAAAGCCCGCTTTTACGGTCGCTCGTGAAGAAATAGAGATTGAGCTTTTCACGGCGACTGTTGCAGAGCTCGGCTTTAAGGGTAACACTCGCTACGATGTCATATGCACCAGAATCTGTGAGCTCGGCTATAAGCTGTGCCCGGCGGAAGTCGGTCCCCAGCTTCGGCGACAGCACACGGATCAGCCGATCAACGAGTGGCTAGTGATAGCGATGGAAGCTATCGCCTACTCGGACGGCTATCTGTGCGTGTTCTATGTCGCGCACGATGACGAGGGTTTGTGGCTCAACACGGGCTACGGTAGCCCTGACGGCCTCTTGGATCCTCGTGGTCGGTTCGTTTTTGTCCGTCGCAAGTAGCTCTTTGGGCTTAAACCATCGGTTCTCCTTAGATCCTTTGGTCTTAGTCCTTGACGTCTCGCATCTGTTATTTAAAGATGCGAGACGTTTTCTTTTGTGTTACAATAGCTTTGGTAGTAGGTGCATACGCGAGAGATTACGGTCTCCCGCTACCGAATCCAGTATCCATACATCGAGAGTATCTCCGTTCCCGAAAGCTTTCGGGGATTGAGATAGAGTGGTGTATGCAGACACTTCATCTTTCGATAAGCTCGGGATAAGTAAAAAAATTATAAACTCCGTCATATATATATGGGGTTTTTATATTGATAAAACTTACGCGCCCCCCCCTCACCCTAGCCCTCTCCCCACGGGGGCGAGGGAAATAAATACTTCCTCTCCCTCTTGGGGAGAGGATTGAGGTGAGGGGGAGATTATCGTGATGGAAATCCTTGACCCCATCACCCCTCCTAACAAGGGAAATTATTTCAAGTGCGTAAGTCAAATTGACACAAAATAATACCCTTGCTATCATTCAAAAGTCAAGCTATTGTGGCTTGTTTTTCGCACCTTTACAAAGGAGAGTTTATGGCCGGTCGGAATTTTATGGAGATGATTCGGGCAAAGTGGGTGGAGGGCAAGTTCCTTTGCGTTGGGCTTGATAGCGATGTAGAAAAAATTACAAAGGCTGTGAATAGGGACAGCAGAGCAAAGAGAGTTGTAAAATTTAATTGGGATATTATTCAAGCGACAAAAGATTTGGTGTGCGCCTATAAACCGAACAGCGCTTTTTACGAAGCGCATGGCTCGGAAGGAATGGAAATATTGCGAGAAACCGTTAGGTTTATCAATGATATTGCTCCCGATGTGCCCGTCATTGCCGACTGCAAGCGCGGCGATATAGAAAATACGAATCAAGGATACGCAGAATTTGTTTTTGATCATTTAGGCGCTGATGCCGTAACGGTAAGTCCGTATCTTGGCATTGGTGCGCTTAAGCCGTTTTTAGAGAGAAAAGATAAAGGCATATTTATTATTTGTCGGACATCAAATCCCGAAGCGGCGGAATTTCAAGATCTCTGTGTTGATAATCCGGCATTTGCCGTAGATACTCGTCAGCTTCCAGCTTGCGAGGCAGCCTATCGCTGTCGTCCTTCAATCCGTTTATTTGAACATGTTGCGTGGCGCGTAACCACTCGATGGAATGCTAACCAGAATTGTTGTTTGGTTTTTGGAGCGACCAATCCTGAACAGCTGAAAGCCGGCCGAGCTATTGTTGGCGATATGCCCATTCTTCTTCCGGGCATTGGCGCGCAAGGTGCGGAGGTTGAGGCAACAGTAAACGCCGGAAAAGACAGCAAGGGCACGGGCATAATCATTAATGCCGCGCGATCTGTCATTTTCGCGTCATCAGGGCCGGATTATGCCGAGGCCGCTCGCAAAGAAGCGCAAAGACTTCATGATGAAATTCGGAAATTTTTACACCCCGAGAAAGGAACAGCATGAGTCCCAGTACACAATATTTGGAAGTGTTGTCTTCGGTTCGCGGATATTACAAATGTCCTAAAGATAGATCAGGAAAGAGGCTTGGGCCCCTTGTTGCATATGCCGGACGAGATGAAAACAATAAGCAATATGTTGGAGATGAATATGTAAACTTTGCCAAAGCCGAAGAATACGCGTATGTTCTTAATGTCTTTGCCGATCTTATTGTCAAGCTTGAGCCGTTTAAGGCAATAGAACTCATTGATGTGTTTTCAGGAGCGCCCGAAGGCGGGAAAGCTCTGGCGCTTTTGCTTGCGCTCAAGACAGGATGCAGGTACGTTGCTCCTGAAAAAAAGATTGTTGAACTTGCAACGCCATCAAGCAGAGAAAAAACAAATTTTGTATTTGGAAGACACTCCCTTGACCCTAGCGGTCGCCCAGAACGCGTTGTGCTTGTGGAAGACGTGCTCAATAATTTTTCAAGCACAGAAAAACTCATTAAACTTGTATATGATAATGGCGGCGTGGTTATTGCCATTGTTTCATTTCTTAATCGTTCTTTGCGCGAGATTCGCGATACCTATATTTCACCTGTGTTAGAACATGGAATTCCTATCATAAGCCTTGTTGATATTCCCATTCCAGAATACAGGCAAGGTGATCCTGAAGTATCTGACGACATAGCTCGCGGGAATGTTGTCTGGAAGCCAAAAGATCGGTGGTCAGAGCTTGAAGCGGCTATGAAACAGCATTCTCAATAGTTTTCTCAAGGGCAAAACAATATGTTTTGCCCTTTTTTCTTGCAAAAAATCACTTGCAAAATAGAGTTTTTTTTATTATAATGAAAGCATTAATTGTGATACCAATAAATATCTAGTATAATTTGTATCTATTTATATAATTCGTATTAATTACTTTGAATTACGAAATTATCGCATTTTGTCATTCCCGCGAAAGCGTTCGGGGGAATGACAGGAAAAAAGGTATTTCGTAATTCAAGGTAATTAGTATATAAGTATCTTTATTATGTTTCGAACACATACATGCGGAGAATTGACGAAAAAACAGGAGGGGAAGTCCGTAACACTTTCGGGCTGGGTAAATAGCCGGCGCGATCATGGCGGAGTTATTTTTATTGATGTACGAGACCGTTACGGCATGACGCAGGTGACCTTTGATCCAAAACATTCAGAAACCGCGTGGAAGACAGCGGATCGCGTCCGCGATGAATTTGTCATAAAAATTACCGGCAAGGTTATATTGCGAACGGAAGATATGATAAATCCGCGCCTCAAAACCGGCGAGATTGAGATTACAGCGCAAGATGTTGAAATCCTTAATTCATCAAAAACTCCGCCATTTCAAGTTTCCTATATTCCAGGAGAAGAAGCGGGCGATGCGCAAGTAGATCAGTCTAAAAATGTCAATGAAGATTTGCGATTAAAATACAGATTTTTGGATATTAGGCGTAGGCGCATGCTGGAGAACTTGGAGTTTCGGCATAAGGTGATATTTTTTATGCGAACGTGGATGACGGAGAATAATTTTATAGAAGTGGAGACTCCTATCCTCACCGCCTCATCTCCCGAAGGAGCGCGGGATTTTCTCGTGCCATCTCGTTTGCATCCCGGAAAGTTTTACGCGCTTCCGCAGGCCCCACAACAGTACAAACAGCTTTTGATGGTGGGCGGAATTGACCGATATTTTCAGATAGCTCCTTGCATGCGCGATGAAGACGCGCGCGCAGACAGAAGCCCGGGCGAGTTTTACCAGCTTGATGTTGAAACAAGCTTTATGACGCAGGATGAATTTTTTACTCTTATGGAGCCACTGTTTCACGAACTGGCAAAGAAATTTTCAAATAAAGAAGTGATGTTTAAAAAATTTCCAAGAATTCCCTACAAAGAATCAATGCTCAAATACGGGTCTGATAAGCCTGATTTGAGAATCCCCATGGAGATCCAAGATATCACCGACATCGTGAAGGGATGCGGATTTGCCGTGTTTGCAAAAGTCGTTGAGCAAAAAGGCGTTGTGCGAGCGCTCAAAGTTCCGGGAGGAGCCAAGCTCTCGCGCACAGAGATTGAGAAAATGACGGAAGAAGTGAAGTCCTTGGGCGCTAAAGGGCTTGCCTATATTATTGTTGAAGAACAAGGAAAACACAGGTCGCCGATTGTGAAATTTTTAGGAGATGATCTTGTTGAAACAATTATTAAAGAAGTAAAGGCGAAAAAAGGCGACGTAATATTTTTTGGCGCGGATAAGCCAAAGATTGTTGAGGCGTCTTTGGGCGCGACGCGCATAAATATTGCCAAAAAATTGGGCATTGTAGACACGACAAAACTCGCGTTTTGTTGGATCGTGGATTTTCCTATGTATGAATTTAATGAAGAAGAAAGAAAGATAGATTTTATGCACAATCCTTTCTCAATGCCACAGGGAGCCATGAAAGACCTTGAGGAAAAAGATCCGCTGGATATCTTGGCATATCAGTATGATATTGTTTGCAATGGCATTGAATTGTCGTCAGGAGCCGTGAGAAATAACGTTCCTGAGATAATGTATAAGGCATTTGAAATAGGCGGATATAAAAAGGAAGAAGTAGACGCCAAGTTTGGCGCGATGATAGACGCGTTTAAATTTGGCGCGCCCCCGCACTGCGGATTTGCCCCGGGCATTGAGCGGACTATTATGATCTTGCGCGATGAGAGCAATATCCGGGAAATTACCGCTTTTCCAAAAAACGGCAGAGCGGAAGATGTGATGATGGGAGCGCCCCGAGAGGTAAGCGCGAGACAGCTCAAAGAGTCACATATAAAACTGGATGTGTTAAAATAAATTAGGACTTACGGGTTTGAACAATTTTACCCGTTTTACTGTCATTCCCCCGACGCTTCGGGGGAATCTAGGAATTCATTCATGGATTGGCATGGATTCCGTCCGCCAGCTGGCGGACGGAATGACACCAAGCCCGTGGGTCCTATAAATAAAAAAGTATGCCAAATGAAAACTTACAGGAGTATATTAAAAAAAGCCGCGAAAGCGGAATGGATGACGAGTCTATTAAAAACGAATTGCGCCGCGCAGGCTGGCAGGAAGGGGATATTGCGTCAGCGTTCGGCGGGCCTCAAACCGCAGGCGGGACGTACATTGTTTCTCATAAAAGCAGAAGGCTTGCGATATTTTTTCTTATTGGGCCAATAGTGGGGCTTGCGATAATAATTTTTTCTTATGCCATCGCGGCATTTGTTGTTCGTTCAATGGTAAATGTTGATTCTTTTAGCGACTATAATGTAAATTATGAGAGAGGACAAACCAATACCAATTTAGGCCTTAAAGATATAGTGAATAGGGGTTTAAATTATGAAACCAATGTAAGTTGGCAACCACGTGATCCACGGGAATCCATTTTTTTAGTGATCAATGTTATTTTAGGATTTCTTGCGATTTTGTGCATTATCGGAATTATTATTGGAGTTATATTGGCTATAGTTTTATTTAATAAAAAAGAATTGGTTTTTGGAGTATATGATGAGAGGTCGGGCAGGGGAAAGGATTCTATTATTCCGCCAGAAATAAAGGGATGGAATTGGGGCGCGTTTGGCGTTACGCTTATTTGGGGAATTTATTATGGAGCATGGGTAGTACTGTGGGGATTTCTTTTGGGGCTTATTCCATTGGTTGGGATACTCTGGCAAGTATATGTTGGCATGAAAGGCAATGAATGGGCGTGGAGAAAAAATAAGTGGCAGAGTGTTGAGCAGTTTATCGCCACGCAAAATAAATGGAAACCATGGGGAATCGTCTTCTTTATACTTGGTATTCTTCCGGTATTTTTATCTCTTTTTAACATTTTTGATTCGTTTCGCAGGTAACATTACCCTGCATAATAATTCATAGCTTTATTTTTATGGAAGAACAAAATAATGTAGCGCATGAACAAGAAAGTTTTAAGGGCAAGGGCGCGCTTGACGCGTTTTTGAACCTATTGTTGCTGGTCACATTAGGCTGGACTGCCTTTTCGTTTGGAGGGGTGATATTTCAGATTATCAACCGATATTTTGGAAATTACGCGCTGGGATACGACAATAGTTATTACTCGAGCACCATGAAGTTTAATATTGCTTCCCTTTTAATTGTAACGCCGGTGTTTTTAGCGCTAACGGGTATTTTGCACAAGCAATATAAAGAAAGAAAGCTGAATTCTGCAAGTGGCATACATAGATGGTTGACGTATCTTATGCTTTTTATTGCATTTTGCAATATTGTCGGAAGCCTTATAGCGTTGGTTTTTAAATTTTTAGACGGCATATTTTTTTCATCATTCATTCTTAAAGCGCTTACTATCCTTGTAATAGCATTGGGGATATTCGGCTATAACTGGTATGACCTGAAACGAAAAGATTATGAAGCAAAAAGTCAAGTTTCGCTCATATCATCAATATTAGTAATAGTCTTAAGCGCAGGTGCGATAATCGGAGGGTTTGTCATTTCAGGATCGCCGCAGAAAGCGCGCAAACTGAACTTTGACAGGCAGAGGATAAACGATTTAAGCTCTCTTCGAGGCCAGATTAGCGAATATGAAAGAGTCAATAAAAAACTTCCTCAAGACTTGAGCGATTCGCAGTTTTCGCGATTCAACGATCCGGAAACAAAAAATCAATATGAGTATTCGTTT
>MGIZ01000057.1:13541-18752 GCA_001794015.1 Candidatus Yanofskybacteria bacterium RIFCSPHIGHO2_01_FULL_39_8b
CAGCTGTGCGCAAATTTTTCACTGCCCGCGGAGGCTCTGACGAAAGATACCTATAACGGCGATTATTATGGGGGGTATGAGACGTGGTATTATCATAAGGAAGGGAGACAGTGCTATAAGCTTGTTTTAGATGAAAATAACAATTATGGAAAGCCTATTCCCGCTCCAGTTCAACTTCAATAATATTTTATTCTCTTGTATCGAGTATCTTAATATCTAATATCTAATTTTATGCCAATACCAAAAAAAATCGAAGCGTATCTTAGAAAAACAAATAAAAAATTTTACGTGATAGCTCATAAAACCGTCTATACCGGGTATGATCTCGCGCAAACTTTAAGAAAAAGCCTCTCCAGTATCGCGAAAACATTGGTTGTAAAAACAGATAAGGGATACGCTCTTGTTATATTGCCGGCTTCTTCGAGGCTTGATTTAAAGAAGCTTAAAAAGATTTTAAAGGTTAAAAAAGTGACAATTCCGGGCGAAAAAATAATGTCTAAGGTGTTTAAAGTAAAACCGGGCGCGATTTCCGCTTTTGGAAAGTTTCATAAAGTAGATACCGTTGTTGATAAAAGTATCATGAAAGCGAAGGACGTAATTTTTCAGGCGGGGAGTTTTACCGATTCCGTCATGATGAAGGCAAAAGATTTTATTGAAGCCGAGGGCGCGCTTTTGGGAGATTTTGCGCAAAAGGCAAATTATACATTGCAGAAAAATACCGTTAAGGCGAAGAAGCCAGCTAGGAAGAAAAAAGTTTGATTATATTATAAATTTTTAAACAATTTAAAATTTTGAATTTTTAATTTTGATTGAATTTTGAATTATGAATATTTCAAAATTTTGTCATTAAGATATTTAATCAAAATTCGATTTTCAAAATTGGAAATTTATCAGTGTATGCATCAAGTAAAAGTTGAACATTACGAAGGTCCGTTTGACCTGCTCCTACAGCTTATAGAACAAAATAAGCTTGATATAACCAAAGTCTCGTTGTCGCAGATTACCGAAGAATATATCAAAGTTCTTAATAATAAGACAAATAGTATACCTCCGTATGAGCTTGCTGATTTTTTAGTTATTGCGGCAAAGCTTCTTTTGATAAAGTCAAAAGCCTTAATGCCGTATCTTGTTTGGGATGATGAAGATGATGGGCAAGACTTGGAGTCACAGCTCAAGATGTATAAAGAGTATCTTGAAGCCTCAAAAAATATTCAAAAAATTATACATGCGAAAAAATTCGCCTATTACCGAGAAAAGTTTTGGGTATTGTCCGACGTGGGATTTCAGCCGCCCCAAGGCGTTCAAAAAGAGAGGCTTGCGGAGATATTCCGAGGGATAATACAGGGGCTTAAGCCGTTTATTGACCTGCCGAAATCCATTATTAGAAAAACAGTAAACATACAGGAGAAGATTCGAAGGATTCAGGATTTGATTTTTAAAGAAGCGCACGTGAGTTTTCATAAAATCCTCACTGATGCAAAAGACAAGACAGAAGTTATTGTAACTTTTCTCGCGGTCTTAGAGCTTATGAAGCAGAGGGAGATTATCGTACGGCAAGATCAAATTTTTGAAGATATTATTTTAGAGAGAATTGAAAGCGAATTTTGAAATTTTAATTTTGAATCAATATCAAATTTTAAATTTTTAAAAATTATTTTATTCAAAATTCATTCGAAATTCAAAATTATTAAATTATTTTTTATGTCCCTACAATCACATATCGAAAGTCTGCTTTTTATATCAAACTATCCTCTTTCCACAAAGAGGCTTTCTGATTTGACGGGAGAAAAAAAAGAAGCAGTTGAAAAAGCTGTGGAAGATTTGTGTTCACATTATTCTGCAAAAGAGGATTCTGGGATAATCATTACAAAAATAGGGGACAAGGTGCAGATGGCGACGACGCCCAGCAATGCCAAGGTGATCCAGAAGTTCATCAAGGAGGAAACGGAGGGCGAGCTTACAAAAGTTTCGCTGGAAACGCTTACAATTATAGCGTACCGCGGTCCTGTGTCGCGCGCGGAAATCGAGCAGATTAGGGGAGTAAATTGCGCCATTATATTAAGGAATTTGCTTATCCGCGGGCTTATTGAAAGCAAGGAAGATAAAAAGAAAATGCAGACAATTTACAATATTTCTTTTGATTTTTTACGATTTTTGGGAATTTCCAACGCAAAAGAACTCCCAAACTTCGAGTCGCTTAACAGCGCTGAAAACCTACAAAAAATACTGAAAGAAAAAATGGAAAACGCATAACTTTTTCATATAATAAGAAAAGGTTTATTTCCATTATATTTTGAATTATGTTTGATTTTCTCACAAATATCATAATGTATAGTCTGCTTTTTTCTATGAATGTTTCCACAAACAGCGGGTACTATATGGATGCGATGCAAAAAAATTCCGATTCTCCCGCCATCATTAATCAAAATAGTCTCGGCATAGATATGAGCGCGCCATACGCGGTGGTCTTGGATAAAAAATCAAAGAAGATTTTATATGAAAAGAATAAAAATTTGCAGACTCCCATCGCGAGCGTGACAAAGCTCATGACCGCGCTTGTTTTTATTAATCACAATCCCGGCTGGAAAACAAAAATAAAAATCGAGTCGTCGGATTTTCACCCAGGAAATAATTTAATTCTGCGCGTGGGAGACGATGTAACCGTCAAGGATTTATTTTATCTTACGCTTATTCCTTCTTCCAATGAGGCGTCAATGGCGTTGGTTCGTTCCACGGGCATGAGCATTAATGAGTTTGTGCGGGAAATGAATAGTACGGCGCAAAAACTCGGGCTTGAGTATACGTATTTTATCGATCCGACAGGGCTTGAGCCGGCTAATATTTCAACCGCTTATGAAATATCTCTTTTAGCCGATCGAGCGTTCCAAGAAAAAGATATTATTAATGTGGTTCAAAAAAAAGAATATGAGTTTCAGGTTCTGAATACAAAGCGCAGGGTCATCGCAAAGAGCACCGATAAACTCCTTGATTCTTTTATAAACAGTAAGGAAAATAATTACGCGATAGTGGGCGCAAAAACGGGCTATATTGAGGAATCGTTGTATAATTTTGTCGCGGAAGTCAGGCGCGATAATCACAGCATTATTCTTGCAATATTTGGAAGCAAAACATCGGATGACCGATGGAATGAGGCCAAGGGCCTTTCCGAATGGGCATTTTCCAATTTTCGATGGAAGAACGAGTAGTATGCTATAATATACATATGAGATAGTTACAAAACTAACTTTATGCTCTCCCCCTCGTGAGGGGGAGTTGGAGGGGGTCATAGTAACCTTGATAATTATCTAACATTTCTAAGACCTCCCCTGCCCCTCCTCATGAGGAGGGGAACCTGAAAATTGGGTTTTGTAACCATCTCATATACATATAATCATATGAATTTAGATTCGTTAGCATTATTTTTTTCATCATTCCCTCCCGAGTTTGCTACATTTATCCTTGCTATGATTCCAGTTTTAGAGCTTCAGGCGTCTATTCCAATCGCTTTGGGGGCATACAAGCTTCCGCTTTTTTCCGCTTATTTTTTTTCAATTGCCGGAAATTTAGTGCCGGCATTTTTTTTATTGATGTTTTTAGATCCGGTGTCAAGGTATCTGATGGAGAGATCGAATTTTTTTAAGAAAATATTTGAATGGGTTTTTCAATATACACGCGGCAAGTTTTCGCAAAAATATATAAAATATGGGCAATGGGCGATATTTGCGTTTATCGCGATTCCCACTCCATTGAGCGGGGCGTGGTCAAGTTCGGTGGCGGCGTTCTTGTTTAATATTCCTTTTAAGCGCGCGTTTTTACTTATTGCCTTGGGCGAGATTATCGCAGGAGCGATTATTATCGGCATTGCCGAAGGGGCTTTTACGATGTTTCGTGTCTCATAAAAAATAAATTATATGTCAAAAATAATTATTGCAAACTGGAAAATGTATCTTTCGCACGAACAAGCGCTTTCGGTTTCAAAGGCATTAGTTGTCTTTTCGAAAAGAGTAAGCGCTGACAAAAAAATTGTCATATGCCCTTCATACATTTCCTTTAAGGATGTTGTTGATATTTTCAGGGACTCACGGGTAAGTATCGGTGCGCAGGATATTTTTTGGGAAGAGCGCGGCGCGTATACGGGAGAAATTTCGGCGCTTGATATAAAAATGCTTGGCGGCGAGTACGTTCTTTTGGGCCATTCAGAACGAAGGAAAAATTTTAACGAAACCAATAAAATGATTCATGACAAAACGCGCATTTGTCTTGAAAATGGGCTTATTCCAGTATTATGCATTGGAGAAGACTGGGAGCAGAAGAAGAATGGCCAGAGGGATTATGTGCTCATACAACAACTGAATGAAGTGCTTGAGGGAATATCAGTATCCGATAGTAATAAAATAATAATAGCGTATGAGCCGGTGTGGGCTATTAGCGCGGGCGGGGGAGTCCACGCAAGCCCCGAAGAGGTGAACTATGTCCAGAAAGTGATACGCCAAGTACTCTTGGATTTATACGATAATTTTATTATTAACGACGTTTTTAAGATTATTTATGGCGGAAGCGTTACCCCGGAAAATGTAAAAGAATATACGGATATTCAAAATATTTCCGGAGTATTGGTTGGAGGCGCGAGTGTTAACGCAGATACTTTTAATAAACTCATTGGCGCCACATGAAACACATTTGCAACCCCCCGAAAGCATTCGGAGGGTGTAAAGATATATTTTTCATTCCCCGAAAATTTTCGGGGGTGTTCATTGGAGGAGAATAAAATAAAAATAAAACCCTACTTATGGTATTTGACATTATCCCGTTTCTCACGATCATTATAAGCCTTATCATTATAATTTTTATTATTGGCAAAAAATTTCCCGAACTAAAAATTCTTGACGTAAGCACGATTTCGGAGGTTAAGGAATCTGTCATAAAGAAGAAAATTCTTGAAATGAAATGGAAAAGAGCCATAACCGAGTGGAGGGGCGCATTAAAAAAAATAGCAAAGCCCATTCTCGATGCTTTTTTTCATTTTTTTCGCGGTCTGTATAGAAAGGTGGTTCAACTTGAGAAAAAATATTCTCAAGAGTCCTTGGAGAAAAAAGAATCATCAATTGATTCCGAAGTAAGGATAGAAAAATATTTATTAGAGGCGAAGGATCATAAAAACCAAGGCAGGTTTTTGGAGGCCGAAGAGGCATACATCAAGGCGCTGGAAAT
>MGIZ01000058.1 GCA_001794015.1 Candidatus Yanofskybacteria bacterium RIFCSPHIGHO2_01_FULL_39_8b
CAAAAGGCTTAAGAGTATCGGCCATAGCAATTATGGCAACTGGCCGCCAAGCGCTATTTTGGTTCATGGCTAAAAATACCACAGTCTTGGCTTCATTCTGCAGTTTTTCAAAAATTGTTGAGTGTTCAGCCACATCAATTCCAAGATTTTTCATAAAGCCATCATTGCCTAAAGCAACAGCGGAACCGGATACGTTACCCCGAACACCGAATCCGGCAACAGCTTTAAACTCTTTAACTTCCGGCAATTCGCCTATTTCGACCTTGCCTTTTTCTATTACCGCCCGGGCTAACGGATGTTCAGAACCAACCTCAACCGCCGCCGCAAGTTTTATCGCTTCCTTGGCATCAAACCCGCCCAATGGAACGAGATCAGTTACAACCGGCTTACCGACGGTAAGAGTGCCGGTTTTGTCAAATGCGATGGCATTAATCCGATAAGCCTTCTCGAGCGCTTCTCCACCCTTTAAAATAATCCCGAATTTAGCCGCCCGACCGATACCAACAATAAGAGCTGTTGGTGTAGCCAGACCCATTGCACAAGGACAGGAAATGACCAAGACTGCAATCATTCGAATAAGTCCTGCCCTGAAAGGTAAAGCGGCAAAGAAATACCAACCGACAAATGTAAGAACCGATAATACGACTACAGCCGGCACAAAAGATTCACTAACCTTATCAACCAAATCCTGAATCGGCGCTTTGCGAGCTTGAGCCTCTTCAACCATCGCCACTATCTGATAAAGCAAAGTTTCCTTGCCGACTTTAGTCGCCTTAAACCTGAAAAGTCCCTCTTGGTTTACCGTCGCCCCAATTACTTGATCACCAACCACGCGTTTAATCGGAAATGACTCTCCAGTAACAACTTTTTCATCAATATGGGTTTCTCCCTCAATTATAATTCCATCAACCGGAATTTTTTCGCCGGGACGGACAACAATGACATCACCCTGGGCTAACTGATCAAGAGGAACTGTAACTTCTTTGCCATCTCGAATGACATGCGCCTCTTTCGCTTCCAATTTTAATAATTCTTTGATTGCTTCAGAGGCCCGTCCTTTAGCTACCGCTTCAAAATATCTGCCCAAAAGTATAAAAAACAGCAACGCCGCTGAAGATTCCCAGAAGGGATGATCAATATTGAAAAACAGAAAACCAATAGCACTGTAAAAATACGCCGCTGAAGTTCCAAGAACAACCAGAACATCCATATTGGCCGAACCGACACGAATAGAAGTAAAAGTATTGCGGTAAAACGGCCAGGCAATGACAAATTGAATCGGTGTTGAAAGTATCCAATAGATGTAGTTAAGATCAACTCTAAAAGGAGGATTTGAGACATTTACAAATAAACCGGCAAGCCATTTTATGGGTTGGGCAATAAGCCAGAAAACATAACTCGTATAATAACCGCCGTAAGCAAAGAATCCGCTTCCGGACAAAACTGGCATCTTCTGATTCATAAAATCAAAGAGCTCATGAACATGGGTCACATTGAACATGTGAATCGCCATATAATAAATGATGATCGGAAAGGCCAAAACGAAAGCCGCTCTAACCCGGCGCTTAGCTTCTTCAGTAGCAATAGCTTCTTTTTTCTCTTCTTCTTCGGCCGAAAATCCCGCCTCCCCCGGACGCATTAAATCATAGCCAAGTTTATTTATAAGTTCATCTATCTTTTCCAGATTTATCTTATTTTCATCAAACTCAATAACGGTCTTCTCTGAACCATAGCTTGTTTTTATTGACTGCACTCCGGCCTGTTTACCAACCAATTTATCAATCAGTATCGAACAGCTCGCACAATGCATTTTTTTAACTTTTAGAATGGCTTTGGTCATAATATTGAATATTTTGTTGCTGTTAAATTCATAAACGGCATAAAATATTTTTCTAAGTCGGTTAGCTTCGTGCCGTATTCTTGACCTCCTAATATCCCGTCACAAAATATTTCCCTGATTCGCCCCAGCTCAAACAGCCTATTTTCCCATCTTGGATCATCAATGGTCAGATCAATCAACTCTAATGCTCTGGTCAAAGCGCCATTAAAATTTTGATCATCTTTTCCTTGCCACTTAGCCGCTCGGCCCACTTCCGAACCGATATTGGCTAACTGTTCAGATAAAGATAATTTCTGCCACCTGCCTTCGGCCAAATTTTTATGCAAGTAAGTCATTTATTCTAAAATAAATTTATTCACGATTTCTTTAATTTTATCTCTGATTTCTTGGCTATCAATACTCCTAGTTCTATTGCCCAAATTGGGTTTTATATTAACCATCGAATCGAATTCTATAAATTCTTCGCCGGTTTTATCAGGATAAAGATTTATGCCCCACAAATTATTATTTTTAGACTGAAATCGTTTGTGTAGCTCAACCGCTATATCTATGTGAAGCTCCCCGCCTAGGCCAATTTTTTCTTGTTCTATGTCCACTGCTCCTTTAACTACATAACCAAAAGTCTCATCTGCTATTTTTTTTAATTCTAACCTAGTTATCGGTTCTTTAATTATATGTATGTTATCTATTGACATTTTGATTGGGATTTGATATAATTATAATAATTAAGGCCCTACGGTTCGGTTACGGAGCAGCTTACGCCGATCCGCCAGATTTGACGTATGGATCCTCCGACAGTAGCCCACCGTGGACCATGGCAGAGCGCGTTAAGCGCTCTTTCTTTTACTAAAGTTGAACCATATATCTCTGGGAGGAAATTGCGCAGGCAAATCGGCTTGGTTCTTCGATTTGCCGAGCACTTAGGGTGCGATTTCTCACTGGAAGAAATCGACACCCGGTCCGAACAGAGATATATGCTCAACTTTTAAGGTACTGAATTTTCTTTTGCTGGCCTTACCTTGATAACTCCAATCATATCAAAGTGAGTTCTTTTAACTCCATCGACATGACCTTCTCCGCATGGAACCGAACAATAATACTGAAAATCACCTATTTGGGTCGCCACAAACTCCACATAAATCGTGCTTTTGGCGGGCATTCTTTGGGATACTCCGAAGGCATCAATAGCCAATCCGTGATCGTATTCATCTTCGTTAATAATCTCTAATTTAATTCTATCGCCCCTGTCCACTTCAATCGTCTCCGGCGTCCACCGCCACTCGTCTTTCTCGGCAATAATCGTAAAATTCCTGACCACACCCGTTTCAACCGGCCTGTCTTCCTCAGAAAGCAAAACTGTACGATAAAATATCCCGCCGCCGATAATTAAAATAGTCATTCCAATTAATATAAAATATTTGTTCATTTTTTAACTGTAACATCTTCCGGTTTAACTTTTAAATAACCCTTGACCCACCAGCTTAAACCTGCAGTTAATAATGCAGAAATTACCAATAACCCCCACCGCTGCGATACTGGGAATGGCGCCTTTTCTTCGACTTGAATCCAGAATTCGGCAAGCAATGCTTCATCTGCCGGTAAATCTATGCCTTGGGGCTGAAATTGGGCAAATGCTTTATATAATCCGGCTTCAGGAAAAGTCACGGCAAAACTTATTACCTCGTCGCCGCCACTTTCACTTGAATGATCATCACCATTAGCTAATACTTCATTAATTAAAACGGGTGCTCTTGAATGACCATGATCTCCATCAGCCGGATGCGTATGAATAAACTGACTCCAATCATTTTTTATTAAAACCAAATGCATCTGGGCACCAAGATAATCTTCAACATTTATTTCCTGGCCATTTAAAGTATGAATATCAAACGATAGGTCTATCTCCCTGCCCTTAACAACTGTATCTGAAGATGCTAATGAAACTTGATAATTCCCAGTAATAGCATTCCTTGAAAAAAAAACTTTCTTGTTTTCTCTCGAACCGAGGCCATTTATATTTACTTCTGGATGACCATAAACATAGTCAGTTCCATCTTTCTTAATTGATGACCATATTTTATAAAGTCCCGGTTTTTGGAAAGTATGCTCAATACTGAAAATTGACGAATTATCGGCTAAAAATTCCGGGTGTATATGGAAAAATTCATTCATATCAGAACGAACACCTATGACGTGCATTAATTTTTCATGCTCGATTTGGAGTTGATTGGCCAATACCGGCAAATTTCCAGGTTTTTCATTGACAAAAAAATCCAATCTCAAAAGCATACCAACATTATAAGGCGCTGGATTGACATTCAAACTCACGACTAATCCCTCTTTCGCATCACTTTCTTCCATTAATTGCCCCGAGCCAATTGAAGAATTCCCGCCACTACCATCGTTGTCATCATTAACTATCTCATCTTCTTTATGCCCATGGCCCGCTTCTCCGTCTTCATGCTCATGCCCCCCTCCTTCGCCAAGGCTTCGGCGGGCAAGCATCATCTCGTCCATCATTTGATTAGCTTCTTCCTTGCTCATATCATGTGTTTCCATCATATGCTCCATCATCACATCCATATCCATTCCGTCAGACATATGCTCATCCATATGCTCATGCATTTCTTCATCGGCCATCATATTGGCCATATCTTCTTGTTCGGCAGATATAGAGTTGCCAGAAGAATCATGGCCATGGGGCTGGCTTTCATCAATCGGCATACCCATTGGGGCGTCGTGAGGAACCATTGATTGGTTCAAAAACATCGTCGGCAAATAATAAACAAAAGTGATAATAAGCAGGAACGAAAAAACCACCAACCACCAGAAATGCCATTGCCTGAACTTATCTAACGCAGATTTTGGAAATTGTTCGTTAGCCATTAGTGTTTTTCGACATCAATTTTTACACCGACACCATAATGTTCCTTAAAAAACCACCACCATAAAGGCAAAAGCCATAAGATTACAAGCGCCCAACTTCCACCTTCAAGAGGTAAGCCAAATAAACCTTCTCCTGTTTCCATACCATGAAAATGTCCGCCTTTGGAAGTTCCGATCCTGTTTCCTACCGTATCCAGAAGAACTTCTTCCTGGGTTATTTGTTCTAATACGGTATGTTGGCCAGAATTTACCCACCAATCGTAAAAAACCCCAAAACGAGTATAAATCCTGAAAAAAATATCATCATCCAGGCTGTAGCTTTTTCTACTTTTTCCCGATGGGCCGAAAGCCAACTTAAGCCATTCACCCCAAGTATTCCCAAAAGTGCTAACAATAATAACGGCAGTACCCTCGCAACAGCATGAACAAAGAACAGAGACCAACCATAGAAAATATTTCCGGAACGAGCGATTTCTAGGAATATAAGAGGTGTTGCAGGATGCGGACAACCAATGCCGATATTTCCAAGAAACAAACCTAGCATAAGGGCTTTAACGTAATCCTTTTTTTCCTGAATTATCTTAGGGGCAGCCCCAGAATATGTCGGCATCCTTAATTTAATCAACCCAAGCTCACCTAAAGCAAACAAATAAGCAATGATACCGGCTATAAAGTAGAGCCAGTTTTTCATTCCTTCCACCTGAACGCCGAAAGAAGTTATAAATGTCTTACCGATTATTGCCGCCAGAATACCATACATACTCAAGGTAATGGCAACACCGGCACCGAATGCCAATGCCATTCCTAATCCTTTAACCGGTCCTTTACCCATAGATAACGGAACAATAACGAATGCCAACGGAAAAGTGCAGGGCAAAACTATCATCGTTAGTCCCATCGCATAACTAAACAAATACCAACCCATACCCTCAACCTGGCCGGAAGAACCAAAGAATGCCCAGACCAAACCCATGCCTATGACGGCGGCCAGTCCAAAAACTAAAGCTATTATCCAATGCCGAGCTTTATCGGAAACTGGCACAGCGCCAGCCACCGCTGGTGACGGTTGCGCGACTTCTTGAGTTTTAAGTTCTTCGGATATTATGTAAAGTTCTAATTATTCTAATTGCTCTAATTGACCTAATCAAATCCTAATGACGGAAATGTCTAATGACTAAATTTTTATTTTTCGAAATTAGAAATTAAAACATTAGACATTGATTAGAATAATTAGAAATTAGAATAATTTATGCATGGTTAATTAGTATAATTAGATCAATTTATTTTAAGGTTAATGAGGTTAATTTCTATTTGTTTCCTATAAACTGGTCAAATGTTTGCACTAAAGGCTCACCTTCTTTGATTGGCTTGTGTTCAACTTTATTTTGAAACGTAGGTGAGCTGCCTCCGCTAGAAGTTGACTTAAATCCTCCGTTCAAAAGCAAAAACAAGGCCAATGCCCCGCCAAGCAACCCGAAATCCCTGAAGGTCACCGCATCTATCGGTATCAAAAACAGAATCCCAGCCATTTCCAAAGCCGTAAGTCCGGCCACCCACTTGGCATATTTCTTCGGCAAGAACCAAGCTAATAGAATAACGGCAAAAATAATCTCTAATACCCCCTGACTCATCAGGAACTTTTTCATAAAGTCCGGCTGGGTCAAACTTGTCTGCATTCCTGCCGGAAACCATTTAAAAATCGGCCTGACTGCCCAATACCATCCTGTCGGATGACGCAAAATATCCATACCTGAATATAGATACATCACACCTAGACCAGCTCTCAAAGACCACTCTGGGGTAATTTTTGACAAAAATTTATTCACCTGATAATTCTTTTAATTTCTCGATAAATTCCTTTTGGTTGACCCCGCCGGTGGAGAAAAGTTCGCCGTTCAGTATAATCCCAGGCGAGGCGAATATCATATATTTCTGGACCATCGCCTGACCTTCCGGTGTAGTTAGGCTGATATCTTTGTAGGTCACATTCGGCCAATCTTTTTCTATTGAATGCCAAAACTCCCTGAATGCCGCACAATGACTGCACCCCGGAGATGAGAGTTCTAACAATTCAATTTGCTTTACCATAAATGTATTATACCATTGTAATTAAATAAAACTCTTGGGATTTATCCACAAAATTGATATAATCCCATTAATGGTTAATAAACTTAAAAAAATCTGGAAGTCATTAGGACCGGGATTTGTGACTGGAGCATCGGACGATGATCCGTCGGGAGTGATGACTTATGCCATTGCTGGAGCAAGATTCGGCAATCTGACTCTGTGGACCATGCTCTATATCCTGCCCTTAATGATTGCCGTACAGGAAATGAGCGCCCGAATCGGTATTTCATCGGGATGCGGATTGGCTGGTAATATTAAAAAGTATTATTCAAAGTCTGTTTTGTTTTTTATCGCAACGCTGATAATCGTTTCCAATACTTTTAATATCGGAGCTGACGTTTTCGGAATGGCTTCGGCGATTGAACTTTTAACCCCCGGCTCAACAAAGCTTTTATCGTGGGTTATGATGCTTATTATTTTGTTTTTAGTTGTAATACTACCGTATAGAAAAATCGTAGTAATTTTTAAAATTCTCGCATTGTCGCTATTCGCCTATATGCTCGCCGGTTTTTTAGTCATTGATAACTGGCAAGATATCCTAAAAAAAATGTTTTTGCCGCATTTTACGTTCAATAAAGATTTCTTTGTGATTCTGGTAGCTATTATCGGAACAACGATATCGCCCTATCTTGCTTTTTGGCAGGCTTCCGAAGAAGCAGAGGAGCGAAAACTGGAACTGCCGAGAAAAAAAGTTTTGATATGCAAGTACAATAAAATAGACCCCCGCGAACTCAACAGAATTAAATGGGACACTAGGATCGGTATGTTTTTTTCCAATCTTATTGGATTTTTCATTATTGCTTTAATGGGTACGGCTTTATTCGGTGCCGGCATAAATGATATTGCAACCGTCAGAGATGCCGCTGAAGCTCTTAAGCCTTTGGCCGGTGAATATGCTTATATACTATTTTCAATCGGAATCATTAGCGCCGGACTCTTAACTATTCCGATTCTGGCCGGATCATCAGCCTATGTGTTGGCTGAAATATTTAACTGGAAAGGCAGTCTCAATGAGCCTTTTTCCAAAGCAAAGGAATTCTACGGAGTTATAATATTCTCAACCATAATCGGCATGGTTATCCCCTATACGGGCATTAGCGCGGTTCAGGCGCTTTTTTGGACAGCCCTTATTCATGGAATAGTTGCGCCTTTTTTGATTGCCTTAGTTATTCATATGGCCAATAACAAAAGCATTGTTGGTCAGCATGTAAACAAAAAGTCGGCCAATATCTGGGGCGCATTGACGCTGATAATATTGTTGGCATCCTTGGTTGTAATATTCACTACAGAATTCCCCGTTCATAAAGGCGCAGCGTTTTTGTTACAAGCATTATTTTAAAATCATTAATCTAAAATGAAAATCTACAACACCCTAACCAAAACTAAAGAACCGCTCGTTTCATGTAATGATAAAAAAATCCAAATGTTCGTCTGCGGACCGACGGTTTATGATTACATCCATATCGGCAATGCCAGAACTTTTGTGTTCTTTGATGTTGTCGCAAAATATTTGAAATCCCAAGATTATGAAATTGATTATATTCAGAACATCACCGACATAGATGACAAGATAATAAACAAAGCTAAACAGGAAAATAAACCCTGGAAAGAAGTGGCGGATTTTTACTTTGACGAATTTAAAAAAGATATTGAAACTCTTGGTGTAACCAGCCCCCGATATATAAAGGCAACTGACCACATTGAAGACGTAAGGAAACAGGTTAAAATACTTATAAAAAATAAAAATATTTATTTACTAGAAAATGATGGTTGGTACTTCAACCTTAAAACATTTCCAGAATACGGAAAATTATCAGGCAGAAATGCGGAAATAGCGGAAACTGACGATGCAGTTTCAAGAATTGATGAAAGTGAAGGTAAGAGAAATAATGGTGATTTTTGCGTATGGAAACTGGCCAAAGTCGGTGAAAATTGGTGGAACGATGAAAAGCTGGGAAATGGCAGACCGGGTTGGCACATTGAAGATACGGCCATTACCGAACATTTCTTTGGTCCCCAATATGATATTCACGGGGGTGGACAAGATTTGATATTCCCCCACCATGAGGCCGAAATTACCCAGCAGGAATCAGCTTCTGGTAAAAAACCATTCGTAAAATACTGGATGCATGTGGCTTTTCTGATCAATAAAGAGCAAAAGATGTCTAAATCTCTTGGTAATTTTGAGACCGTCAATGAACTTCTCAAGAAATATCCCAAAGAAGTTCTCCGATTTTATCTGCTGAGCGGTCACTATAGACAGCCCCTTGAATTTAGCGACAAAATGTTAAAACAATCAGGGGCCGCCATTAACCGCATTACTGAATTTATCCAAAAACTTGAATTGGCAAAATCCGACCTGGAAGTTGAGCTTCCAAGTGAAATTCTTGAATTGGTCAAAAAACAATTTACCGAAGCGATGGACAACGATTTTAATACGCCTGAAGCATTTGCAGCAATTTTTGAAATGATAAGAGCAATTAATCCTCTGTTGTCAGAAAATAAGGTCAATCAAGGGCAAGCAAAAGAAATATTGAAATTATTTAAAGAAATTGATACTATTGCCAATATTGTTCCGTCAGAAAAACAAAAAATCCCGACCGAAATTCAGGAATTAGTTGAAAAACGCGAAAAGCTCCGCCAAGGAAAAAACTATGAAAAAGCCGATAAAATAAGAACCCAAATCTTTGATTTGGGTTACGGGATAGAAGATACTATTTATGGACCGTTAACACTTAAAAATGATTAATTACCGTCATTATCTTTCAGGGTGCCCCCATAAAACCAATAATAAAAAGCTGATAATCCGATAAATATGAACATCGCTATTTTAAGATCTCTTGAACCGGCAAATTGAACAAGAATAAACCCCAGAACAGCGAGTGTAGCAAACCCATAAGCCGTAAACTTCAATACTGACGGGCTAGCTCTGTGATAAAGAGCTAAACTAAAGAATGTACCGGCTACTATTAGAATTGTTAAAACAAGGTAATAACCTAAATCCATAAAAGTCATCCTTGTTTAAGAACTCGGTTTTGACTAGAATATACAACAAATGAAGAAAAAAGTCTACTTTTTGGGCATCGGCGGAATCGCCATGGCCAATCTGGCCTGCCTTCTAAAACAAAAGGACTTTTTAGTTTCCGGCTCCGATCTGGATACTTTCGGTCCTTCGGCTGAACTTTTAAAAAAACATAAAATTAATTATTTTAAAGACCACGATCCCAACCACATCAAAAAATTCAAACCCGATATTACAGTTGTCGGCAACGCCATAAAAAGAGGGAATCAGGGCCTAGAATATATACTCGATAACCAAATCGCCCATTGTTCAATGCCCGAAATCATAAAAACAGAAATTATTCGCGACAAAAAATCTATAGTCATCACCGGTACAAGCGGCAAGACTACCACCACCGCTCTTATTGCCTTGGTTCTCTATAAAGCCGGCCTTAAACCGACTGCCCTTATCGGAGGCATTGTTAAAAACTTAGACAGTGGATTCATAAACGGTAACAGTTCCTATACCGTAATCGAGGGCGACGAATATGGTTCTTCATACAACGATAATTCTCCGAAATTTATTCATTATAGGCCGTATATAGCTCTGATAAACAACATCCAGCCGGACCATTTGGATATTTATAGCTCCCTTGAAGAAATAATAAAAGCTTTCCGCAAACTCCCCCGCCTCATTCCCAAAAAAGGACTTCTTGTCCTTAACACCGGCGATAAAAATTCAGCTATTTTAAAAAATGATGCCAAGTGCAAAGTTGAAACATTTGGAGAGGGCGGTGTAGTCACGGCAAAAAATATTAAAACCGGTCCGAACGGACTTGATTTTGAACTGTACCGTAAAAATAATTTGCTTGGAAAAATAAAAACCGGCCTTCTCGGCAAACATAATGTTGAAAACATACTTGCCGCTTCAACGATAGCCCTGCATATTGGTATTTCATTCAAGAAACTGGCCGAAGCAGTGGCAATGTTCAAAGGAGTTAAAAGAAGGCTGGAAATAATTTACCAAAAAAATAATATAAAAATAATTGATGATTTTGCCCATAATCCGGATAAAGTTTTAGCCTCGCTATCAGCATTGCGGAATCATTTCTCCAAACACCAAATAATCGCCATATTTGAACCGCGAACCGGCTCATCTAGAAGAAAATTTTTCCAAGAAGCCTATATTTCATCTTTTAAGCCTGCCGATCTGGTCTATATTGCCGAACCATACAAAAAATCAGCTTTGAGTAAAGAAGAAATGTTTTCTTCTCAAAAGTTAGTCAAAGATCTCAATAAAGAAGGCATAAAATCTTATGCCCTAGAAAATGCCGATGGTATTATTGCCCACATAAAAGCTAACTATCTAAAAACTAATGCCTCTCCCACTATTTTCTGCATCATGACCAGCGGCGACTTCGACAGCATTCATCAAAAACTAGTTGCTTTGGTTTCTTAATTACTGGTTCCCACTCTCACCCCATTAAATTTTTATTTACTTTTGATTTATTATTATTTATATGTTATAAACAATCACAGTTCCTTAACTATGGGGAATGGGATGTCAAACAAAGACAATCCGAAACTATTGGAAAAAATTAATGAAATATTAGGCGACGATCAAGACCCGTTTGAAATTCCTATCGGTCCCACAAAAGATTGTCTATCTTCCAATCAAGTTGTTGCATACGTTAGAGATAAACGGAGAGAGCCAAAAATTGTTAAACATCTAAGCGAGTGTTCGGTCTGTAGCGAGCGTATCATTATATTTGGTAAACTTATTAAGAGTACCGACTAGCATGTCTAGCGGTTTTTTATTTAAAAAATTTATAGAATGAGCGAGAAATAAACAGTCTATCAACTTTTATCAACTTGATTATCCTCGCCAATAATAAATAATGGATACATGCCAGGTAGTAGATTTTCCGACTACGACTTGGCTTTGCCAAGTCGTAATTTTACTTAATCGGAAAATTCACTACCTGGCATGCAAAAAATCTCTCCCGACAAATTACCACCCCAAAATATTGACGCCGAGAAATCGGTGCTGGGATCCATACTCATTGATAAAGATTCGATAAATAAAGTCGTGGATTTTTTGAATCCGGAAGATTTTTACAATCCCGCTCATCAAATTATATATGCCACCGCCCTGAATCTTTTTGAAAAGCGCGAACCGATAGATCTTTTGAGTTTATCGAATCGCCTTGAAGAAATGGGCCAGATAAATGAAACCGGCGGAGTCAGCTATCTGACTTCCCTTACTAACTCCGTTCCCACCGCAAGCCATATCACAACATATGCCAAAATAGTCCAGCGTAAAAAAATGCTCCGCGATCTCATTGGCGCCGCCCATCACATATCCGGCTTAGGCCATAACGAAGAAGAGGATATTGAACACCTCCTTGATGAAGCCGAACAAAAAATATTTTCCGTATCCCAGAGATCATTAACCCATGCCTTTTCTCATCTGGGAATAAGCCTCAACGAAGCAATGGAAAGAATAACCAGTCTTGACAGCGATGTTTTGCGAGGCCATCCGACTAAACATAAATACCTTGATAATCTTCTTGGAGGACTCCAAAAATCTGATTTAATAATTGTAGCGGCAAGGCCTTCAATCGGTAAGACATCATTCGCCATTGATATTGCCCTAAGAGTGGCCGAACAAGGAATATCAACCGGCATCTTCAGCATGGAAATGTCTATTGATCAAGTTGTCGACAGATTTATAGCCAATAAGGCTGGGGTTAGCATGTGGAGATTAAGAACCGGCAAACTTTCCCATGAACATGATGATTTTCTTCGGGTAACTACAGCCTGCGATGAACTTAAAAATCTTCCGATCTATGTCGATGATGCTTCTTCGCCCAACATTCTCCAAATGCGGGCAATGGCAAGACGCTTACAGGCAAACCAAGGTCTTGGCTTGCTGATAGTTGACTATCTCCAATTGATGAGCGCCAGACGTAGCTATGACAGTCCGGTCCAGCAAGTAACTGAAATATCCCGCGGATTAAAAGGATTGGCCAAAGAGCTGAATATCCCCGTTCTTGCTATTTCTCAATTATCAAGAGCTGTTGAGCAAAGAGAGGGTCATAAACCGAGATTATCTGATTTGAGAGATTCGGGCTCGATCGAGCAGGATGGAGATGTGGTTATGTTTATTCATCGTGAAGATAAAATAAACTATGAAAGAGCAAAAGAGCAAAATAAGCTCAACTACGCTCAAGTTATAGTCGCTAAACATCGAAACGGTCCCACCGGCGAAGTTGAATTCAGAATTGATCCGGACAGTTTAAGATTTTTGGAAATAGATAAAAGCCATCAGGAAGAAATTTTGACATTTTAATGAATCAAAAATTCAGACAAACAATTAAGCTGCTCCAAAAACTCCCCGGAGTCGGTCCTCGCCAAGCTACTCGTTTTGTTTTGGCCTTATTGGAAAAAGATGAATCTGAATTAAGAGAACTCGGCCAAGCCATTGTTCACCTCAAAAAAGAAATAAGATTCTGCGAAGAATGTTTTAATATATCTGAGCGAGCCTCGCCTACTGAAAGTGGGCGGGAAAATGGACTATGCCATATCTGTTCGGATCCCAAAAGAGATCAATCAAAGCTATTAGTACTAGAAAAAGTTACCGATCTTGATTCAATAGAAAAAACCGGACTGTACAAAGGCCTTTATCATGTTCTTGGCGGATCAATAAATCCGCTCGATGGAATTACACCGGAAACATTGAAATTTAGAGCATTAGAAGGAAGAATTGATAAATTATCCGATAAAAATAAATTGGAATTAATTATTGCTACAAATCCCAATACTACCGGAGAAACAACCGCTCTATATATTAAAGACCTCCTCAAAGACAAGACGGGTATTATTTTAACCCGCCTCGGCCGCGGCCTCGCCTCCGGCTCAAATTTGGAATACGCCGACGAAATCACACTGCGCAATGCGCTAGAATACAGAAAATGAATAAAAAAAGACCTAATTTAGTTATCTTTCAATTTAACTCAAAATCTTAACGATTTGAACCTTAGTATAGGGTTGCCGATGGCCCTTTTTCTTTCTTCGACGAGTCTTGGCTTTATAGCGAAAAACCATCTTCTTGTCGCCCTTTCCGTCTTCTAATACCCTGGCTTCAACTTTGGCGCCGGGAACTAAAGGTTTGCCCACTTTTATATCTTCTCCATTAGCCCAAAGTAAAACCTGATCAAAGGTTATATTATTATCCCCATGTTCTAACTTTTCCACGCTTAAAGTATCACCCTCATGAACTTTATATTGTTTCCCGCCGGTTTTTATAACAGCAAATGTCATCGGTTATATATTAGCAAAAATTACAGACAAGTCAACGGCACCAAGGGTAAATCGTTAATACCAAGAAAAGCAGAAACACTCAGTATAATCGTATAAACCCCGTAAATAACCAAACCGCCGATAAGAGAATAAGAAAATGTTTTCTTGGCTTGACCATAGGCTAAAGGATTACCGCGAGACAAAAGAAAACTGATTCCGGAATATACAATCCAAATGCCGAAAAGTATCAAAGCAAGCTGAACCGCATAGCATGATAAACCGGCTAAAATTTTAGGAATCTGCCAAAGATCAAAATTCTCAAATAGATCCATGGATCTATTTTATCAGATGATTGCTTTTTCTTGTATTGACTTAATAATACTAATGGCGTATAATACTGGAATCGTTCTTTTATACCTAAAAATGAAGGAGGTTCATCTCCAATGCGCTCCGACATGATCAAGATTATCAACGAACCGGCCAAGGCCGGATCTTCAAATCCAGGCATTAAAACCGGTTTTCGAATCCGTAATCATTACAACTCCAAATTGGAAGATTCACCAAAGCGAATTTCTATTTCGCAATGCCGCTACAAAAATGGTTTTTCTAAAGAAAAAATAACGACTCTGCAACCACTGCGAAGATTTTTAATGAGAAACATCAACCGGCCATGGGATAAGATATACAGTAACTTTTGCCGAAGAATTGATAAGAGAAATTTCGTCGGAAATAGGGCCCTGAATAATCTTAAAAGCGAAGTTCTTACCGACTGCGTTATCGGAGATGACGGCAAAATCTATGCTAAGCCCAATTACGGCCGCCGTGTTCCGGTCCGTGGATTCTACGTCCATCCCCTAACGAAACTTCTTCAATGGGCAAAACCGTTTCGTTATCAGGTTGAAAAACCGACAATAGCTAAAATCGAGTTCGTTTCATCTGTCGAAATATTATTCTGGGGAAAGGATACTAAGTTTCCTTATGAATTGATTATGATCCGCAAGATCAAAAAACCATCCTTGCCTAGCCCGCTTTACTCAAAAAGATACGCTAAAACAGTTCTTGAAAAGGAAGAAAATGGCTGGCAGATGAATTACCATGAATTTTATGACCCCGAAGAAATTGTCTACCGTTACGAGACACCCAATGGTCCGCTAGTAAAGCGCAGAAAAGACTGTTCTGATTTACCCGCAACTTATGTTGCAAAAACAAAAACAACGCTGAACAGCAAAGAGGTTCGAGAAATAAACCGCCTGCTTTCGTTGCCTTATCGAGAATAACAACCGACCATCTCGACATCCTAATTTAATATGAATCTCTAGCTAGATACTAGAGATTTTTATTTTTCATTAACCGGGTTTTTAAAAAAT
Organism: Candidatus Yanofskybacteria bacterium RIFCSPHIGHO2_01_FULL_39_8b; assembly: GCA_001794015.1. Taxonomy (GTDB): domain Bacteria; phylum Patescibacteriota; class Minisyncoccia; order 2-02-FULL-40-12; family GWA2-44-9; genus 2-01-FULL-39-28. The sequence goes on from MGIZ01000058.1 coordinate 15,523, forward strand.
AAAAATTTATAATTTTAGCTCGCACTAAACTTGTCAAAGTACGAAGCCAATGGAAACAAAACTTAAACTTGGGAGGTATACGGGATTTGCACCCGTTCTCGCACTTCCACAGAGTGCTGTGCTAACTGTTACACCAATACCTCCATAAATTTTTCCTTTCTGACTTGTAATTATAAACTATTTTTAGGGCAATATCAATCTGCCTTGACATCATATTCACTATATGATATTATAGTATAGTTTGCGGCTAATTGATCTCTACCATGTAATAGTGTGGAAGATAAGTTGCCTAAAATGAGAAAAAACAAACATATATTTTTTTTAGTGCTGATTATTGCTTTGACGGTTTATTCTGGATTTAATAAGCCGCCTAATATAACCGCCGATACCGGTTTTCCGGCCTCTTTTTCGGCTTCTTATAATACTAATGACGGAATTTTTAATATATCTGGCGCTTATGACTGGCCAAACGGTTGTAGCGGATCAAACAAGAGAGTGGGTTTTGCAGTATTTATAGATAACTCGACGCCTGCTAATCCCGGCGCAGGATCCCTAGACGGAATCAACACCAATACTCTCCATATAGTTGATGCTAACTCTTGCGCTACATCCGGCAACTGGTCGGATTCGCATTCCCTTAATTCCGCGCCGTCAAGCGTATGCGTTGTAATTTATGATGTCCATACGGACGACTGGAATTCAAATAGCGGCCACAACAGAATACCCGCCGGTTCTGATCGCAACAAAGATAACTCTTTTGATAAAAATGACGGTAATTATCCATCGGGGTCATGTTCTCAACTCATCGTAATAACGCCTACTCCTACCCCGACACCTACTCCCACGCCGACGCCAACCCCAGCACCTAATCAGTGTATTTTAAATATTCTCAAAACCGTAGATAAACCGAGTGCTGATCATAACGATACGCTAACTTACACAATTAACTTTTCAAATTCGGGTACAGCCGATTGTACCGGCGGCGGCGTAAAAATAGAAGATATAGTTGATAATAATTTAAATTTCTTAAGCGAAACGCGTTCTAGTAATGTCTCGGCCGGTTATAATTCTCTCCCCCTCTATGAAGGCGGAATTCGAAGATTAAACTGGAATGCATTTGTGCTAGTTCCGGGAGAATCCGGCTGGGTTATGTGGAAAGGAAAAGTAAATACCCCCAATTTATGTGGCTCGCTAAATATTTTGAATAAAGCCAGAACATCCGC
>MGIZ01000059.1:0-1590 GCA_001794015.1 Candidatus Yanofskybacteria bacterium RIFCSPHIGHO2_01_FULL_39_8b
GGGATGGCCAATCAGGGATGAGTGCTCTTTCAATTACGCCATTAACTCGTAATGCTTGGAATTATATAGTTACTACTATTAGCGGTACAACCGGATCAGTATCGTATAATGGTAATACTGTAAATATTGGAACAGTTGCCGCTTCCGGTGATGTATCAACCACTTTAAAGCTCGGAGAATATACCAATGGGAGTTACAATTTTAATGGTTCAATAGATGAAGCTCGTGTTTCAAATGTTGTTCGTACTACCGGTTGGATTAAAACACAATACAACAACCAATCATCTCCCCGAACTTTTTATACCATCGGGGGACAGGAATCAAGAACTGCCCAAACGGTTAAATTCGGCACCACCACTTCCACTGACACCAAACCCATCTGGTACTCCGAATCCTACGGTTACCGCAAGAAATTCACTATTGATTATCGCAAAGTGGCCGGCGGCTCCAATTTAACTAACTTTCCTGTCTTAATATCCCACACCGATTCAGATATCCGAACCACCGCCAACGGCGGCAAATCCGCCTCTGGTTCTGGAGAATTTGTAATTACTTCATCTGATGGTAAGACCGTTTTACCCCACGAGATTGAATCTTATTCCGCTACCACCGGTGAAATTATCGCCTGGGTCAATGTAACTACCCTCTCCGCCACCCAAGACACTTCTATATATATGTATTACGGGGGACCCTCGGCCGGTGGAGCCACGAATCAGAATAAGACGGGGACGTGGGATGGGAATTATGTGGGGATTTACCATTTGGGCAATGGCTCGACATTAAGCGTGGCCGACTCTTCACCTTCCGGTAATAACGGAACTAACAGTGGAACTACGGCAACGGTCGGCAAAATTGGTCCGGGAGCCGGAAGTTTTGATGGCAATGACAGGATTGCGCTTGGATTGACTAATTATACAACCAGTCAGAACTGGACAATTGAAGCATGGGTGAATACTAGTGTTGCCGATGGTAATTATCATATAATTGCAAACTATGGCGATGCATTTAGCGGCAGTGGCAATTCTCCGACTATTGTGGAAAACTCCGCTAATCAGTGGGAAGTTCAATCATGGGGATGTGCCGCTAACTGCCAGGCCGGATCTAGTGTTACAACTAACACTTGGATTCATGTCGTTGGCACTGGTGATTCGAGCAATGCTATAAGACTGTATTTAAATGGTTCGCTTAGTGCCGGACCGAAGACCGTAGATAATACTCCAATCACTCCGGCCTATTCGGCAATCGGTTCTAGCGCCGAAGCAACGCCTGCATATTATTTTACAGGGAAAATTGATGAAATAAGAATATCTAAAACTAATCGCTCCGCTGGCTGGATCACCACCGAATACACTAATCAATCATTCTTGAGAACGTTTTATATGATCGGGGGGCAGGAGAAGAGGAATCCCTAGGGGATTGCACTTTTATCAACTTTTTGATCAATTGACTTCTAAAATTCTCAGACTAAAATACAAACATGATATTACTGAGGTTAAACCTCAGTCGGTAACCTCGGTCAGTATAATTTTGCATAATTTTGTCACACGGGTTGTCTTACTGAGGCTTAACCTCAGCAGTATAACCTTTGCA
>MGIZ01000059.1:1598-4180 GCA_001794015.1 Candidatus Yanofskybacteria bacterium RIFCSPHIGHO2_01_FULL_39_8b
ATATATATGAGAAAAGAGTCATTTTCATTAGACAATTATGTGCATGTGTATAATAGAGGCAATCGCAAACAGCCCATAGTTCACCATAACAGAGATAGGGATTATTTTTTGAAGGCATTATTTTACTTTAATACTGAACAAACTCCGCATACCCCGTTTCGAGAATTAAATAAACTGAGGTTAAACCTCAGCAAATTGGAGTGGCCTGAGGATTGGCCACCCCACAAGCCAATTGTAAAAATTATTGCCTTTGCATTAATGCCAAACCATTTCCATCTCTTATTAAAAGAAATTAAAGAAAGCGGGATTTCAAAATTTATGCAAAGACTAGGAACAGGATTAACCATGTATTATAACACCAAATATAAAGAATCCGGTTCACTATTTCAGGGATCTTATAAAGCCAAGGTTATTGATGAGAATTTGTATTTAAAGTATCTGAGCGTCTATATACAGATAAAAAACATTTTCGAATTTTATCCAGGCGGATTAAAGAAAGCGGTTAGTGAATTTAATAAAGCCTATGATTGGGTGGCGGATTATCCATATGGAAGTTTGAGCGATTTTATTGAAGAAAAGAACAGGGGTATTATTGAAAAGGATATTTTTTCTGAGTTATTTTTAGATATGAGAGAATATAAAGAATTTGCGCGTGAGTGTATGTTGAGCATAAATTTAGACGAAAAATTGGGAGATATAATGCTAGAGTAAAACTTACTAATTTACCGAGATTTAGTTTACTGAGGTTTAGCCTCAGTAAACCTCAGTAAAACCTCAAAAACGATTATGCGGAATAATTTCGAACAATTATTGGAGAAGGTATTGATGCCATTGGAAATAAAAAAACCGGTCAGGACGAACCGAATTAGTGTTGCGATCCGGAAGATGATATTCGCGGGGTTAAAAATTGTAAAGGTTGCAGGACCGGTTTTAGCGGTATTTTTTGTAATCTGGTTTGTAATTTTTAATAAAGAAGGTTCAGCCATAAAAATTCAAGATGTTAGTAGTGCTAAATATAACAACGAGCTTGTTGCTCAGATAGCAAGATTGATTGTTCTGCCAGACGAGAGACCATTTATAGCGACTATTGTCGATTATAAACCGCTTGAGAATAATCCGTTTTTTAAGGGAGCCAAAAAGGGCGATAAGGTTCTGTTTTATGAAAAGGCCGATAAGGCGATATTGTATGACATTGAGCTGAATAGAATAATTAATGTCAGTTCAATTAATGATGCGGGGATTGACTATAAACAGTAAACCGATATTTTAATCCACAGCGTAATTTCAAGTCTTTTGTTATAATGTAAGATATGAAATATATATTATTTTTTATTGTCGGTTTAATTTTGTTTAGTTTTGTTTCGGCCGAAACTGTTCTGTCCATATTTGGTTTAAGGGCTGAAAATATTGCGGGATCAGGCGCTCAAATTAAATGGACAACAAATATTGCTTCCGATTCAAAGATTTTTTACGGTACGAGCACTTCTTACGGATTATTGTCTAATTCGAGATGCGATGGCGGGGGATATGTTGCCGAGCATTGTATTAATCTAATCGGCCTTTCTTACGGCACTGTTTATTATTATAAAGTTGAGTCATTTCCATCCGGTTGCAGTACATCCGGTTGTGTGGCTTATGGCGCAAGTAGTTTTATATCGGGAACATCAAGCGGCGGTAGCGGAGGTGGCGGAGGCGATGGCGGTTCGATTCCAGTCGCTCCCTCTATGGTATCGGCTGGTCAGTCTGACAGCAGTGTCGGCATAGGCTGGACAATGGTTTCCGATGCTACTCATTACAATGTTTATAGAAGCGTTAATTCCGGATCCTATTCTTGGATATATGGACCAACTGGAGCCAACTCTACTACTTATATAGATACAGCCGTTACCAGCGGGTATGCCTATCGTTATAAGGTTGAGGCCTGTAAAAGCGGGTATGGCTGTTCAAGCCAAACTGAATCTAATTCAGTAGCCCTTACATTAAGTACTACTATTCCAACCCCAACACCGACATATTCACCAACTCCAACACCTACTCCCGCGCTTAGTTATAGTCCGACTCCTACGCCGATACCCATAGCTTCTTACAGTCCAAGTCCTACTCCAACAATAAATTACAGTCCAACCCCAACTCCGAAACCTACATATTCACCTACACCGACGCCAACGCCTAGTTATAGTCCAACCCCAACTCCCACTGTTAATGCCACTGTTATCGGAAAAGTTATTGATTCACAAGGAATGGCGGTGGCCGGAGCCTGGTATCATCTATTCAGGGAAGATTACGGTTTAAATTTTGACGGCACTACCGATTCCGGAGGTTATTTTAAAGTTACCGTTCCTGCCGGTTTTTATGTGGCGGAAGTTTTTCCATCTAAAACATCCCCTAATCTTTTAAGATCGGAACCGCAAAAATTCAGCATATCAGGAGGAGAAACAAAATCGTTGATTTTTAAATTTGAATCCGGAAGCAAGAAAGTTACAGGTACGGTTTTATTTTTTGGCGGTCAGCCGGTAGTAAATGCAGAGGTGGGAGCTTATTCCAAAGATACCGGCCAATGGGTAAGCACCATGGTTGACCAA
>MGIZ01000059.1:4197-5620 GCA_001794015.1 Candidatus Yanofskybacteria bacterium RIFCSPHIGHO2_01_FULL_39_8b
TAGGCCGAAGGATGGGGCGGGAGATTGGTTTTTCGCCGGTCCCTATCCGGTTGCGGAGTTTTACCAAGATGCTATGGCTGAAACCAAAGAAATTAATTTCTCAATTCCAACAGCAGATGCAAAGTTAATTATTAGAACAGTGGATAATGAAGGCAGGGTCTTGCCTTATGTGGGAGTAGTGGTTGATGTTGCCGGAGCCGGCCAGTATTCTACAACAAGTTTTGTCGGTCAATCCCAATTTGCCAAAAGCGATTCAAATGGCTTAGCTATATTTAGCTTAAAGCCCGGGAGTTATTATGTCAGAACCTATTTGCCCGACGAGCTTGGGTATATTAATCCGTCCGAACAATCAATCTCAATAAAATCAGGTGAAACAAATGACATTAAAATGGTTTTTATAAAACGAGATCAAGCTACAGCTGTTTTTATAAAAGGAACGACTAAATTGGAAGATGGCAGGCCGGTAGATGCTTATGTCTGGGCTTGGTCGGAGAAGGGCGGTTTTTCAAATACACGTTCTGATAGTAACGGTTTATTTGTGCTTCAAATTATGCCTAATAGCGGCTGGCATATTAGCGCCGGAAAAGAATTTGAAGGATTGGCTTATAAATCTTCGGAAGTTGTGGTTCCGGTTGGAGGAAGCTCTACTTTTGTTGAAATAGTTTTATCTAAATTCAGCGAAGTTCCTTTGCCCAAGCCGGCAACAATTACCAGCACATCAAGTCAGCAGATTATTGCGCAAACTTCTGATGGGGCAAAATTATTTGTACCTCCGGATGCCACTGCTTCAAGCGTCGGCAATTTAACCGTCGAGGTTAAGCCGACGATAGAAGCGCCATCGCAAGCGGCGGCGAAAGTTATCGGTACGGCTTATGACGTGGTAATTAAAAACCAAGCCGGCCAGGAATTGAAAACATTTGAAAAAGAACTAGAAATTATATTGCCCTACGACGAAGCCAATATTAAATCTCAAGGATTGACCGAAGACAGCATTTCTCCAAGTTATTATGATGAAGGAACGGGAGCTTGGGTAAGAGCCGATAACTATACTATTGATAAAGAAAAGAATGTGATAATTGTTAGGACCAAACACCTGACTCGTTATGCGATAGTAGCGGCGGCCGATATTGTGCCTCCGGCCGATGTAACCAGCGTATCGGGAGCTGCTCTTGGGGGAGGAAAAATAAGACTTGCATGGACTAATCCGACCAAAGATTTCAGCCACGTTAAAATATATCAATCGGAAACAGCCGGTTCGCTTGGCAAAATTGCGGCATCTGAAATTGTCGGTAATGAATATGTGGACGAGGGTGTTACGAATAGCATTACTTATTATTACTCTATCAGGTCGGTTGATCCGGCCGGTAATGAGAGTGCGACGACAAAACAGACGGCAGTGAAGGCAATCGGCACTTCCAGCCAA
>MGIZ01000060.1:0-883 GCA_001794015.1 Candidatus Yanofskybacteria bacterium RIFCSPHIGHO2_01_FULL_39_8b
AATTTTATTTTCGGGTTTATTTTTTGCATGCTTTCAAAAAATCCAAGAGCAGCTTCATTGCCGGAATCGGAGATCGGTACTACTATGTCTGCTTCAAAATTGCATTTTTCAGCCGCCGCATAACCCATCCAATAGCGGCTTTGGCCCGCTTCTACCCCGTGAATAATACTATCCGGTCTTAGAAAGTATATATATTCAAAAATATCAAATTTGAAAAATATTTTATCACACCATTGATTGATAGATATCCCATCTTTACTGATTACAGCTATTTCTCCGGGTAGAACATCTCTTTTTAATGACCGGACTCCAACTAGATCAAGGGCACAGCTTTCCGAAGCGACAATGTAATCAGATTCCCGTTGGCCGATTTGCATAGGATGGAAACCGAACCTATCTTTAACGACTATTAGTTTATCGTCGAAAAGAAATATAAGATTAAAAGACCCCTCCAGGATTTTAATTGTTTCAACTACCGCTGTTTCAAAATCTGATTCTTTTGATTGGGATATTAAATCTGCAATGACTCTGGTATCTGATGCTCGATATCCACTTTTAGTTTGTTCGGCCAGTCTTTTAGTATTAACTAAGTTGCCATTATGGACTATGGCAAATTCTTGGTTTCGGAAAGTTCCTATCATCGGCTGAAGATTTTCTTCATCTCTGGTTCCGGTTGTTGAATACCGGACTTGACCAATGGCGGAAGTTCCCGGCAAGATCAGATTGATTGATAGCGGGGGATAAGACTGATAACGCCAAAATGCTTGGGGTAATTCGCCCACGCCCTTCTCTATGCGTAATTTATTATCTATTGATGTGCAGATCCCCGCTCCTTCTTTGCCTCGATGCTGCATAGCCATAAGGCCAAGATAGGTATCGGGAG
>MGIZ01000060.1:901-3734 GCA_001794015.1 Candidatus Yanofskybacteria bacterium RIFCSPHIGHO2_01_FULL_39_8b
TAATCATGCCAATGATGCCGCACATGGTTTTTCCTTTTTAATGAACTTTAGAAAAATGAATCTTAACATAAAATCTTTGAGTTGTTAAAGAGCCGCATTTGTTTTTCGGCTCTAAATATAGTAAAATACCGACATAAATGTCAGACAACGTTTCACAAATTAAAGATCGTCTTAGTGTTGTGGATATTATTTCCGGATATATTAAAGTTCAAAAAGCTGGCATGAATTTCAAGGCCCGCTGCCCTTTTCATAATGAGAAAACTCCTTCTTTCTATATTTCTCCGGAAAGGCAGATCTGGCATTGTTTTGGCTGTCAAAAGGGGGGTGATATCTTCGGATTTGTAAAAGAAATGGAGGGCGTTGAATTTCCTGAAGCCTTAAGAATACTTGCTCAAAAAGCCGGTATTAAACTTGAATCCTATAACCCCGCTGTGCAAGATGCTAAAACAGTTTTTTATGATATTTGCGAAACGTCGGCTAGATTTTTTGAAAAACAGCTTCATCATTCGGAAGCGGGCAAGAAAGCAAAAGCATATTTAACCGAAAGGGGACTTATTGAAAGCACAATCAAAGATTTTCGTCTTGGATTTGCTCCGGAAGGTTGGCATAATTTGGGTCAGTTTCTGCACGATTGTGGTTTCAAAGATGAGGATATGGTCAATTCGGGAATGACCATAAAAAGAGATGACAATTCTGGCACGTATGATCGTTTTCGTTCAAGGATAATGTTTCCCATAACCGACATTAACGATCAGATTATTGGATTTACCGGTCGTGTTTTTGGCGATAATCATCCAGTCGATGTCGGTAAATACATAAACTCTCCCCAAACTTTAATTTACGATAAAAGCCGTGTTCTTTATGGTTTCAACATGGCCAAAGCTGAAGTCCGCAGAGAGGATCGTTGCCTACTTGTCGAAGGTAATATGGATGCTATAATGTCTTATCAAGCTGGAGTTAAGAATGTCGCCGCTACCTCCGGTACGGCCCTTACTCCAAGTCATCTGCAGCTTTTGCAGAGATATACGAATAATCTCGATTTTTGTTTTGATACTGATGCCGCCGGGTTGGTTGCAACGAGGAGGGGACTGGGACTGGCTCTAAGCCAGAATTTAAACGTTAAAATAGTCCACCTCAATGATCCTGATTGCAAAGATCCGGCTGATTATGTAAAAAAGTTTGCCCGTTTGCCGGATGAGCATGGTCAGAAATGGCAGGAATTTGTCCGGTTGTCAAAGCCGGTAATTGATTTTTATTTTGACAAGCTTAAGTCAGAGCTTGATTTTACTTCAGTTGACGGCAAGAAAGCGATTATAGCCAGTCTCGGTCCGTTGATAAAAAGAATATCAAGCGAGGTGGAAAAATCCCATTGGATATCAAAATTGGCTACGATTTTAAGAACCAGGGAAGATGCGATAGAATCCGATATTCTGACGGCTAAAGACGATTTAGAATTATACGCCGGTCATAAATATGATTCTCCTGAACAACCTGGAATTACCAAACCAACGGAGGAGAACATATTTGAAGAGGCCCTACTCGCTCTGATTATTAAAAAACCAGCCCTATTTTATAAAGAGATAAAAAATTTAAAAACAAACTTTATGAATCCCGAAATAACCCTGGTTATAAAGACTCTTGGCGATAGCGTCGATTTACAAAATTTTAAATTTGAAAGTTTTGTAAATAGCTTTGATGAGAGCACAAAAATGAAATTAGAATTTGCCAGTTTAAAAGCCCAAGAAACGTTAAAAGAATTCACCGACGATCAGTTAATGGCCGATTTTTTAAATATTAAAAAAGAGCTTGAGAAAAGATCAATTAAATCAGAGCTGGCCGATCTCGAATTTGATATAAAGTCCACGGAACAGGCCGAGGACAAGTCACAACTGCAATCATTACTAATCAAGGTCAATGAACTTAATAAAAAATTAAACATTTCATGAAAAAAAACAAAAAAACAAAAAAAATAAAAAAAGCCGTTAAAAGAAACCCGAAACCTAAAAAGGCAAAAAAAATAAAAACCAAAAAACCAAGGATGGTTTCTAAAAAAACTCCGATTACCGAGGATGCAATTTTAACATTGATAGAAAAAGGCCGGCATCGGGGCTTTGTTACTCAAACAGAAATAATCAATACTTTTCCGGGGCTTGAAGCCGATATTAAGGGCTTGGAGGGTTTATATGATCGTCTCGAGTCGTCCAATATAAATATCATTGAATCGGGCCAGGTTTTTCAGGAAGATAAAGCCCGCGAGTATGAAGAAAAAAAGAAAGTTGAACTTGAACTGGAGGAAGCTTCGACATCCGATTCGGTTCAGATGTATTTGCGGGAGATAGGCAAATATCCGTTGCTTTCCAGCGAAGAAGAAGTAGAGTTGGCAAAAAAGATAGAGAAGAACGACGAAGCGGCTCGTCAAAAACTTGCTGTTTCAAATCTTCGGCTGGTAGTTTCCATAGCTAAAAAATACGTAGGCCGTTCCCCGAACCTTACCCTGCTCGATTTGATTCAGGAGGGCAACATTGGCCTATTCAAGGCTGTAGAAAAATTTGACTATAAAAGAGGATATAAATTTTCGACTTATGCCACTTGGTGGATCCGTCAGGCAATCACCCGTGCTTTGGCCGACCAGGGCAAAACTATCCGTATTCCAGTCCATATGGTTGAAACAATCAACAAGTACCAGCAGGTTGTAAGGAGGTTGGTTCAGGATCTTGGTCGGGAGCCTTTATCCGAAGAAACTGCCGCGGAAATGGGAGTTGAGGTTGATAAAATACGTTATATTCAGAAAATTTCCCAGGATACCATTTCTCTTGAAGCGCCGATAGGTCAG
>MGIZ01000060.1:3857-6342 GCA_001794015.1 Candidatus Yanofskybacteria bacterium RIFCSPHIGHO2_01_FULL_39_8b
AAGTTTTTACCGTAACTCGGGAGCGTATTCGTCAGATTGAGGCCAAAGCTCTGGAGAAGATCAGGCAGCATTATAAGGTTGAAAAGTTGAAAGGATATTAATAATCCCTCATCAATATAACTTTGAAGATCCAGCCCATTTTGACCTTTTCTTTTTTCCTTGTATTATCGCAAAAGTGTGGTATAATTAAGTTAAATGGCTATTTTAATAAGATTACTTTCTGGACCGGCAGAGTTTATAAAAAACCGCAAAAAGACGGCTACTCTTTTGATATTAGCAGTCGGAGCTATCTCTTTTTGGACATTTAGAAATAAAGATATTGATTTGGCCGAAACGGCTAAAGTTGAATTGGGATCGGTTATTCAGGAAGTAAGCGTAACCGGAAGAGTAAAGGCGTCTCAAGCCGTTGATTTGGCTTTTGACCGAAGCGGACGGGTAATCTATGTTGGCGTGAAAAGCGGAGATAGAGTCTCGGCTGGCAAAGTTTTGATTAAAATTAATGATTCTGAACTTATAGCCCAAGAGAGTCGAGAAAAAGCTAATGTTATTTCTGCTGAATTGCGCTTAAGTCAAATTAAGGCCGCTTTAAATAATTCGGATGGCGATGTCAGTATTACCGCAGATGCGTTGGTTAAGTCACTGAAACTAGCTGTTGATGCCATGGTGGATTTTACCGAGGTCCAGTATAAATACTTTAATGTTAATACCGGATCAGCCGGTGAAGTGGCCAGGCAAAAAGAGGATGTTCTAAATTTAATCTATGGCCAGAGCAATCTTGGCAGAACCGAAGCCTGGTATTTTATGGGTTTGACCGGAGGATTGAAATCTCAGATTGATGAGGTTCAAAAAAACCCGAATAATGTTGATATTGATTTATTGGCATCGAAAGTAAAAGGAACACTGTTAAAAAGCAAGGAGGCTCTTGAGGTGATGCAGTTTGAGCTGACAAACGAACCCGTGGTAACGCCGGGTGATATTGATAAGATAAATTCTAATATCGATTTAATTCTAGGCCAGATATCGGAAATTTCGACCCGAAAAAAAGCTATTGTCGGAGATGGTTATGAAGCGGAAATCGCTAAATCCCAACTGGAACAAGCTAGGTCATCTTTGGCTCTTGTGCAAGCTCAAATTGCAAAATATAGTTTAGTCGCTTCCTTTTCCGGAACGGTGGCTAATATTGATGTAAAAACTGGCCAAATAATTTCGTCTAATGAAACTTTGGTTTCATTGATGGGTAATGCCAGGTTTCAAATTGAGGCTAACGTATCGGAGGCGGATATAGCAAAAATATCTGTCGGAGATTTTTCCCGGGTTACTCTTGATGCCTATGGCAGAGATAAAGTTTTTACGGCTAAAGTAGTGCACATTGATCCGGCCGGCAGGATTGTTGATAATATTGCTACTTATAAAATAACCCTTGAATTTGATTCTACCGATGAAGGAATTTTATCCGGGCTGACTGCTGATGCGGATATTTTAACCGATCAGAAAAATGATGTCCTCCACATTCCCAGCAGAAACGTCATCTCAAGAAACGGGAAAAAGTATGCTTTAGTGGTTGTAGATAAAAAATCTATTGAGACAAGATTTGCAGATCTTACGGCGATCTTAGAAAAAGACGGTCAATCTACTTTTGAGGTGGAAATTAAAACTGGTCTCAAAGGTTCTGACGGAAGAATCGAGGTCATCTCGGGCCTTAATGAGGGAGATACGATAATTCGCGAGTAATCTTATGGCCCTTATAGAAATTAAAAATTTATCCAAGATCTATCGGGATAACGAGATAGAAACCGTGGGTTTGAATAATATAAGCCTCAAGATAGATGAAGGTGAGTTTGTTGCGATTATGGGTCCGTCCGGATCCGGCAAGTCAACTCTTCTTCAAATTCTGGGTTGTTTGGACCGACCCACTTCCGGTCAGTATCTGATAGACGGCAAGTTTCTTGATAATTATACCGACAACGAACTAGCTAAAATAAGAAATAAAAAGATGGGTTTTGTTTTTCAAGCCTTCAATCTTCTGCCACGTCTTTCGGTTCTGGAGAATGTAAAACTTCCACTTATATATGGAGGGTATAATGAGCCGGAAAGAAATAAAATAGCTTTTGATATGATAAAACTGGTCGGTCTTGAGGACAGGATTAATTATAAAACCTCAAAACTTTCCGGAGGCCAAAAGCAGAGAGTTGCTGTGGCCAGGGCATTGGCTAATAATCCTAGGGTAGTTTTTGCCGATGAACCAACCGGAAACCTTGATTCTAAATCGGGCGAAATAATTTTGGATTTTTTTCAAGAATTAAATGATAAGGGGCATACTGTCGTTGTCGTTACCCATGAATCATATGTAGCCCAATCAGCTAAGCGGATAATTCAGGTCCGGGATGGCAGAATTGAATCCGATGTCCTTGTAAAAGACAGAAGAATAATTAAAGAAGACGGTTTAATCAAATAGTTTAATAATAAATGAACATCAAAGATATAT
>MGIZ01000061.1:0-237 GCA_001794015.1 Candidatus Yanofskybacteria bacterium RIFCSPHIGHO2_01_FULL_39_8b
AAGAAAGAATCTAAAAATGAAGAGATAATAATAGAGGATGACACTGAAGATTGGAGCGCCATCCCTGCGTTTCTAAGAAGAAAAAAGAATTAGTGAAACACGTAGCATATAACACATAATACATAACATTTGGTACATAGTATAAAAACAATGTTGTGTGTTTTGTTTTTGTTCCTTTTTGATGTATGATGTGTGTTATATGGTGTATGATTTAATGATAATAGGAGGAGGACCGGC
>MGIZ01000061.1:262-4030 GCA_001794015.1 Candidatus Yanofskybacteria bacterium RIFCSPHIGHO2_01_FULL_39_8b
ATGCTTCTCGTAAAAGACTTAAAACTTTATTCATAACCGCCGAATGGGGTGGGCAGTCTGTAGTGTCAGAGCAGATTTACAACTGGATAGGCACCACGTCCATTTCGGGCTTGGATTTAGCCGATAGTTTTAAAAAACACGTCTTGGCGAACGCTGGAGAGAGTTTAGAAGTGAAAGAAAATACGCTAGTCAATATAATATCCAAAGAAAAAAAATCTTTTAAGGTAAAAACTGAAACGGGAGAAGAATTTGAAACAAAAACAATCCTGATAGCCACTGGAAGCGGACGTAGAAAATTGCCAGCAAAAAATGCTGACCGACTTGAACATAAAGGTCTCACTTATTGCGCTTCTTGTGATGGTCCGCTTTTTACCGATATGGATGTTGTCGTTATAGGCGGAGGCAATGCTGCCTTTGAAAGCGCCGCTCAACTCCTCGCCTATTGTAAATCTGTGACATTGCTTCACAGAAGTGAAAATTTCCGAGCTGATGAAATCACAGTTGAGAGAGTTTTAAAAAATCCGAAAATGAAAGCTCAAAAAAATATAGATATCCTGGAGGTAAAGGGAGATAATTTTGTGGAAGGGATAGTTTACAAAGACAAAATTACAGGAAAGGAAACAGAGATGAAAGTCTCGGGCATTTTCGTGGAAATAGGACAAATTCCAAATACTAGTTTTGTTAAAGATCTGGTTCCACTAGACGAGATAGGACGAATAAAAATAAACCCATTCAATCAAAAAACAGAAATGCCGGGCATCTGGGCTGCTGGAGATTGCACCAATGTTTTATACCATCAAAACAACATAGCCGCTGGCGATGCCGTCCGTGCTCTTGAAGATATATATCTGTATATGCATACAAGATAAAAACCCAGGTTCAACAAGTAAGTGCAACACTTCTAGTAAAATAGAAGTATGCAATACAAGCATTTAAGCATTTGGGAACGTGAAAAAATTCAAGAATTACTTTGGCAAAAGAGACCAATCCAGTCGATAGCTTTAGTTTTGAAACGTTCAGTTTCATCAATAGCTAGAGAGATTAAAAGGAATATTTCTCTTCACTATCAATACACTCCTAGACTAGCTAATGAACGAGCGTTAAAGAAACGTAAGTGTCGTGGAAGAAAACTACGACTGAAGAGTTACTTCATTCGTAGATACGTTATTGATCATTTAAAGATGGGATATTCACCAGAACAGATAGCTGGTAGACTTTCTTTTGAATATCCTAAATACAAAATATCTCACGAAGCTATTTATCAATATATTTACTATAGGGTGCACAGTGATTATGTGAAAATCGGATATCATGACCTCCGTGTATATCTAAAAAGACGTCACAAAAGAAGAGAAAAGAAGGGAATGAGAAAATATCAAAGACTGCTTAAACACAATGGTTTTTCAATTGATGAACGACCGAAAGAAGTTGAAAAAAGAAAAACGATTGGACATTGGGAAGGTGATTCTATGGTTTCAAAGAAAAGTAAAGTTGGACTTAATACTTTAGTAGAAAGAAAAACAGGTTTGGTTTTAATCTCTAAAATACAAGACAGTACTTCCAATGAAACAGCCAACACTGTCATTAGTCGACTAAAGGATTTTCCTTGCAAGACTTTAACCACAGACAACGGAAAAGAAAACTTTGCATACGAAAAAATTCAAGAAGAATTACAAATATCCCACTATTTTGCTCATCCATATCATTCATGGGAACGAGGCACTAATGAAAATATTAATGGTTTAATCCGTTGGTATTTTCCTAAAGGAATTGATTTTGCTACTATATCAAATGAGGCTATCTCTCACGTTGAATATATTCTCAATACGAGACCAAGAAAGCGTTTAGGTTGGAAGACGCCATTAGAAGTATTTAATGAAAGTGTTGCACTTCAATGTTGAATGTACATACTGGATACTTGACTTTTTTTGACAATAGTGCTATGCTTTATACCTATTAGGTAGTCGGTTTTATGATTAATAATTTAGCAGATAAAAGCTCCAAGGGGGCTAATTTAAAAAGATGAATAAGAAAATAAGTTTATTTTTAATAGGTATTTGGGTTCTTTCCGGACTTTTTATAGACGCCAATACGGTTTTAGCCAATAATAATGGTTCAGGCTTTTTTAATGTTCCTAATCTATGTGCTAACCAAACAATCATATACGCTCAGGATATAGAAGGCGTAACTCCAGGACCCGACAACGACAGTGCAATAATAAATAACAGGAATGGTAGTAGGATACTAACAGAAAGCCAGGGATCCGATGATGATTATGTTTTCTGGTCTCAAAACATAGAGGTGGAAATAAAAGCCAACGATACCCTGTATTATACAGCAAGGGAAAAAAATTCTCCGTGGCTTTCGTTTGATATTTTAAATTCAGACCACTCTTTTCTGGAAAAAGTGACCTACACCAGAGGCACACTTTCCAAGAATATCTCACAGAACGGATTCATAAGATTTAACAAAGGTGAGCGCGCTCAAGAATACAATCTGTTGGTTCTCTGCCCTACCACTGTAGTAACGCAACCTCCTACCGTTAACCTTACCGCTAACCCAAGTTCTGTTTCATATAACGGAACTTCAACCCTGTCTTGGACTTCTATTAACGCAACCTCTTGCAGCGCAAGTGGTGGTGTCAACGGCTGGTCTGGAAGTAAATCAACTTCAGGTACCTTCTACACTGGTCCCCTAACCAATACGACTATTTACAATATTACTTGTAGTAATAGTTCAGGTTCAGCTAATGATTCAGTTACAGTTAGTGTAGACACGCAAACTGTAATGACTGGTACTCTTACGCCTGCTACATCTTCTTGTATTATCTCGGCTGGCAGTAATAGTTGTAATATCAATTTCTCTTGGAATACAATAAATCCTGAAGCAACTTCTACTGTCACCAAACCTGTTAATTTTATCGTAGCTACTGGAAATTCTGGTACAAACGTACCCTTCTCTGTCGGATACAGCAGTGAAACATTTTATCTTTATAATAATACAAAACTTCTTGACCAAAGCACTGTATATGCAACTTGTGCCTCCGGAGGTTCTTGGGATGGAAATAAATGTGCTGTATCAACACCTTTAAATCCTACTGTAAACTTAACTGCCGACAACACAAATGTTAACTATAATAGTTCTACCTACGTGCGTTGGACTTCTACTAACGCGACCTCTTGTAGCGCAAGTGGTGGTGTCAACGGCTGGTCTGGAACACAAGCAACTTCTGGCAATTTTTACACTGGCGCTTTGACTAATACGACAACTTACAATATCACTTGTAGTAATAGTTCTGGTTCAGCTTCTGATTCGGTTACAGTCAGTGTAAACGACAACAATAACAATCAGATACCTACTATAAACTTGTATGCAAATCCTACATATGTTAGTTATGGAAATTCCACTTATATAAGATGGAATCCAACAGGAAACCCTACTTATTGTACTGGAAGTGGTGGCGCTAACGGCTGGTCTGGAACACGCAACACACATAGTGATAGTTTCTATACTGGTGCACTTTACAACACTACTGTATATACAATGACCTGTGGTAATAACGCTGGGTCTGCAACTGAATCAGTCACGGTCAGCGCTAACAACCAAAACAATAATCCTGCAAATGTAAATCTAACAGCCGACAGAACATATGTTGAATATGGTGAAAACACTACAGTTCGTTGGACTTCAAACAATACTACATCTTGTAATGCAACTGGTGGTAATTATGGCTGGACTGGCACAAAGGCAACTTACGGTTCATTCTAT
>MGIZ01000061.1:4100-4952 GCA_001794015.1 Candidatus Yanofskybacteria bacterium RIFCSPHIGHO2_01_FULL_39_8b
ATAATATTACTTGTACCAATTATAATGGTGCTATTGATTCAAGATCAGTTACAGTATCTGTCGGAAATCAAGTAATCAACAACCAACCAACGGTAAACATTTCCGCAGATGAATCATCTATGGCTTATAACGGAGCAACATTTATCCGTTGGTATACTACTAATGCGACATCTTGTAATGCAAGTGGCGGTTCTATTGGTTGGACAGGAATAAAAAGTATCGGTCCTGGAAGTTTCTACACAGGATCCTTAACATCAAGTAGAACTTATACCATTAACTGTATTAACAATTTCGGGTCTTCTGCTGATTCGGTTACGGTGTCAGTGCGTCCTCAGGTGATAAATAATCCTACTCCTACCCCGACTTCACTTGTACTTATCACTTCTTCTGTGGACCGCAACCAACCAATCATACCTACAATAGACAACACTAGACCAAAACCAGGAGACGAGATAACTTATACTGTAAATTATCAAAATATTGGAACAGGGTCAATCAGAAACCTTACCTTGCAACTTATATTGCCTCAGGAAGTAAGTTATATATTCTCAAATCCAAGCAATCCTAATATCTCTGCCAATAACTTATTCTTCAGCCTAGGAACACTACGAGCAAATGGCAGTGGCACAGTAATTGTAAGAGTACGAGTGTTAGACAATATACCTGGTGGAACAAATTTAAACTTCCCTGCAATATTGAGCTATATTGACCCATCTGGATTACCCCAATCAGTAAATGCTAATGTGTCAGCACAGGTTTGGAATGATAGCACGTCACTACAAACAATAAATGAAAATGTGTCTCAAGGGGCTCTAGCATTTCTCTTCGGTGGAAATGGTTTTCTACCAAATA
>MGIZ01000062.1:0-9325 GCA_001794015.1 Candidatus Yanofskybacteria bacterium RIFCSPHIGHO2_01_FULL_39_8b
ATATTTTATTGCGTCTTCTTGAGCCTCAAAGCCGAGAAATAAGTATCGACGGAATAAACATAAAGGAAATTAATCGACAAAGCTGGAGACAAAATATAGGATACGTTTCTCAGGATATTTTTCTTTTCAATGATACCATTGAAAACAATATCCGTTTTTATAACGATTCATTGAGCCATGAGGAGATTGATACGGCAGCTAAAATAGCCAATATTTATGATTTTATAGAAAGTTTACCTGATAAATTTCAGACAATTATTGGCGAGAGGGGGGTTAAACTTTCCGGGGGTCAACGCCAGCGAATTGTTCTGGCCAGAGTTCTGGCCAGAAAATCATCGTTGATCGTCCTCGATGAAGCCACCAGCTCCTTAGATAACGAATCTGAGGCTTTGATCCAACAAACTATAAAAAACATTAAAAATAAAGCGACTCTGTTGGTCATTGCCCACCGGCTTTCAACCATAACAAATTCGGACAGATTATTAGTCATTGAAGATGGTAGAATAAGAGAATCCGGTACCCCAACCGAATTAATAGAAAATAAAGAGTCTTATTTTCATAAGGTTTCTGATATCACATAGAATAGAATGGAAAATTTTGGCTACAACTTGATTTTTATCTCAGTATTAGCTTTTGGGCTCTGGTTTTTGTTTTTATTTAAAACTCGCCGAGCCCAATTTATGTTTCCTAACAATCCGAAACAATGGGCGGATAATGAGATGATGGTTTATGTAGCTTCAAAAGCATATGAGTGGAAATGGCCATCAAAAATGCATTGCTATAAAGACGTTCAGTACACTAGAATGAAAGATATGACGGTTCTTCTTCTTGTATTTTTCCAAAGATTATTAAGAGATAAGAAGGGACCATGGCCATTAATGGCCGCATTAAGCTTCCCCATTGCCATTTCGTCCATGCTATTATACGTTCTGGGAAGTTTTTATTGGAACCCAAAAATAGGTTTACTAGTCGCAACATTCTATATTATATCCATATGGTTCTGGGAATTAAGCTTGTTCGGAGGACACCTGAATGTTGCTACAATGTTTTTACTATTGGGCGCGCTGTTCGGCATTAAAATGATAAATGATCCTAACAGCTTTTGGATAATACTATCCGGTATTTCTCTGGGGTTAATGCTATTTTCATCTGCTGCTTCCTGGCGCTATTTGCCATTATTTTTTGGGTCACTGGTATATGTTATATATTATAATACTTTATCTATTTCGTTTTATGATTTTCTTGAAAAATTAAGCCAGAACTATATTCCAATTATACATCTATGGATATTCGGTCTACTTTTTATTTTAAATATGCTCACGCATGTTTTTGCAAAAAATATAATTACCTTTCTTTTTCGTACAAAGTTTAGTCCATTTAGCAAACTACTTAAAAACCGAGACAATAATTCTCTAGATCATTACTTTGAAAAAAGACTTTATAAAATTAAAGAATATCCTAAATTCGTATTGTATTTTTATACATTTCTGGCAGCAATCATTTTTTTAATCGGAATTAAGGTTTTTATTTTGATCGGCCTAGGATTCGGCTTTGCTTTTCTAGTTTTGACTTTACCAGACATCCCTCAAAGTTTACGATATTATTTTTCTTACATATATATGTCCTATGTAACAAAAGGTACCGGCTTTGGAGGTGGTACAATAAAAGAGTTTGCTAAAAAGGGAATAACGGTATCGGGTAAGTTTCGCGGAGGTGGTCTAAAATGGCTACCTAAAATATATTTCCGAATGGCACCATGGCATACCGCTATTTATCTTATATTTATAGCCACGCTCTCAATAAAACTATTTTACTGGCCAGCTGAACAAATTTGGGTAACTATTTCACTAATACTACTGTCTCTATCCCCCACACTATGGGGTGAACTAACTGGATCTGTTCAAGCTAGTCGCGCTTATTCATCGGGAGTTATCGGATATCTGCTATTCATCGGCTATGGTTCTTATATTATTGCCCCTAAATTTGATTTTTTTTGGCCACTTGTTATCACTTATATTATTGTCGCGTTTATATGGAACTTATACTATTTTATAACCGATATTTACCCTTCAAGAATGACTATCACAAATTTATTACAGAGCCTGAAAAAACTATGTATAAAAGAGTTTTATACTCCCAAAATAATTTATAATAAAAAATTAATTTACTCAATTGAGCCTGGATTCCTTAAGGAATACAAAGTTAATTTTATAAATTTGCTGAGCGAAGCAAAAAATGGGTGGATAGTTATACCACCGACAAGTAGCATATCCTTAAGCGCTCCGGAATCAGAAGAATCCCTCGGAAGCGAAGGCTACAGAGATGACCCCATTTTAAATTACCTTCTTGATTCAAAAAGTATTGAAAAAATTGCGGCTTATAAATTTAAAATGCTCGGATCAAGCCCCTTTTGGAATCAAGAAGGCGATGTTTCTACATATCGAGATTTGATTCTCGGAGAAATAGATGAGAATGAACGCTTCAAAAGCCATGCTTGGCTAGTTCATGCAAATAAATTAAATATTCCAACATAAATGAACGACGGCTACTTAAATATAGATGTATATAAAAAAAGAGCCCTAGATAAGCTGGCATTAAAAAAAGAACCCGAGAGAACATATCCGATTACCAAAAGAGACCTCATCAAAGTTTACCAATGCCCCTTGTGCAAATATGGCGATCTTATCGTTCTAACAGAAGTATACCTTAAATCAAGGCTTAATTTTTTCCAAACAAGCGCTTGCCCCAAGTGTTTATTTACTTTTAGAACCATATCGCCTTCATTGTCTTGGTTTAAAAAATGCTGGGCCAAAATTTATGATCATAAAAAATTAGAAGTATTCAGCCCCGATACGGAAGAAATAAGAAAAAGAAGGTATCAAATATACTTTGATATGTTTTTAAAATATGCCAAACCGGGAAAACTATTAGACATAGGAGCTGGTTATGGTACCGGATCAAATCTATTTAAGACCCATGGCTTTCAAGTTCAGGCGGTTGAACCAGAAATAAGCAAAATAGCTTACATAAAAAAATTCTTCGGCATCCAAGTTGTCGCTCAATCAATACAAAAATTTATTTCTAAAAAAAATAACTATGACTTTGTTGTCTTCGCGCAATGTCTTGAACATATTGACCGCCCGGACTATGTTATGAAACACTTAAAAAATATTATGCAGCCAAATGGACTCTTATATGCAGAACTCCCGATAATATGGAATTACGTAAATTGGAATGATGCATTCTATCTCCCCCATAAGAGTAACTTTTCAGAAGAAAATTTTATTAATTTAGTTCACGAAAGTGGATTTAAAATTATGAAAAAATTTTATGTTGAACAACATCTAAAAACTTGGGATCTGGGCGTATTATTAAAAATTAGTCAGAAAAATAACAAAACACCATTAAAAAATAATGGGAACATTAAAACACTAAGGGACATACTTGCTTTATACAGAAAAGATCTGCCCATAAAATGGTCGGATAACAATAGCATCCTAAAATACAACGTATTTAATATAGAACAATTTTTCCAAATATTAGATTTGAGAACAAAAAAAATGATAAAACCAAAATCAATAGATGATTTTATTGAATTTAAAAATATCTAAAACACTAATTATCATAATAACTGTAAATATGATTTGATTATTTATGGTCATAACCAGAACCCCATTTCGAATATCTTTTTTTGGCGGAGGGACGGACTATCCGGCCTGGTATAAAAAACACGGCGGATCAGTCATCTCAACAACTATTAACAAATACTGCTATCTAAGCTGTCGTTTTTTGCCGCCGTTTTTCAAACATAAATATAGAGTCGTTTATTCGGTTCAGGAACTAGTAAATGAAATTCGGGAGATAGACCATCCTTCCGTAAGGGCAACTCTGAATTTTTTCAATACCGACCATGGCATAGAAGTTCACCATCAAGCCGATTTGCCAGCAAAAAGCGGATTGGGATCAAGTTCTTCCTTCACCGTAGGCTTAGTTAACGCATTAGGCGGTCTGCATGGTGAGATAAGAACAAAAAGACAACTCGCCCTAGATGCAATTCACATAGAACAAAATCTTATAAAAGAGAATGTCGGATCTCAAGATCAGACTGCCGCCGCATTTGGAGGACTGAATAGAATTGACTTTGGCGGCCGAGAAGAAATAACTGTAAACCCGATCCCGATCAGCCAGAAACGATTAGAAGAATTCCAGGATCATCTCATGCTTTTTTTCACTGATTTTTCAAGAAATGCCTCAACAATCGCTAAAGACTGGATAAAAAATACTCCTCAAAACACAAACGAACTGGCAACAATATCAGAAATGGTAAATAAGAGCATAGCCATACTTACAAGTAAAAATAATCTGGATGAATTTGGTAAATTATTGCATCAAGCATGGCAAATCAAAAGAAGGCTCGCTTATAGCATAACCAATACGCACATAGATGAAATATATAAGGCCGGTATCAAGGCCGGAGCTATTGGGGGCAAACTGCTTGGCGCTGGCGGCGGCGGTTTTATGCTATTTTATGCCGACCCCGAAGCTCAAGAAAAAATAAAAAATAAACTTAAAAAATATCTGCATGTTCCGTTCAGATTTGAACAACTAGGAAGCCAGATTATTTATTACTCCCCTCCGCCTATCTCATTTTAAAGGTTCCCAACAACAAAAATTAGATGCTGGAAAATCATCATTTTAATTTAGATCTGGTATTTACTATAGCCATGACTTTTTGGATTATTTTTTTGATTGTAACCAGAAAAATAATTTATAACGGACCGAATACTGACAATGAAAAACAGGTTTACGCCGCTTCTACAATCAAAAAATGGCGTTGGTTTTCCGATATGCATCGCCTAGGCGCACAAAAAACCTATATGAAGGACGGGACAGTCTTAATGATCAGTTTTTTCCAAGGAATATTTAATAATTACTGGGGCGACTACCCTGTTACTTCAGCCAGCTCTTTTTCTGTAGCCATATCCGGAATCATGCTATATCTAATCGGCGCTAATTATCTTGGTCCCTTCGCCGGCCTGATAATCGCTTTATTATTTTTGATCTCGGTCTGGCCCTGGCAAGTAGCCCTTTTTGGCGGCCATATTAATGTTGCTATTGTGTTTTTCTTGCTTTCGATTTATTTCATGCAAAGCTCACAAACTGGTATTTTGCCGCAAAATGTATGGCTCCTGATAGCCGGGGCGTTATTCTGCCTATCCCTTTTCTCTTCTGCATCTTCAAGTAAATTTATCATTCCATTCCTTGCCGCTCTTTTTTATGAAGCAAATAAATCAATAATCGGCCCGAATTATGTCTATACCGCTTTGGCCGAAGCCCTAAAAAAAGACTTCTCGTTACTAAGTCTGGCTATACCCGCTTTTTTTATTATTGTTTTTTTGATAATTATTACCTCCTATAAAAAAATTGTAAACCTAATGTATTATCAAAAAGCTCCCCGAATATTAAATAAACTCATATCGGGCCGGGGCCTTTTCCCGCTTGAATATTATATCCAGCATGCCAGAAAAAAAATATATGCCATTATTTTTCCGACATTGCTTGGTCTTATTTTATTATTCATTATTTATAATTTAATAGGTTTTGATTATTCGGCGCCGACCACAGCGGGAGCATTATTAATGTTTGTTCTCCTGACCCTGCCCGATGTAAAAACCGGCATTAGAAATTATCTTTTTTACTTGTTCCATTCTCATAGAAAGACTCATTTCCGTCTTTACGTTGACTATTTTGCAAAAAAGAATATCAGCGTAGACAGGGCAACGAGAGGCGGCGGACACATATGGCTACCTCTTCTGTTGTGGCGAATAATACCCCTTCACATATTAATTTCCCTTGCCGCTTTAACTTACTTACTTCTAATTAAACCGATGACTTATTCAGACGCCATCATCCTGGCCTTAATGTCTCTATCGCCTTATATCTGGGGAGAGATCACTTATGGCGTTCAGGTGGGAAGATCTTATTTGCCAGGCTTAGTAACAATGCCTTTATTAACGGGAACGGCTATATTTCTATTATCAGCTTATTCAAATTTTATTACCTTGGTTGCAGCCGTCATACTTGCCGTTTTTTTATGGAATCTGGAAAAATTTCTTAACGATATTCTGCCCGCCAGATTAACCGCATCTAAGCTGGTTGAGGCATTGTTAAAACACGGCATTAATGAATTCCATACTTATCAGACTGACTATAATAATTTTCTAGTTAATATTATTGACCTGGATCCGCGTTATAAAAATAAATTTAAAATCAACTTTATTAACAGTATTGCCGAAGTAGAACATGGCTGGATAGTTATACCCAATACAAGCAGTAAAGCTGTCCATATGGAATCAGAATCGGAAGCAATTAAGTACGGAGATTACGACAAAGATCCTGTTTTAAATGAACTTTTAAAAACTAAGCGAATTGAAAAAGTAGCTAAGGCTAAATTTAAAACAATGGGCACTAGCCGTTTTTGGACCCACGAAAGCGAAGTAACAAGTTACATGGACCTGATACTTAAAGATATAACCAAAGAAGATTTATATAGAGGCTATGCTTGGCTAATCCACTCCGACCAAGTTAAAACCACAACAAACGAAATTGTTTAAGTATTGACTCGAATAACTAAATATTTTACAGTAAACAAATTAAAAGCACTTTCAAAACAAGAAAGTAGAGAATAATGAGATCACCCGACTATGGCATGATCAGAGAAATCTCGAAAATATTTTCCGAAGATGAAACCTTGGAGATGTTCAAAAGAATATGCCTGATAAAATATTTCGAATTGAATGTCAAGAAAGCATACGATCGGGAGATGATCCCCAAAATACCAATTTATTTATCGGCCGGCCAAGAATCTATCTCGGCAGCCCTTGCTACGGTCTTTAGAAATCTCGCTCTACCTGATCCTGCCCTATTCGGTCAGCATCGTTGCCACGATATTTATCTGGCTTTCGGCGGAAATCCAGCCAGATTAATTGACGAACTGCGCGGTTTGCCGAACGGCTGCGCCGGTGGCATGGGCGGTTCAGCCTCAATCCATTGCCCGGAAATTAAAATGATAGGCCACGACGGATTAATGGGAACTCAAATTGCCGATAGTGTCGGTTCTGCTTTGGGGACAAATGAAACTACAATCGCTTTTGTGGGTGATGCCAGCGCTGAAGAAGGTTTTGTTTTAGAAGCTATTGGATTTGCGGCAACCAAAAACCTGCCGGTATTATTTGTCGTATGTGATAATAACTTATCCATCAAAACAGAAGTTAAAATTCGTCGAAATTGGACAATGGCTGAAAATGCCAGCTTCGGAATGCCAGCCGTAGAAATCACCGACGATCCCTGGTTAATAATGTATCATGTTGAGAGGTTAAATATCTCCCTACCGGCCTTAATAAATATTCACACTTGCCGTGAATTATGGCATGCCGGAACAGGCAAAGACAATGAGCCCGAGTGGAATCGATTTGAGTTGGTTAAATCAGAGCTTAATAGATTAAAACTGGGTACCGCCGCTCAAGAGATAGAAGAATCAACTAAAAAATATATGGATGAACTGTGGTCTGAAAAAGTCAAAGAACCACTCTCGGATAAATTTACTCAAAGAAAGATTTTTACCATTGTCGATCCTAAATATAAATATGAACGCAATCCGATAACTCCGCCAAAACAAATGAAAGTAAAAGAAACAATTCAGATGATAACCCGGGAGATGCTAGAAAATCGCCAAGGCATAGCCATGGGTCAGTGCCTGACCGCTGTCGGTTGGGTAGGCGGTACTGTGCCTGAAATGACCGAAGAAGAAGGCCTGATTGAGCTTTCAATGGGCGATACTTCTGGTTCCGGTATCGCTATCGGCTGTTCCAGGGTAAGACCTACTATCTATATAGTCCGTTACCAAGGATTTCAATGGTTTAATGCCGCTTTTATCGTGAATCTTGCCGCAAAATCGAAAGAGATGTGGGGAGTTTCGCGCCGATTATTCGTCCGTTCTATCGCTATGGATGGCGGAATAGGACCCGTCGCCGGTTCAAGTCATCATGGCCTATTCACAAGGATGCCCGGAATTATAGTCACTGCACCAATGACATCTGGAGAATATTTGCAAATTGTTGATTATTTCAATACCCACGATGATCCGATTTATGTCAGCGAACATCGAAGAAGTTTTGATATTAATTATGAAATGCCGGATATACTTAACAAAAAAGCCGATATTACCCTTTTCCCTATTTCTGCGGCCAGATTAAATACTCTAGAAGCTATAAAAAAGCTTGAAAAAAATGGAATAATCTGTAATGTCATACATTTACTGTGGCTAAAACCTTTTATTATGAGTAACGCTATGCTAGATGCGGTTGAAAGCACTCAATATGGCGGTTTGGTGATAGATACTGACTTTGAAAACGGAGTATCTAAGTGTATTGCTTATGATATAATGCAAAACACAAATAAAAAAATTAGGGTATTGGGTCTTGAGGAAAGAACAGCCGGTTTTGCTCCTCACCTTGATAACCTGCCACCTTCAGCCGATAAGATATGCGAGTATATCAAAAAAATAGTTACCGATAAAAAATAACTGCCGATTAAAAGGCAGTTTTTTAAAATAATTTTTTAATTTTTAGGATGAGTCATGACTGGTTTCACTTTCTGGTCAAATAACAGCTGCTTCCACAATCTCAACACTCGCAACATTAATAAAGCAAACCCGACGACTCCATGTTTATTATACATTGGCTTCCATCGCCAATGTTTTGAATAAATTCTGACGAACATTTTATTCTGCAATTTGATAAGATCTTCAGAAGTCAGTTCACCGACTTTAGTCACGGCCTTGCCATAACGCAAATATTTTGAAAAATCTTTCGATAAAAGTTCGACTCCATGAGTGCCGGCTACTGCCATATCATTAAATTCGGTCCCGGGATAAGGCACGGCAATAGAGCAGTTGGCCTGTTTCACTTCTCTGGCATTCGCTAAAAAGTTAGAAAGTTCTTCTATCGTATCAAGCGTTTCTCCGGGCAAGCCGATCATAACCGAGGTCATTGCCTCAACGTTGTTATTCTCGCAGATTTTACAGGCCCGAGGATAATCTTCAAGCTTAACCTGTTTCCTCATTGTATCCCGCATTTGGGTATTCACTGTTTCTAGCCCGAATGAAAGACGAACCAAGCCAGCTTCGGCCATACGAGCGATCATTTCTTCTTCCACCAAATTAGCCCTGGTACTGCCTTCAAAAGTAATTTTAATATTTTCCTTAACTATCAGATCGCATATTTTCAAGATATGGCTATCGGCCCACAAAGTTAAAACGTCATCG
>MGIZ01000062.1:9338-15333 GCA_001794015.1 Candidatus Yanofskybacteria bacterium RIFCSPHIGHO2_01_FULL_39_8b
GGGTAATATAAGGAAAATCTTCTTGAATCTTTTTAATCTCGTCGACAATCGATCTGGCTGAGCGCATAGCCATTCGAGTGGTATTTAATACATCCGAAGCGCAGAATATGCAATGCCATGGACAACCTCGCATAGTATGAACAGTGGTAAAATGAGTTCTGCCGTCATTAGTCCCCAGACGATACTTTTTCATTGGCAATAAGTGTCTCGCCGGAAATGGGTATTTATCTAAAGCATATTCTTGGCCATAAGTCTTGCCCGTTATTTTTATCGCTGTTGGGATCCATTGCGGTTTGCCGATCACTATTTCTCCGTCTTTTTTAAAAATAACACCGTCGACTTGAGACAAATCGCTGTCTTTTTGATATGCATCGAGAAATTTGGGCAAAGATTGCTCCGCTTCTCCGATAAAAAAATATTGAAATTGAGGATTATCAATAAGAAATTTTTCCTTTAAAATGGTTATGTGCGGTCCGCCGACAATAATAGGCTCTCTAACGCCGGCGTTTTTTAAGTCATTGGCTGCATCTATATTGATATGAGCGAAAGGGCTATAACATGAGAAAGCGAATATATCCGGCTTTAAAGCAAGCGCTTTATTAACCATCTCTTCCCGGCCTATATTCTCGGCTTGTCCATCAATTATGAATGCCGTATGGCCATGCCGTTCTACTATCGCCGCCAACAAAGCAATATTTTGAGGCATCCATGTCGAATTTCTTCGGGCAAAGTGGCCGAAAAGACCATATTCTCCGGTCCAGCGGGGATATAAAAAAGCAACCTTCATAACTGAAGCCTTTTTTTGTTTATAAAGAACTATTAGGGTTGATGATATCATAAATATGGAAGAGCTTCAATGGCAATAACAAAAAAGTCCATCAAAGCGATGGACTTAAATTTATGTCAGCCAATGCAGAATTTTTTCTTTAACGCTTTCAGCATCTAAACCTAATCTCTTCCAGATAATCTCCCGTCCGCCAAGATCGTAAACGAAAGCATCTTTCTGGCCGATACGAAGAAAGTGTTTAAATATGCCGTTGTCAACCAATATTTCAGCAACCGCAGAACCCATGCCGCCAATCAGATAATCTTCCTCGTAGGTTACTATTTTTTGATAGTTAGTTAAAATTTCTAGAAGAAGCGCTGAATTTATTGGTTTAAGACGAAAGAGATCAACAACACCGGTTGAAACACCCTCTTTGTCCAGCTTTTCAGCAACCTTAACCGCATTATGGACCATTCTCCCTGTTGAAATAATACAGACTTGATTACCAGATTTTGTATGAATGAGCCCGTGATTGATATTAACCGGCTTATTCTCATAAAGATTTACTGGAGTCGTCCGATCAAATTTAATATAATGAGGCCTTCGATCTTCATACGATATATATGCCAAAGCGGAAGCAATAATATTATCGGAAGGACTATAGATAGTTAGATTAGGCCAAGGCCTCATCGTTGCAATATTACCGACAGCATGATGAGTCGGCCCCATGTTATCATATGAGTATCCGGAACCGACACCAAGAGCAGTAATCGGCAAATTCATAGCGCACATATCTAGTTTTACAAATTCAAGGCATCTTATGGTTACAAATGGATCAATGGCATAGAACCAAACTGATTTTCCTTCAAGAGCTAAACCGCAAGCCATCGCCACCATTTGCTGCTCGGCAATACCGACATTAAGAAACTGCCCCTCAAGATCAGAGATCAGATCCATCGTCGGCGCACCGTTATCAGCGCTTATTAGAAATGTGTTTTTATCGTTCTTGAAAATTCTTAATAGTTCAACGAAAAAAGAATCGCGCATTCCAAGAATATTGCCTTTATTCATGTTTGCCTCCTAAAATCAAATATTCTTTTTCTAATTGTAGTTTCTCATTTTCAAGATCTGTCTCAACATGTTGAAGCTCATGGCCTTGAGGCACTCGATAATGCCAGAATCTTTTGTCCGCAATATATGAAGAACCGTTTCCCTTAACCGTATCAGCAATAATAGCTAATGGTTTTTCAATATTTCTGGTCCTGATATCGGCAAAAACACTAAAAAGTTTGGGGAAAGAATGGCCTGGCACCAATCGCACCTCGAAACCGAAAGATTCCAATTTAGATGTGAGCGGGTCAAGACAGACATCTCTTTGCGTAATTATCGAATCGGTTCTGCCAATCGTAAAATGATGATTTCTGTTGACCACCAAAACAATATTGTCTAAATTACGGCTTTGGATAGTAATAAATGCTTCCCAGTTCGACCCTTCACACAGTTCACCATCACCAGTTAAGCACATAATTAAACGTTCCTCTTTAGAAATATTATCGAGCTTAGCGACATAAGCCATACCGCTAGCAATCCCTAATCCATGGCCCAATGATCCAGTAAGAACTTCTATGCCTGGCGTATGGGGTTCTGAATGAACGCCCAAAGTGCTGTTTTCACCAAGAAAATTATCAAGATATTGCATAGGGAAAAAACCAACATCAGCCAAGATCGGATAAATTCCTATAGCTGCTTGCCCCTCGCTCAAAATAAATCTATCCCGCCCAGACCACTTAGAATTATCCAGCCTATATTTAAGAACTCCGCCTTCATATAA
The DNA here is from genome assembly GCA_001794015.1 of Candidatus Yanofskybacteria bacterium RIFCSPHIGHO2_01_FULL_39_8b. Taxonomy (GTDB): domain Bacteria; phylum Patescibacteriota; class Minisyncoccia; order 2-02-FULL-40-12; family GWA2-44-9; genus 2-01-FULL-39-28. Next base: position 11,936 of record MGIZ01000062.1, read on the forward strand.
AGTCAGAAGAAGTTCGGTAAGAGAAAAAGCGGTAGTTACATGACCGCTCTTTGCCTTAACCGCCATTTGCAAAACTTTTCTGCGCACCCAATTGGCTTTTAATTTTAGCTCGATATGTTCAAGCGGTGCCAGCTTATTCATTCTCGCCTCCTTTTTCCGGCTCTAGGCCTGGAATTTGTTCAGCATATTTTCTTATCAGTTTTTTTGAAATTGTATCCCGGACTTGTTTAACGGCTGCCGGTCCGAACTTAGATTCAAGCATCGATAAAAATTCTGGTCTGGAAAAGTACTTTACATGCGCATAATCCCTAAAAGCAAGAACCTGCCCGCCGGTAAGATATTTCGTCGGTAAAGGAAGAGTTTCTTCCGAATGCTGGGAAAATCCTATCCAGCTTTCCGGCAAACGCCAACCCTCTTTAATAGCTCTTTTGTATAAGGCAGAACCCGGATAAGCCATAGCACTGTAAATATTAAACCATTCGGCATTTAATTTTATAGCCAGTTCCAAGGTCTCTTGCATTGTTTCAAAATCATCCTCCGGTAAACCAACGATAAAATTAGCAATAACATTAGCCCCGATTTTCTTTAGTCTCTCCATAACCTTAAATATCTGCTCCTGCTTATAGCCTTTATTAATATCATTCCTAACCCGCTCGGAAGCAGATTCAAATCCGATGCAATACCAGCGGATGCCGGCTTTCAAGGCAAGCTCAATCATCTTTTCATCTTTAACAGTATCTACCCTGGTATAAGCCCAGATATTTAGCCGATCGCCAAGTCCCTCTCTTATCAGCCCATCATAGATTGATTTGCAATACCGAGGATTAAGATCAAACATTTCATCAGCAAACTTTATGTGTCTCACGCCATAAGTCTCAACTAAAATCTTTAATTGCCTGACCGTAAATTCAGGACTCCAGTACCGATAGCTATTTACATTAGCCGGTAAACCTAAAACTTGTTCGCCAGATTTAAATGGCGACTGAATACAGCAAAACTCGCACTTATAAGGGCAGCCGAGGGTCGTGTAAATAGATGCGTATGGTTTTCTGGAAGAATAACCTAAAGCATGCCAATCATGAGATATATAAAGATTCATCGGCAGCATATGCCACGGTAACCCCGGCATTTCTTCGTCTAGTCTGGTTACATTCGGCGCATCACGAGTTGTCGCCAAATTACCATCATTATCATAATAGATTATCCCCCGCACTTTTTGATAATCATCACTATTAGATTTAAGACATTCGAGTAAATCAGCAGTTGAAACCGGTCCTTCACCTGTGCAAACAAAGTCAACCGACTCATCTCTTAATGTTCTCTCCGGAAGAGAAGCGGCATGACCACCAGCTAAAAATAACTTCTGCTCGGGCAATAAATTTTTGATGGCCGAACAGATTCTTCCGGCTGAAGGCATAACTTGAGTTGATGCTGACGGATTATGGCCATAAACTATAACCGCCGCAAGCAACGGATTGATTGCCTCCATTCGTTGAGCAACTTGCTGGGGTGTTAAATTTTCCGCATTAGCATCAATTATTTCTACGGTATAACCTTTGCCCAAAATATAATTGGCGATGAGACCGGCCCAAATCGGCGGTTCAGCCGCACTCACTCCAGATGATCCTAATACTTGATATATTTCTACCCTATCGCCGGGATTGATAACAACCAAATCGATGTCTTTTCTGTTCATTCCCCTCTCCTTAGTATATGTTTTAAAGGATCTATCTTGAAGCGATGTTATACTATTATTTAATGCCTGACAACAATATAGTAAGCCTGCAGGCAAAAGTTAGCCTACAGGCAAGGCCCGTATAGGTCTTGCCTGTAGGCTAATAAAGTAAAATATAAAATATACTTGTCAATATTTAAATGGGTATAGTTTGTGGTAATCTAAAGCCTGAGTCAATTTTAAGTTCATCTCATGAAAAAAAATAATCACAAAAAGGCGGTTGTCATTACTGCCGAAGGCTTTGAAGATGAGGAGGTTATTTATCCGGTTATACGGCTAAGAGAAGAAAAATTTACGGTTGATATTGCAACCAAAGATGCAAAATTGGTTAATGGCCGACTTAACTTTCCCCTTGAATTAATTGTTCGATATTATGGGACTCTCGTTGACGCCAAAAAACTAAAACCGGAAGATTATGATTTAGTCCTAATACCGGGTGGTTTTGAGGCGCCAGACAGAGTGAGACAAGTTCCAGAAATTTTGGAATTTGTGAAACAAATGAACAAGCAAAAAAAGGTTGTAGCTGCTTTCTGCCATGGGCCATGGGTATTAATATCGGCCGGCATAGTTAAAAATAAAAAAATAGCCGGATATGTCGGCATCAAAGACGATATCAATAATGCCGGTGCAATATACACTGACCAGCCGGCAGTTATTGACGGCAATATCGTCACCGCCCGTCACCCGAGAGATGTTACTGAATTAATGAAAGCTATTTTCTCGAAATTTTAACTTGAGCCGCAAAACCCAGGGCTTTATTTAATATGATTAGAAAAGCAAAACTATCCTTTGCAGACAAAAAATCACTAGCTCTTAAATCGATAGAAACAGCGCCTATAAATGTCGATCTTGCCAAAATGGTAGTGAATAAACCATGGGGCTATGAGTATCTTCTGACCAACACTCCCTTGGTGGAAGTTTGGCATCTATCACTTGATTATTTAAAATCAACATCAACCCATTGCCATCCCAACAAAAAAACAGCCCTAATCGTGTTGGAAGGCAAAGCTATTTTCTCTACCTTAAAAAAATCGGTTAAGCTTTCAGCTTTTGATGCGGTAATGATAGATGCCGGAGTTTTTCATTCGACTAAATCTATATCAAAAAAGGAATTAAAACTACTGGAAGTCGAAACACCGCCGATGAAACATGATCTTGTCCGACTTAAAGACAAATATGGAAGGGCCAACACCGGCTATGAAACGGCTGAAAAAATGCAGTTGATGAACGGCTCTTATATTAGATTTAAAAGCGAAGAAATCCATGTTGTTAAAAATTTTTGCAACAATCACTTATGTCTTTCTTTCATTAGAGACGATAACGATCTTGGTGGCCTGATATCAGATAATGCTAAATTAGCCATAGTCTTAAATGGTTTCATTAAATCACCCCGCGACAAAGTACTTTATCGCGTCGGCGATGTATTCAACATCAAGGATATTAAAAAAAACGGTCTAAATTTTAAGAATGTCTCTCTTCTCTCAATCTCAAAAATATAGATACCCGCGCATAATCATTTTCGATTTTGATGGAGTTCTGGCAGACTCTCTTTATTCTTTTTATTCCCTGATAAAAGCCGGAATGAAAGAAATCGGCTTATCTTTAACTTTAAAACAATACCGCAACTTTTTTATTGGAAACGTCCATCAAGGATTTAAAAGTT
>MGIZ01000063.1 GCA_001794015.1 Candidatus Yanofskybacteria bacterium RIFCSPHIGHO2_01_FULL_39_8b
TGAAATAAGATCCCTCCCCCGCACTGAACTCTCTAGTTCTTTCTCAAGCGGATAAGCAGAACCGAGACTGATCTTTATATGTTCGGCCGTAATTTCACCGATAAATAAATTTTTTTCTTCTCGCATAAATCTTAATATGTCTTCGTTCAGCTTATCGCCGGCTATTCTCAAAGATCTTGCGGCAATAATACCACCCATTGATATTACGGCCACTTCCGTTGTTCCCCCACCGATATCCACAATAACATTAGCTACCGCTTCCTGGACCGGCAAACGAGCCCCAATCGCCGCCGCAATCGGCTCTTCTATAAGATAAACTTCTCTGGCCCCGGCATTGTATGTTGCATCTTCAACGGCTTTTTTCTCAACTTCAGTTACTCCAGAAGGCACGCCGATAACAATTCTTGGACGAGGGACGAGAGAGAAACTTTCCTGATGAACCTTATCAATAAAATATTTAAGCATTTGCTCGGTTACCTCAAAATCAGAAACTACTCCGGAAACTAACGGCCGGGAAACCTTGATATATCCAGGCGTCCGGCCAACCATTTTTCTGGCTTCATTGCCGATGGCGAGAATTTTTCCGGTTTTCTGGTTAACGGCGACAATTGACGGTTCGTTTATTATAATTCCTTTTCCCCGAACATAAACCAGGGTATTGGCTGTACCCAGATCAATTCCGATATCCTTGGACCAAAAACCGAATAACTTATCTAACACGTTGATAATAAAGTAGCAGAAATTCTATCCACAAGCTAGTCGGCTCATCCCTTTCCTCATCATTTTCTCAACCACTGCTCCGGCCTAAACAAACAATAGCTTTAAAACCTCCGGAAGCCTTCGGGAATTCCTTCATCTCTGAAATGTAGATAGTTCAATAAAATCTCACTATACATTTCAGAATTCAGTCAGTTCCCGCTTTCCTCTCGGTTTATAAAGCTTTGTTTGTAGCTATCCCTCCCGCAAAGGTTTCGAAAATGATACAGAAAGAGATTCATTATTGAACTAGAATATAAAAAACCGTCATTGCTGACGGCTATTTTTTAAAGATATTATATACTTTTTATAATCTCTGACAACTTAATGAGTTCTAATTCTTTTTTATTACGATGCTTGAGTTCAACGCTATCTTGAGCAAAGGTTTTTTTGCTGACGACGAGACGGATCGGACAGCCGATCAAATCGGCATCGGCGAATTTTTCACCAGGAGCTTTATTGTCCCGGTCATCGTATAGAACTTCGATGCCTTTTTTAGTTAATTCTTCATAGATTTTATCCGCTTCTTTCTTAATTTGTCGTTCGCCATTAATTATTTGTTGTTGATCAAGCGCAATAAGTTGTGCTTTGAATGGCGCAATATTCTCCGGCCAAATAATTCCCTTATCATCGTGATGGACTTCGACGGCCGTCGCCATTAATCTACTCAAGCCTATGCCATAGGCACCCATAACGACTGGTTTTTTATTACCTTTTTCATCGGTAAATTCCAAACCAAGAGCTTCTGAATATTTTGTCCCATTATTGAATATATTACCGACTTCTATTGCTTTTTTCTCTGATATTTTTGAACTACACTTAGGACATTTATCTCTGTTCTTGCGTTTTGTTATTTCTTTATTCTCGGCGTATCCACACTTATCGCAAATATATATGATATCCTCGCCAACATCAGATAAAACTTGAAATTCATGGGTAAATTTATCGGTAAAAACTCCTCCAGCGGCCAAAGTATATATTGCTTTTAATCCGCAACGTTCAAATATTTTGTGATAGGCATTTTTAACTTCAATATAATACTTATCCAAATCATCCTGTATCGTATGAAAACTGTACAAGTCCTTCATCATAAATTCTCTACCTCGAAGAAGCCCAGATTTAGCTCTCGGCTCATGCCTGAATTTGGTTTGTATCTGATAGGCAGAGAAAGGCAGATCTTTGTAAGAACCTATAAATTTAGTAGCAATAGTAGTCAAGACTTCCTCATGGCTCCAACCTAAAACAAATTCAGCTTCTTTTTCGTTTTTTGGTTTAGCGAAATATCCCACATCTAAATCCCACCTTCCGGTTGGTTCCATATATTTTTTCTCAATCAAAGCTGGCATAAACAATTCCTGTCCGCCGATAGCATTCATCTCTCCCCTGATTATATCAGCAACTTTATTTAAAACTCTCCAACCTAAAGGCAAAAAAGAATATACACCAGCTGAATTTTTAAATACAAAACCACCCCTTATCAGAAGCTTGGCATTTATAGCTTCTTCATCCGCTGGCGCTTCACGCAATGTTTTGGTAAATAGTTGGGATAATTTCATTTGTAAGGTTTAGAAATTATGATTTAGAAATTCCAAATTCTTTACACCATAAAAAATTTGGTGATATCTTTAATTGTCACATAGATCATCAATGCCAGCAAAAGCGCAAAGCCGAAACTGTTAACAAAACCCTCAATTCTTTTATCTATCGGTTTTCGTCTTATTTTTTCCAAAATAATGAATATTGCTCTTCCGCCGTCAAGGGCCGGAAAAGGAGCAATATTCAAAACAGCCAAATTAATTGAAATCAGGGCCACAAATTGCATCAAATAACTAAACCCGACTCTGGCCGCCTGGCCGGTAATCCCGGCTATTCCTATCGGACCGGAAACTTCGCCGATAAGCTTGCCATCGGCAAATAACGTTTTAAATAACAAGCCATAACTATACACAGTATTATAAGCAATGATTACACCGTCATAAGCGCCTCGCCATATTGCCTCATACCATGGATATGATACTACTCCCGTTAAAGCCATAGCAATACCCATGCTCCCCTCTCCCGGCGGTGGATTAATTCTAGTTTTAACTTCTTTATCAACTAACCCATCATCGCCACTTCCTCTGCGTAAAATAAGAGTTAGTGTTTGACCAACATGTTCTGCGGTATATTTCTGGACCTCTTCAACGGTTAAAATATTAACAATCACGGGATCACTATAAAAAAATTCTCCGGATTTTTCCTTAAAACCAACGATTTCATCTAGGACTTGAAGGCCGGCTTTCTCGGCCGGACTGCCCGATACAACTTCCACTATTTGAATCTTTTTATCCCGAGCCGAAGCAATCATTTCTTGATCAAATAGCCCCACTCTTAAACCAAAAAAATTGCCTAATATCAAAAGTAAAACCGCAAATAAAAAATTCATCGCCACTCCGGCAATAATAACTTGTAATTTGGCTGAAATAGGTTTTGAACCGAAACTTCGTGGCTTATCCCTATCATCGCCATCTTCACCATAAATTTTCACAAACCCGCCAAAAGGTATCAGGTTAATTGAATACATCGTCTCGCCCCTTTTTATTCCAAACAAACGCGGCGGAAATCCAAATCCAAATTCATCAACTCTCATACCCGCCCGCCGAGCCACAACAAAATGACCCCATTCATGAACGAGAACCAAGACCCCGATAACCGCCATAAAAATTAAGAAGGTAATCATATATGTTAACCCATCAATTCCATCTCCTTCTTTTTAGCAAGTTCGTCTAACTTTTTATTAAAATCATCCATTATTTTCTGCAATTCATCCTTGGCTTTGCGAAAGTCATCCTCGCGAGCGGTTTTAGCTTTCACTTCGGCTTGGACCTTTTTTAATATATCTTCTCTAACCTGACGACTTTTTATTCTTGCTTCTTCTATCTTCTGATTGAGTACTTTCAACATTTCTTTCCTTCTCTCTTCCATTAACGGCGGAATATTAACCCTCACCCCGTTTGAATCAGATGAAGGAGACAGTCCGGGTCCGTGATCTCTGACCGCTTTTTCTATTAACGGAATTGCGGCTTTATCCCATGGCTGGATGGTAATCATTCTTGGTTCAGGCGTCATTATCGTGGCCAGTTCTTTTATTCTGATCCTGGAACCCATATATTCAAACTGAATATCCTCAACCATGGCTGAATTAGCTCGGCCGGTTCTGATCGAAGCAACTTCGCCTCTAGCCCGCTCAAAAACAGCATCAAAATCCCCTTTGCGTTGTTTTATCAAGTCTTGATACATATAATATTTATTTTATCACTAAAAAACTATTCTACAACCGCTCTAATCCGGCGAACTCCGGCGGAGACAGCCTCTTCTTTGGTAATTCTAATATGGCCGACTTCGGCAGTATGACTAACATGCGGACCTCCACAAAGCTCTTTAGAAAAATCCCCCACCGAATAAACATTGACTGTCGGCGGATACTTAAGCTTAAAAAATGCCAAAGCACCAGATTTAATAGCGTCTTCGTAAGACATCTCTTCTTTGGTTATTTTGTAATCATTCTCAACTGTTTCATTGGCCATATCCTCGATTTTTTGAAGTTCTTCCGATGTTAATTTGTGCGAAAAATTAAAATCAAATCTTAATCGTTCGGCGGTTATATCCGAACCGGCCTGTTTGACTTCTTCGCCCAATACTTTTCTTAATGAAGCATGGAGCAAGTGGGTAGCCGTATGAAGCCTAGTCGCTTTTTTCAACTCTTCTTCATTTCCCGCCCTTAATTCGCCGGTATCAAGCAATAGCCCGTGTCCACCAAATTTCTTTTCCGCCCCGGCCCGGGATTTCTCCTGGTGTTTTTTAAATTCTTGATCAAATGCTTCCCTGGCAAGGTCTTTCGCCCTATCTTTAGCAACATCCTTAATTAACTCATAGGGCAGGCCAAAACTCTCATACAGTCTAAACGCACCCACAGCATCAACTTTTTCTAAACGTTTTAATTCATTCAACCCTCCACGAAGAGTTTTATTAAATTTTACTAATTCCTCAGAATATATATTATGAATTTCTCTCCTTTTTGCCTGAAGTTCCGGATATTGTTCAGCGTAGGTATTTATAACTGAATCGATAATATCCTCGGATATGTTTAGGGCCATTATTCTTCTCATTAATCGCCTCAACACATACCCCTGCTCCTTGTTTGATGGAATAATCCCTTCCGAAGAAAGAAATACAATCGTTCTTGAGTGGTCAGCTATTATTCTTTTTGTTCTTAAATCAAAATGGTTAGGTATGCTTTGCGTCAATGGCTCGAATAGATCGGTTTCAAAAATATTATTTTTATGCTGGAGAACCATTGTCAAACGCTCAAGACCCATGCCGGTATCTATACCCAGGGTTTTAAGTTTATCAAGTTTTTTAGAGCTCTTGCCGCTTAATAATTCCTCACGACTGCCGGAATAATAGAACTCATTAAAAACAATATTCCAAACTTCCACCCCGTCAAGATATATCTCCGTAGTGGGTCCGCAAGGACCTTCGTTTCCGGTCGGTCCCCAAAAATTATCGTGAATATTCGCTTTTTTAACAACGATATTCGAATCCAACGATTTCCAAATTTGTTCTGATTCTTCATCAACCGGCACTCCTGCGCTTGGTAAACCTTCAAAAACAGAAACATGGCCAATTCTGAGGCCCATTTCCTTGGTAATAAAATCGTGGCTATATTGAATAGCCTCTTTTTTCCAATATCCGCCAAAGCTAAAATTTCCAAGCATTTCAAAAAAAGTAAGATGAGTTTCGTCCCCCACCTCGTCTATATCTGAAGTGCGCATTGATTTTTGGATTGAAACTGTATTTAGAAAATCAAAGTCTTTCTTCGCATCAGCTTGGCCGGTATAGTACGGCTTGAACTGTTGCATACCGGCAGTAGTAAAAAGAACCGATTGATCATTCGGAAGTAATGATGAAGAAGACACTATCTTGTGTCCCCTCTGCTCAAAAAATTCTAGAAATTTTTGGCGAATTTTCTGATGAGTCAGCATAGTAATAATTTACCAAAAAAACAATATTTACTCAACAAAAAACGGTCCATCCAAAAGCCGTTACAATATTTAGAACTTACGCGGATTTGCCTCTACTCCGCTTTGAAGCCCACTTTTTATAGCTATGATGTAAGTTGATAATCCGTCGCCTATCTGAAGCAAAACAAAAAATACAAAACACAAAAACCAAAATTTATTTTTTGGCACTCGGCAACCTAATTATCAAAGAATAATTAAACAATGACACTTTGCTACATTACTGTCAAGTTAACACGTATAGTAGGGGGCCTCCGAAATAAAGGAAAACTTTTGAAAAATATAAATTTCATGTTATAATTACCGCATTAAATATCCGCCCATAGCTCAGTTGGTAGAGCAGCTCCCTTTTAAGGAGAGGGTCCCAGGTTCGAATCCTGGTGGGCGGACAAAAATTAATGGAAGTTTTTGAAGAATTGAAACAATTAGGTGTGTTGTCGTGGGAAATAAAAGACCGCTATTATGCGGCCAAAATCCGCTGGAAAGACGGCAAAGAGTCGGAACATCATTTTCCGGAAAAAGGGTTTCCGGTTTATAAGCTGGAAAACGGTAAACCGATCGGCCAACCCCTCAAAATCATAAGCGGCAAAGAAGCCCTCAAAATACTCGCCGATAACTCCCCTTTTATGGAAGAAAGTGAATTCTTCTGGAAAGATTTTATTCAACCCCGCTAAAGAGTTTTTTTAGTGTTTTATAGATGGCTTCAGAATTTTTATAAATTATATTCCTATCACCGACGATACAAACCCGAACCGCCAAATAATCGCTCATCTCGGATTTAAGAGCTTCAAAATATTCCTTTTGAGTATCCTTTAAAGACAGGATGCGACCATTGTCATGATAAAGAATATCCTCCGGAACAAAACGCCAAGGAGTTAAAGTCGGAACAATAACTATCTTATAAGCCGGAATTTTTATCAGCTCTCCGATTTTTGATTCTAATTTTTCCAAATCCTCGGGCAAAGTGTGCTTCATAAAACTTTCAAAAAATGTTTTGTCTTCGCCTATTACCTTGATATCCTTGCCGGCAATTCTTTCTTTAAACTCCCTATCTCTAAGACGAACTACTAAGCCGGTTCTGGGAAAATTTCTATTCTTATAACAGTCATAAAGAAATTGTAGAACTTCTTCAGAACTGGTATAGACAAGTGCGATCAACTCTTTATCATTCATTTTCCACAGATCGGCCGGATCAAGTTTTAGTTTTTTAATCAGTATGGCCACCATTTTCTGAAGAAATCTTTGGCTTATCAAGGCCGATTTGTGAAGATAAACTTCTTTATACATATACAGATAAAGTTTCTGCATCTGCTTGGCCGCTTCAAGAGATTTTTTATCAATCACCAGTTTGCCCTTTAAATAAACCAAATAGTTAAATATACTTTCGATGTCGGGACGTTGGCCAAAACCGGTGTGATAAATATCCCGTTCAAGATAATCCAATTTATCCATGCCGACGTTCTTATCCATAACAATTCTGTAAAGAGGGTTCCTGTGAGCTGCGATTTTTTTGATAAATTCATAATCGCCTCCGGCGGCAGTTATTTCATTTTTTAAAGATTTAAGAACTACTAAGCCATTCTCATCTTCGTCTCCCCTTAGGGGCGTGAGTTCTTCAATGACATGAGAAAACGGGCCATGGCCGATATCATGAAGCAATCCGAATAAAGAAACATTCTTGGCCTCAAATGGCGTCAGAAAACCGTCTTCAACCATTCTTTTTGAAAATCTCAAAGTCTTGCCATAAACTCCCAAAGCGTGTTCAAAGCGGTTGTGAGTGGCGCCAGGAAAAACATTCAATGTCGTACCGAGCTGGGAAATATGAAGCAATCGCTGAAAAAGCGGATGATGAATGACCGGCATTATTTCCCTGATATCTATTGATTCGCTTGGAGGAATACGGATGTATTTTTTGTAAAATTTATTCAAGGGGTCTTAATTTAATTCAATCATCAGTCATTAGTCGTTAGTTATCAACCTTCATCGCCTCTTCAAGCGCTTTTTTGAGTTCATCCGTATTCACTTCCGCCTTCGGTCTTTCTTTTCTTTCATCAATCCTTCTGCCGTGAAAATTAATCGGCCCCTGCCTGATGGCATCATTCATAGAAAGACCGGATGGTTGTAATTGCATTTGAGATTTTTGTTGGATTCTAAATTCCGTAGGGGTTTGGGCTGAAGCTGGAGTTTTCTGGGCTTGTGGTTGCATCGGAGATTGAGTTTGCGGTAATTGCGACTGTGGCTGTGGCAGTGGTTGTTGCCGCGGTTGAAATTGCGATCGCTGTTGTTGAGACGGTAGTGGCGATAAAGGTTGCTGATGATTTGACCATTCTTGAGGCCTAGTTGAAGTTTGTCCTCTCGGCTGTTGTAATTCTTCCCTTTTTTCAAAATTAGGAGCAAACTGTCGAGGTCTTGATTCTTCCCGACGAGGCGAATAGTTTTCATTTTTAAATTGTTGAGGAGCTTGATTTGTCATCGGCCTTCTAGCCGGCACCGGCGATCCCCTATACTCCTCTTGCCTTGACTGCCAGCCCTGGCCACGACCGGTCTCATTTCTGGAAGGTTGGCGTTCCTCGCTCACCCCAAATGTCATTCCCGCCCATTCGGCAATATCTTTTTCTACTATTTCACGGGATGTAGCATAAGTTTTTCTGGAATACTCGACCACTGCTTCACGATTAGATTTTTCCAGTTTTGGTATAAGCGGCATCATCTGAGCCGAAAATCCTTTGGAAGATACGCCATCTATCATAAGTTTCAAGTAAATATTATACTTGCCGAGATTGACAATATCATTCATCATAAAATCGGGTTGAAACCATTTTTCCAAGAACTCTCCATCTTCAGCGCCAACCCGGAAAGAAATTATCGTTCCGACATTACCAAAAACAGCATCCATAACCGGTTCTTCCATTTGCTTTATATACTGATGAGCCATTATCAGACTTAAATGATATTTTCTGGCCTCGGAAAGGATATTGGCAAACGACTCTGTCGCAAAATGCTGAAATTCATCAACGTATAGGTAAAAATCCCTCCTTTGTGATTCTGGGATATCAACCCTCGACATTGCTGCTAATTGTATCTTGGTAACTAAAAGCGCTCCCAATAAACGCGAGGCGTCCTCGCCTATTTTTCCACGTGATATATTAACTATAAATATCTTACCCTCATCCATTATTCTTCTAACATCAATAGTTGAATGAACCTGACCGATTATATTACGTATCAAATTATTAGACACAAACTGGCCTATCTTGTTTTGAATAGCCGGCGTTGCTTCGGCGGCAAATCTCTCCGTATATTTTGCAAACTCATCCACCCAAAAAGACTTAACTATCGGATCTTTTATATTATCAACAACTTTTTTTCTATATTCCTTATTGGAGAGCATTTTATTAATACCGAGTAATGTTGAGTCTGGATATTCAAGGAGGGCTAAAATTGTATTATTTAAAATATACTCCATTCTTCCTGACCAAGCTTCAACGCCAAATATCTTTTTAAAAACCCCCAGAAGACCGGATGTGATCAAATGGCGAAATTCAAAATCAACCTTCTCCATTACATTAAAGGCAATCGGGTAACTTAGATCGCCGGGATCAAGGTAAACAACATCCTTTATCCTTTCAGCTGGTATGTGATCAAGTAGCTCATCGGCTGAATCACCGTGAGGGTCTATAAAGGCAAGCCCCCGACCAGCTTCAATATCTTGAATAGCCATACTCATTAGTAATCCACTCTTGCCCATACCGGTTGAACCGACAACATACATATGACGCCTTCTATCGTCCGGTTTAATACCAAAGCGCCACCTTTGGTTTCTAAAGTTTGTTTCTCCCAATACTACCAGTTGATTGTTTTTAGTAATAGCAACCATAACCAAATTAAAATCTAAAATTTAAAAAGGAAAAACGAAAAATAAAAACTAAAAACTGATTTTAAATTTCCAGTTTTTAATTTAACTTTTTCCTTTTTCATTTTTACTTTTTAATTTACGTAATCGGTAGCCCCGCCGGCGGTTCTCCTTTCTTGGCCTCAACCCGCGGTAACAATGGCGACTTCACGCCCGTATCCGGAAAATGAAAAATCGTCGCCAGCTCTTCGGTGTTAAGGGTGTAGCGAGCTAAATAGGGACTAAATAGCTTTCTTTCCCGATAAAGTTGATAAATTATTTTTTTTCTTTTTAAAAGCTTAGATTTTTTAAACAGACCGTTGGCATAAGTAAGAATTAGTTTATTCATCTTAAAACTGTTTAGGTTCTGGGACGCAAACTGCCTGAAAGATCCGCTAACGGCATAAGCGTGGGCCGAATGAAAATCATCTCTGGGGCCTATATATAAATACCTGATTATTACTTCATAGCCTAGCTTATCCCAACTTTTTTCAACGGCTTTTAATATTTCCTGCTTACCGGGGCTTAAATCGGCTCTTTTTTCTTCCCTTTTTTCAACAACCGCAGAAGTTCCGTTTATCGCCCTATCAATAGCAAAAACCGCATCGGAAAGAAAATTGCTTTTTGACGGCGCAGGTATTTTACCCATAATTTTATCAATTTCTGCTTGGCCCTTTTTAACCCAGTCGCTATTGATCGGGGCACCGAGTATTTGAATCCAAATTTGCTCATTAGTATGAAGCATACTGCAAATTTCAGACAATGAAGCCAGGGGATCAACTCTTTTAACATCTTCCGCGCCGACTGCTTTTTCTTCAAATTCAGGATAGGTTCTTATCGGAAAAACATCGGGCTTAGCCAGCATTAAATCCGTACCCCAGAGATCATATTTGTCGTCGGGCAGATGAAGCGGCATATCGTTGACATAATCCGAGACTTCAGAAATTTCCGCATCCGGATATTGGGCATATAATTGAGCTTCCACTAAATTCTTAAATTTATCGATGGTTCTGATATAAAAATGCGTTTCGCCTCCTTTGCCGACAATTTCAAAAGAATACCAGTTATAAACCCTGCCATCTATATATTTGTCTTTAAAATTAAGGGCCGAGGAATACACGCCATGAAGCCCGGCCAAAACCTGTTCCATCGCTTTCGGACTTTTACGAACTTCTTTTGGGGCCCTTATCTCAAGCAAAATCCACTTAAGAGAAAGTTTATATCGAAGTTGTATGAAGTTTTTGTAAGTAGTGAGGGCGAAAAAAAATAAGAAGACCGGCAACCAAACCCACCAGAAACTAAAAAACAGAGAAAGTACTATTTTGAAACTATTTAATATTAAAAGAAGAGAGTTCAACTCTGTAAAATCCGAAGCACGAAATCCTAAATCCGAAGCTATCCTTCGTTAAAACTACGAATGATACAGCAAGGCCTAATCGATATTGCTGCGTCCCCTGAAGCTTTAGCGTAAGAGGGTTTCGAATTTCGATATTCGAATTTCGAATTTATGCTTTCCTAAGTGTGTAGGTGCCGTTGTCCCTTTTTGAAAAAACTTTAGAATCTTGGAGATTTAGCAGGATAGTATTTTCTTTTACCATTCTTGAACTTAAAACTTTAGCTACCAGCTCCACTCTAGCCAGAGGTTTGCCATGCTTCTTAAGAACATTAACTAAAACTTCTTTTACCGTTCCCGGCTCGTAGCCCCATTCAGACAAACCATACATACCCCGTCCAACTAAAACAAATCTAGAATCTTTAATAAGTTCATTGTGAACAGTCTGAATATTGGCTTTTTTATTTGAAAAGCCCGTTACATTGATAAGTTTAGCTATCTCGGAAAAATGTTTCGGCTGATTCTCTTTTTTCAGCACCAAATATGCTTTATCGCGGACACCCTTGGGTTTTACTTCCGCCCAGCTAATCAGACCGACTTCACCAAAAACATTTCTTCCTAATTCTTTGCTAATCCCCAAAAAGACACTCATACTGCGCGGATTCTTAATACTGTTCTTTTCGGCAAAGGATACCAATTCACCCTCGCCTACCGGCTTTTCATTGTTCTTGAGGGCAGTAACCAAATCAGAAATATTTGCCTTAAATGAATCAGCCGTCTGCTTATCCAGTGCCCAGAGAGAATAAAGAGCATCGTTCTCTCTAGATCTAATGGGTCCGCCTACCGAAGAGGAATATCCCATGGCAATAGTCAGAATAAAAACCAGAGAGGAATTGATAACATTTTCTTTATCATTGCCGCTAAAGGCCTTGAACATGTCAGTTTCCCGCATAACGCCGCCACTACCATTTAAGATATCTTTAGCCAGAGAAACATATTTAGTGACATCGGGTGTATCAATAGCTACTTTGGAGAGCTGTTTTATAGAAAATTCTTCGATTTGTCTTACCCTTTCGCGGGTTATCCCATAGCTTTGCCCGATTGATTCCAAGGTTTCTTTTCGACCCATTTTCAAGCCAAAACGCCGAGATATGATATCCCTGTTACGGGTTGAAAGATTCTTTACCAACAAAGCGACTGTTTTTGTAATAGCGCTGTTATTTGACATTTTTATAATGTGGCTTCCCCTCCAGGAAGTTCATTGAAAATAAGTTAAATATATAATAGCATTAGTGATTTAGTACGTCAATAAGAAGCAGCTTGTTGGTAACTTTACCTACTTTTTCTTTGCCCATCTTGACCAATATACCAATATCGGCGAGGCAACAAAAATTGAAGAATAGGCTCCAAGAAATATACCGATTATCAAAGCTAAAGCAAAATATCTTAAACTCTCTCCGCCAAAAAGATAAATAGCGACAAGAGACAAAAGAGTTGTAAGGGTTGTATTAAGGGATCTAGCTAAGGTTTGCATAATGCTCTTGTGAACCACCACCTCGAAATCTTCTCTCAATCTATTTCTTATAACATTCTCCCTTACTCTGTCAAATACGACTACCGTATCAGAAACAGAATATCCAAGTATGGTTAACAAGGCGGCTACAAATACGGCACTTATTTCAACATTATAGAAGCGGCCCAGTACCGCAAAAACACCAATAGGAATAATGACATCGTGAGCAAGAGCAATCATGGCGGCAACGCTCATCGTCCAGGAAGATAAAATTACAGACATCTTGCGGAAAACAAAAGCAATATAGATTACTATCACTAATAGGGCCGCAAAAACAGCCTTAATGCTTTTATCTTTAAGCTCTTGGCCAATAATCGGTCCCAATGAATCAAAGCGTTTTTCTTCCAAGGTTATTGAAGAATATTTCTCCCGAAGACTCTTTAACATACCCTGATGACCTTGCTCCGAAATTTCCCCGGACCTTAATATGATCTGGTCGTCGCCAACCTCGCTGACATTGATATTATTATCGGAAAATTTGTCCCGGAGAAATACCTGGATATCGGCGGCTACTGGAGTCCCATTAGTAAATTCTAACTCTAGAATACTGCCACCCCGAAAATCAACCCCAAGATTCAAGCCAAAAACGGCAAAAGCGACAACCGCTATTACGGTTAGGGCTACGGAAACGAAAAACATAATTGGATATATTCTTAACAAACGACTTACAACTTACGACTTATGACATGCGACTTATGACTTAAGATGCAATCTTCGTCGCTAGTTGTCAGTCGTTAGTTGGTTGTTAATTACCTAAACAGCCACTTCTTCCTCTCAAACCATTGCCCGGTGAATGATGTAAGCAAAATTCTAGTTACCATAATAGCCGTAAATAAACTGGTTAAAACCCCCAATCCCAACGTCAGAGCAAATCCCTTTACTACGGAGGTCGTAAAAATATACAATACTCCTGCGCCAAGAAGGGTCGTTACATGACTATCTCTAATCGAAAGCCAGGCCCTTGAAAAACCTTCTTTCACGGATTGGCCAAGCATTTTACCGGCTGACAATTCTTCTTTCATTCTGGCAAATATGAGAACATTAGCGTCCACGGCAATGCCAAGAGACAGAATAAATCCGGCAATTCCGGCAAGAGTAAGAGTAACCGGAATTAATTTATAAACTGAGAGCACAATCAAAACATAAACTAAAAGAGCCACTACTGAAACCATCCCCGGCAAGCGATAAAAAACAATCATAAAAACCGCTACAAAAATTAGGCCGTAAATACCGGCTTTCAAGCTTTTATTAAGCGACTCGCTTCCCAAAGAAGCACCGACTGTCTGCTGGGATATTAATTTAATCGGCACCGGCAGGGCTCCTGAATTAAGCCGGGTCGCCAGAAGCTTGGCTTCCTGCGGCGTAAATTGGCCGGTAATAACCGCTTGGCCATTAGATATCTCGGTTTGAACAGTCGGAACACTGATCGGCAATCCATCAAGATATATAGCCACTCGCCGACCGATATTTTTTTTAGTAATGCCGGCAAATAATCCGGCGCCTTCATTATTAAGCTCAAGGCTAACTTGAGGCTGACCGGTTTGAGGATCGAAAACTAACTGGGCCCGTTTTACATGCTTGCCGTTGAGGCCGGTTGAAATAAAAATTTGGTCATTGAGAGCCAAGGTGTCAAATTCGGTTACAGCGCCTAGATCAACTTTTTTTTGAAATTCTGCCAACAACTCTTGAGAATTTGAAACTTCCTCCTTAAACTCTAAAAATGGCGTTTCGCCGATCATCTGAATCGCTTGATTAACATCATTTATACCGGCAAGCTCAATAATGAGCCGATTGTTCCCGCTTACCTGGACTATCGGTTCTGAAACACCGAAGAAATTAACTCTGCGCTCAATAACATCACGAACGCCTTCTAGCGCATTTTTGACATCTTCTGAGGGCACTTGCGATAAATCAGCTTCATATAATAAATGGGCTCCGCCTAGTAAATCTAATCCTAGTACAAAAGGTTTCTCTGGAATACTTGGCAACTTTGAAAATTGAAAATTGAAAATTGAAAATTGGCGAAGCTTATCTACGCCCTTATTGACTGCTTGCGGCCAAACAAAAACAAACAAAAAAAGAGAAGCGACAAGAATGATTATTAGAAAATAGGTGTTTTTATTCACAACGAAGTAAATTAAAACATATCAAAAATAAAAAAGCAAATGAATACTCTCTGCGGCAAGCTGCGAGGTATCAATAAATTCTTAATCTATTGATACCGATGCAAGCATCGGAGTATTCACTCCTTTTAACTTCGCTGATAGGCGAAGGTTCATACCAAGGAACTTCGGTGGGAATCGCCTTCGGACAAAACACAAAATCTGATTTTGTGTTTTGCTCCTCGCTCGTTAAAATAAAACAACCGCTCTAAGTAAGCGGTTTTATCTTACAGGCAAGACCTGTCCAGGTCTTGCCTGTAAGATTTATTGAGAATTGCCGTTAATATCGGCAAATTTTGTTTTAGACGGTTCAAGCGTGTCGGGATCTATGGCTAATTCCTCCTCTCGTGGATCGAAAGCAAACTCCGGTATTTCTATTCTGGCTCCCTCGCGACTAATACTTATCGGGACGACCGTTTTTGCCAATCCGGCCACATCAATTAACTGAAAATAGTTAGAAGCTGGAACGGATTTTTTCAAAATTGCTTCAAAAATATTAGACATTAGCCTGTTAGAGAAAGAGGCATTTTTATTTGGAACTATTTCTTCCTCGC
>MGIZ01000064.1:0-5371 GCA_001794015.1 Candidatus Yanofskybacteria bacterium RIFCSPHIGHO2_01_FULL_39_8b
ACTGGAAAAATTTATTAATTATAGCCGCGGTTTTATATTTACTCTTGGCGAAGGAATGCCCGGCCGGATTTGGTTGTCTAAGAAACCGGAATGGGAAAACGACGTTTCCAAAATGTCCATCTCAACCTTCTTAAGGGCTAAATTTGCCGAAGAATGCAATATTAGAGCGGCGTTTGGATTTCCAGTTTTGGACGATCGCGACAATGTTATTGCCGTTATTGTTTTTTTTATGCAAAAAGCCAGTCGTAAAGATGAGGGATTCGTCAAGTTTATTTCGGCCGTAGCTAACGGTCTCAATCTTTTTTTTTCGCTATAAACTGTTGGAAGAAAGAACGGCTCTTTTGCAATCAGCGGTTGGATCATCAAGCCAAAGCATTTTAATCACTTCTCCTGATGCCAAGATAATTTTTATCAATAAAGCCTGGGAGCTTATGACCGGCTATTCTTTTGATGACACAATAGGCAAAAACCCCAGTGAATTGTGGGGCGGGCACATGACTAATAATTTTTATGAAAAGCTTTGGTATATTATAAAAACCGAGAAAAAACCATTTAGCGGCGAGCTTGAAAATGTCAAAAAAAATGGAGTCAAATACTGGCAGGAGAGCCACATAACTCCGATTTTAGACGAATATGGAGAAATTAAATTTTTTATGGCCATTGCGGCAGAGGTTACCGAGAAAAAACAAAAAGAACAGTTTCGGGATGAGTTTGTGTCGATTATAGGCCACCAGCTTCGCAACCCGCTCATTACCATAAGCTGGTTGATCGAATGGCTGTCAAAAAGCACTAATCTTACCGAAGAAGATAAGGAAAAAATTAAGAATATTTACCAGCAGAACAAAGGTCTTTCCAGTTTTGTCGAAGATCTGCTGATGTTATCGCGGGCTGGAAAGAACAATCTGACCAAAGAAAAATTTGATTTCAAGTCCGAAATACAGATGATCCTTGGAGAAGTTCAAAACCGCAATCCCAAGGTTAAATTAAACTTCTACACAGAAGGCGAGGGTCTGTTCATATCGACTAACAAATCGATGGCTACCCAGGTATTCTCTAATCTTATATACAATGCGGCTGAATATGCGGATAAAGACAAGGGTGAAGTTGAAGTAAAGATCGCTAAAACAAAGGATGGGTTATTGTTTTCTTCCTATAATAATGGTCCCGAAATAACTGAAGGAGACAAGCCTAAAATATTTTCCAAACTTTTCAGGTCTGATCTTGCCAAAGAATATAAAAAAAGCGGAACCGGCCTGGGGCTATTCATTGTTAAGACGATTTGCGATAGCTTCGGCTGGAATGTCTGGTTCGAGTCGGGAGCTGGACTGGGAACGACCTTCTATGTTAAGATACCCATAAATAAAGTTTAAACTCCAATGGCAGACGGCTCAAACATAAATACCGATATCAATCAATTAAATTTAAAATAACCCCGCATTTAATGATGGTTATCAGGGACAAACTAACTGATCACCTATTTTATTTGGAATAATTGCCGGACTGATCGGCGGTTGGACTATCAGCCAGTTTCTGAAGAGAAAACCGGCCGCAAGTTAAAAGCAATCAAAGAGTATAAAATCTAAGAGTATAATATGTTTTCAGAATCTTTTAAAGAAAATAAAGATCCGGAGCAAAATCATCGGCCGAAACAAGAAGGGGAGTTTTTCGGGATGACCCCCGCAGAGAAAGAGCTTTTGACTAAAGCGAAAGATAAATATAAAACCCCAGAAGATCTGCTTAGAGGAGTTGGTTGGGTTAAAAAGACCGGAGAAAAAGTTGAATTTGAATTAAAATATCACAAGTTGCCGCCTCACAAGTTACCGTCTAAATCTAAAAAATGATCAAAACATAAAAAGAGTTCAACCTCTTTTTATGTTTTGATTTGACCGATATAGATTTAATTAGACATAATGACAAACCTCGTCTGGTTCATTCCAACCGAGGCTTTTTATCTCAACAATTTCTAAAAGACTTTAGATGTAAAATTTTAAATAAAAATAAAGCCAGGGTTCAGCAATAGCGCAATAGCGCAATAGTGCTTATAAAAAATGCAATTGCATTTTTTATAAGCACTATTGATGAGTAATATCAGCTTGGTAATAATGTTGAAGTGAGGAAAGGGTTGGCGACAGCTTGTTTTTAATACGATATAATAATACTATGCTGGACTCAAAATCTATAAAACAACCTTTCTGGTCAATGTCAGTTGAAGAAACGCTTCATGCTCTTGAAACCCGCATGGAAGGATTATCCGAAGAAGAAGTTGGCAGAAGAATCGGTCTTTTTGGCCTGAACGAAATCAGGGATGGTATGGGTTTGTCCTGGCTTAGGCTTTTTCTAAATCAATTCAAAAGCCCTCTCATTTTTATACTTATTGTTGCCGGTACGGTAACTTTTTTCTTGAAAGATTGGCTCGATACCGGAGTAATTTTAGGAGCGGTATTAGTCAATGTTATACTGGGTTTTTACCAGGAAGCAAAAGCCGAGAATGTTCTCGAACTCTTAAAATCTTACGTTAAAACAAGGACAAGAATAAGGCGGGAAGGCGGAGAGAATATTATTGATGCCGTGCGGCTTGTTCCCGGCGATATTATCAGGGTAAGTCTGGGAGATAAGGTGTCTGCTGACGGCCGGATAATTTTTGCCAATAATTTTGAAGTTGATGAATCAGTTTTGACCGGGGAATCAATTCCGGTTGAGAAAAAAGCCGATCCGGTTGAAACACCGGCTTCAGTTGCCGATCGCTCGTCAATGGTTTTTGGAAGAACTCTGGCGGTAGGTGGATTTGCCGATGTAGTTATTACGGCGACCGGTATGAATACGGAATTCGGCAAGATAACCGCTCTTTTAGAAAAAAAGAATGAATCAAAAACTCCCCTTCAAATAGCCATAGCTCATTTTTCGTTTTGGTCGGGATTGATACTACTAATCATGACTATCGGTCTTTTCAGTTTTGGGATTTATCTTAAATATAATACGTTGGAAATGTTTCTAATTGCGGTGGCCGTTGCCGTTTCGGCCGTACCCGAAGGTTTGCCAATCGCTCTTACGGTTATTATGGCGGTGGGAGTTGAACATTTAGCCAAAAGAAAGGGGATAGTCAGACGGCTTTTGGCCGCCGAAACGCTTGGTTCAACCAGTTTGATATTAACAGATAAGACCGGAACTCTAACCGAAGCAAAAATGGAACTGACCGGTCTTATTCCTTATCGGGGTTCTTCTTCGGAACAGGTTAACAATCTTTTAATTGAAGCGCTGACGACAGTTGATGTTGTAATTGAAAATCCCAACGAGGAACCATCCAAATGGAGGATGTTCGGTAATATTATGGAAGTAGCTTTAGTAAGGGGTGCTGTCCAGAAAGGAATTTTTGTTGACAGAATTTTAAAAGAAAATCCAGTTTTTGACAGATTGGCCTTCAGTTCTGATAGGAAATTTGCCGCTTCAGTTCATGCCCATAATTCAAGCCGAAGGATGATGCTTCTCGGAGCGCCGGAGATATTGATTCATAAAACAAGCCTTTCGGAAGAAGAAAAAAATGAAATTATTAAAGAAATAGATGAAAGGGCTTTTTCGGGAGAAAGAGTTTTGGGCGTTGTATCAACCGAACCGGCACCGGATAATTACAAGAGCTTGAAAGAATATGATTTTCATAGTTTAAATTTTGACGGGCTTATTACTTTTCGCGATCCGCTTCGTCCCGGCGTGTTTGAATCAATGCAAAGAATATCCGAGGCCGGAGTTAAAACGATAATTGTTACCGGAGACCACAAGGGTACGGCCGAAGCTGTTGCCCGTGAGCTTGGTTTGATTGACGGCAAGGGAGCGGTGCTTACCGGCGATGATCTTAATCATTTAGATAAAGATGAATTTTATTCCCGGGCTGACAAAACAACTGTTTATGCCAGGGTTACGCCGGAACAAAAGGTAAAAATAGCTAAAATGTACAAGGAAAAAGGCTATATTGTGGCTATGACCGGCGACGGCGTTAATGATGCTCCGGCTTTGGATGAAGCTAATATTGGCATTGCTCTTGGGTCCGGAACGGAAGTTACAAAAAGCGCAGCTGACCTAGTCATCTTGGATAATAATTATGAAACTATTGTTGTGGCGATTGAACAGGGGCGGAGAATATTTGATAATATCCGCAAAGTAATCGTCTATCTTTTATCAAATTCTTTAGATGAACTTTTTTTAATTGGCGGATCTATTTTTGCCGGGCTCACTCTTCCCATAAGCGCCATTCAGATATTATTTGTTAATTTTTTCTCGGATAGTTTTCCGGCGATTGCTTTTGCTTTTGAAAAAGGCGTAGATGATATTGGAAAATATCCCAAAAAATCTTCGGCCAACCTGTTTGACGGGCAGATTAAATTTTTGCTTTTAGCTATTGGAGCAACGACTAGCGTTTTTCTGTTTTTGCTGTATCACTCTCTTCTTAAGCGCGGTTTTCAGCCGGAGGTGGTTCGGACTTTTATTTTTGCCAGTTTTGGCACCTATACCCTGTTGGCCTCCTTTTCATTAAGGAGTCTGGATAAAAGCATTTTTAGATATAATCCATTTTCAAATCTATATTTATTCGGCGGAGTAACAATGGGAATAGGACTGACATTATCTGCGGTTTATCTGCCATTTTTACAAAAGATACTGGGAACCGTATCTCTATCCTTGTTTTGGGCGATAGGCGTTGGGTTGGTTGGTATATTCAACATTCTGGCCATTGAATTTGGCAAATTTGTTTATAAGAAATTTTTTGATAAATAATAATATGAGAGCAAGATTGAGACAGAGCTGGCCGGCTCGCTGGGCCGGCCAAGCGGTCTGTAAATGACCAGAGGGTAATAGCAATGCACTAATGCCAGAATTTAATATTGGGCTTACAATTTCTTCTTTTATTGCCGGAATTTTTACTTTTTTTGCACCGTGCACCTTGCCGTTAGTGCCGGCCTTTTTGGGTATTATTTCCGGAGTAAAGGGTTCAGGTTCCTTATCTGCGGGGGACTTGACTCTTTATCGCTGGCGAATATTCAGAAATGCCATTTTCTATGTTTTAGGCTTCTCGCTCGTTTTTATACTGTTTGGCGTTTCGTTTACCTTCTTGACCCAAGCCCTTGGTTTAAAAGACTGGCTTCAGAGAATTGGAGGAGTTTTTATTGTACTATTTGGTTTAATGCTTATGGGATGGTTGCAATTTCCATTTTTGAGTCAAGGGAGGCAGATTCGGGCTTCTCAAGTATTTAATAGCGCATCACTTATCAACTCATTCTTTCTAGGCGCTTTGTTTGCTCTTGGCTGGTCGCCTTGCGTTGGTCCGCTTCTGGGTTCAGTGCTTTTGCTTGCTTCGACAACGGGAACGGTTATTGAGGGAACA
>MGIZ01000064.1:5377-8570 GCA_001794015.1 Candidatus Yanofskybacteria bacterium RIFCSPHIGHO2_01_FULL_39_8b
AACTTTTAGAAGTGCATCGAGCTCAGCTCAATGGGGAAAGATGCTCGAAGCAATAAACAAAATTGCCGGCATATTTCTGATATTTCTGGGAGTGCTGTTGGCAGTGGGCCGATTTACGGCCTTTCACAATCAATTGATAATATATTTCTATCGGTATCAGTTTTTTGAAGTGTTTATAAACCGCTTTTTATAATCGGTGAATAAAAAAAATACCCCGCTTTTTAAAAAATTTAAAAAAAGAGCGGGGCGAGTTATTAGTGCATTTTATTTCGATCAACCGGAGAAAATAGGTCGTTAAAAATATGGTCTTGAGCTTCATCCCCAATCATTTTTTGATCTTCAAATTGCAACCTCATTTCATTTATTGCCCTGTCCGGGAAAGAATAAATATCATTTCCATGAATAAAAAATTGACATTCAGGTAAGACCAGCCGTTCTTTTAAAGAAAGAACGAGAATACCATATACATAGTCCAGATTGACTCCGGAAAGATACCGGTTAATCGTGTAGTTCAAACAATCTTTGGAATTATGATTCGGATAATTGTGAAGAGTCTGATGGGCATTTTCTTCAAGATTAATTTTGTTTTCAAGCCAACGGACAACTCCCCACAATCTTTTCTCTTCTTCATTTAATTGACCAAGGGGCTTTTGATCTGAAGGCGGAGGCTCTTCCAAGTATTTAGGCTCTAAAAATTCCCGGGGAACCTCGTCCAACATTCTCTTGAGCTTACGAAGCCACATTTTTAAGCCATTTTTAAATAACTTATTTTTTTAAAATAATATTACTATTGTAGTTATAAGTCAAACCCAATCAGTAGTACCAATCTTCTCGAGGGGGAGCGTCCTTAATAAACTCAAAGGCTTCTTCGGCCGAGTCTACAATCTTATAGATTTTGAGGTCTTCTCTTTCAACGGCTTGATACTTTCCGCAAACCTGATCTTGCAGCCATTTATCCACCGGTTCCCAAAATTCTTTGCCTACCAATATGACCGGAATTTTTTCTGATATTTTTTTTGTCTGAATAAGGGTTAAGAGTTCAAAAACTTCATCCAATGTTCCATATCCTCCTGGAAAAAATACATATGCCCGGGCGGCAAAAGAAAGCATAACCTTTCTGATAAAGAAATAGTGAAATGCGGTGCTTTCCTGAACATAGGGATTTATTCTCTGCTTTGACTCAAGCTTGATATTTAAACCGACTGATTGACCGTTACCTTCAAGCGCGCCCCTGTTGCCGGCCTCCATAATACCGGGGCCTCCCCCGGTTACTACTGCAAATCCGGCTCCGGCCACTATTTTTCCAAGCTTACGAGCTTCTTCATACCATTTATTTCCTTCTGGAAATTGGGCCGAGCCAAAGAAGGATACCGTTTTCTTAAAATCAGGCAGAAATTGCCAACCATCTATAAATTCGGAAAGTATCCTAAAAGCCCGCCAATGCAAGGAAGCTCTGAAATCTTCTCGTTTCTTCTTTATATGAGGCAGTTTAGACGCCGGTAGATTCAATTGTCCTTTATCGGTATTCATATAGCCATAGATAGTTTATAATCTACAGCTTACATTATTCTTTACAAACACGCCTCTTCACAAAAGTTAAAAATAGTGTATTATCATGTCCAGAAACTTTAAAAGCGAATTAATAAATGAACAAAGATTTTGCCGATATTTATCGAGAAATTGAAAATATTGATCTTGTGTCCGGTTTAAATTTCAGATCTCTTCATGTTTCAGCCGATGGTATGTCTTGGAAGGATCCGCCAACTATAAGCAGCTTAGGCGCCAATCAATCCCAATTATTAGACTTATACCGCTATATGTTTCTTGCCCGCAAGACGGATGAGGAAATAGAAAAATTTATGAGAAAAGGATTGGCTATGGGTAAGCACTTGCAATGTAATGGTAAT
The DNA here is from genome assembly GCA_001794015.1 of Candidatus Yanofskybacteria bacterium RIFCSPHIGHO2_01_FULL_39_8b. GTDB lineage: Bacteria > Patescibacteriota > Minisyncoccia > 2-02-FULL-40-12 > GWA2-44-9 > 2-01-FULL-39-28. Next base: position 7,285 of record MGIZ01000064.1, read on the forward strand.
GAGGCCACAGCTGTCGGCGCCGGTTATGCTTTGGGAGAAAATGACTGGTTTGCTCCGGCGATCCGTGATTTGGGAGCGTTTTTAGTCAGGGGAATTTCTGTTTATGAACTTCTTGCCCAAGCTTGCGGTAAGGCCGATAGTCCGACTAAAGGTTGGGACTCGAGTCTTCACTTCGGCAGTCGAAAATTAAAGATTGTCGACTTTATCAGTCATTTAGGAACAATGGCGCCGGTTGTTATCGGTTGCACTTTTGCTATGAAATATAAAGGCATCAAGGGCGCTGCGTTGGTTTTTTCCGGTGATGCGGCTACAAGTTCAGGTGACATTCACGAAGCTTTGAATATCGCTTCGGTTTTTGAATTACCCCTTGTTTTAGTAATAGAAAATAATCAATGGGGATTCGGCACTCCGATTCAGCTTCAGTACCGCTGTCCGACTCTTGCTTTGAGGTCTTATGGCTATGGAAGAAAAGTTGAAGGTTTTTGGATTGACGGCACTAATGTTATTACCGTGTATGGAACGGTTAAAGAAGCTTTGAGGCGGGCGTATAAAGAAAATAAAATTACTATTATTGAGGCCGTATCAATGCGGATGAAGGGCCATTCGCTTGCTGATCCTTTTATGACTTATGTTCCCGAAGAACAATTAAAAACATGGACAGAAAAAGATCCGATAAAAACTTATAAATCCTTCCTTGTTAACGGGGCAATTTTTTCTACAAAGGAAATTGAGAGTGTGGAAAAAAAAGTTACTTCTGAAGTGCTAGATGCCGCCCTAAAAGTAGAAAAAAGCAGTCCGCCTTCGTCTGACAATATAGGAAGTCGGGTTTTTATCGAATCGTCGGAACGTGAAAACCAACTGGCTACTCCTCCTCAAGAAGGCAGACTTATTAAATATCATACGGCGATAAGCGAAGCCATAAAAGAAGAAATGGATCGTGATCCGAATGTTTATATTATCGGGGAAGATGTCGGGATATCAGGCGGAGCCTTTAAGATTACCGAAAGGTTATCGGAATATTTTGACGGAATAAAATGGCCGGAGTCTTGGAATCAAATTAAAACACTGAACCGAAAAAGGGTGATTGACGCTCCGCTGGCTGAAGCCGGTTTTGTCGGATTAGCTATTGGTTCCGCTTTTGAAGGTCTGATACCGATTGTTGAATTTCAGTTTGCTGATTTTGCCTCTGAAGCATTCAAGATGATCGTTAATTTTGCGGCCACTCAAACGGCCCGCGGTTTCGGGTCGTTGCCGATAGTTTTTCGTTTGCCTTCGGGATGGACGTC
>MGIZ01000064.1:8584-11370 GCA_001794015.1 Candidatus Yanofskybacteria bacterium RIFCSPHIGHO2_01_FULL_39_8b
TCATAGTGTCAATCCGGAATCCTGGTTTGCTTCAACACCGGGTTTGAAAATTGTGGCGCCAATTACCTCTTTTGATGCTAAGGGCTTATTCAAGGCTGCTGTTCGTGATCAAAATCCCATTTTGTATCTTGAGTATAAGGGCTACTATCGGATTAATCCTGAACAGCTTTCTCCGGAACTTAATACGCCGATGCCGGATGATGATTATGTTGTTCCTATTGGCAAAGCCAGAATTCTAAAAGAGGGAAGGGGTTTAACGATTGTAAGCTACGGTTCCCAAGTATTCAGGGTATTAAAGGCTATTCAGCAAATAGAAAAAGAAACTAGTGCCTCGATTGAGATAATAGATTTAAGAACCATAGTGCCGTATGACAAAGAATGTATTTTTAATTCAGTAATTAAAACCAGTAAAGCTTTAGTCACTTGCGAAGCTCCGCGAACCGGGTGTTTTGGCCAGACCATTGTTGCCGATATTCAGCAAAATTGTTTTGAATATCTTGATGGGCCGGTTATATTGGTGGCCGGAGCCGATACTCCCGTTCCTTTTGCTAAGACACTGGAAGAAGCTCACCTTCCGACAACTGAAAAACTGGTTACTGCAATCAGAAAAATTTTAGAATATTAAAAAAGTAGCACCTATATCCAATTCCGCATTCCGCGGAATTTTTTTATCTGCAAAGCTTTATCTCCCGGCTTGGCGGAGAGAAATGTTTATTGTTTTGAGAATAATGCCCAGATCGAGGACGAGGGAGCGGTTTTTTATGTAGTATAAATCGTATTGAAGTTTTTCGGCGGCGTCGGTTATGGATGAACCGTAGCGGTAGTTAATTTGGGCCCAGCCGGAAAGACCAGGTTTGATAATATAGCGTTCTTCATAAAATGGCACATCCTTTTTTAGTTTATCGTGGAATTCCGGTCTTTCAGCTCGGGGACCAACAAAAGACATTTCTCCTTTTAAAATATTCCAGAGCTGAGGCAGTTCATCAATTCTAGTTTTGCGCAATATTTTACCAAGCCAAGTAATTCGCGGGTCATTCTCTTGAGCCCAAACCGCGCCAGTTTCTTTTTCGGCGTCAGCTTTCATAGTTCGAAATTTGATTATCTCAAAAGTTTTTCCATTTTGGCCAACTCTTTTTTGGCGATAAAATACCGAACCGCGAGAACTTGTTTTAATTGTCAGGCCGATAAGTGGAATAAACGACAAGACAATTATTCCTAAAATAGCGGCGAAAACAATATCAAAAAATCTTTTCATTTCTTCATATGTTTTTTTACTTCCTTCGCTCAAGTTTTCCAAAAACCAGATTTGATTTATTGCTCCCAGCGGTACTTTGTTTGTCAGTTGTTCATAAAATGAAGAAAGGTTGCGGAAGGTTATTTTATTTTCAATGGAGCGGTAGAAGGTGTCTATTATCTGGGGGGCTTGATATGTTTCCGGCGAAATTATGACCGTGTTTATTTTATCGTTTTTAATTATCTGATCGGCGTTTTTTATTCCTTCTTTAGCAAGATCGAGAATATATTTTAATTCATAGCCGAGCTGGGGATTTTCTTCCACAAATTTGGCAAGTTCAAGCGACTGGTTGTTAACACCTACAATAAGCAAAGATTTTTTAAACCCTTTGGCGTTAGCCTGATTGAAAATAGTTCTTATGCTGGTAACTATCCCTGCCGAAAACCCTATAAATACGACTAGATTTGTTTTTGGAGTGATTTTAAATATTGGTATAAGATAAAAAAACAGGACAGATATTACCGAAGCGGTAATTATGGCCCGGAACAGTCCGGAGTAAAAATCCAGGTTGTTTCTTAGGAATCCGAAGTCATAAAGATTTGTAATGTAAAAAACAAGGAGCCACAGTCCGAAAATAAATAAAAACGGCGAAAGATGGTTCGCATATTGTTCGCCGAAGCTGTTTGGATATCTGACGAAAAGAGTAGCCGCAAGGGAGCCATATAGAGCTGCAATATCCAATAAAAAAAGACTCATTTTCTTCATATTTTATGGCATAATCATAACAATAAATTATGTTTTTGTCTAGTTTATTTTTTTAATCATAGCTGATATCATCCTCCTATATATGAAGGATAATCAAAAAATAAAAATAGGCATAATCGGTTTGGGCATGGTTGGCGAACCGATTCGCCGCTGGTTTGAGGAGAAAAACGGCTATAAAAGAGGCTTGGATTTATTTTGTTATGATGTTGATCATAAAAAGGGATATGCCGATGACGTGGATAGGGCAGATGTCATTTTTGTTTCCGTGCCGACGCCATCAAATCCTGACGGAAGCTGTAATACTTCGATTGTTGAATCGGCTGTGGCCGGCTTAAAAGACGGCAAAATTATTGTCGTTAAGTCAACCATTACTCCTGGCACAGTGGAGAAGCTTCAGGGTAGATTTCCCAAGAAAAGACTTATTTTTAATCCTGAATTTTTGACTGAATCGCAGGCTTGGGAGGATTTTCTTTCACCCGACAGACAGATTGTCGGCCATACAGCAAAAAGCATTAGTGACGCCGTTGAAGTTCTTAATCTTCTTCCTAAAAAGCATTTTATCCGTCCTTGGACATCTGACTATTCAAAAAAATCAGTTAATGCCACTGAAGCTGAATTAGGAAAATATGCCTCCAATGTCTTCGGATATTTAAAGGTAATATATGGGAATGTTCTGGCTGATTTTTGTTATGCCTTGGGCAAGGTTCAAGGAGTGAAAGTTGATTATGAGAATATAAAAGAATTGATAGGCGCTGATTTGAGAATCGGTCCCTCTTGGCTTAATGTC
>MGIZ01000064.1:11383-18881 GCA_001794015.1 Candidatus Yanofskybacteria bacterium RIFCSPHIGHO2_01_FULL_39_8b
ATTGCGGCGCCGGAGGTTACTGTTTTCCGAAAGATATGAATGCTTTCATTGCTTTCGGAGAAACCCTTGAAAAAGATGCCGTAAAGAAAAAACTTCTGGACAAGGATCATCTTAAAATTTTACAGGGCGGTATCGCGGTTTTAAAGGCAGTCCGCGATTATAATAAAACTCTCATTGAATCACAGGGATTAACAATGGAAGATGTGGCGAAACACGATAAGGAAATAATCGTACAGAAGAGAAAAAAAATAAGGGGATAAATCCGAAGATTGTTTCGTATTTCGATATTCGAATTTCAAATTTGTAAATGAAACTACTTGTTACCGGCGGGGCTGGATTTATCGGATCAAATTTAGTTGACGAACTGGTGCGTTTAGGCCATCGGATTTTGGTTATTGATAATTTATCTCTAGGCAAGAAAGAATATTTGAATCCGAAAGCTAGATTTTATAAAAAAGATATTCGGGATTATAAGGCGATAAAACCTATTTTTAAGGGAGTTGATTGCGTTTTTCATCTGGCGGCTCAACCGCGTATTCAGCCCTCGATCATTAATCCAGCCGATTCCTTTGATAATAATGTTTTGGGAACATTTAATGTTTTATTAGCGGCAAAAGAAAACAAAGTTCCAAAGTTAGTTTATTCAGCCTCATCTTCCGCCTATGGCGATCAAAAAACTCTGCCCCTCAAAGAAGAAATGATTGTCAATGTAAAAAATCCTTATGCTTTATTTAAATACATGGGTGAAGAAATGTGCCATCTTTTTCACGTACTTTATGGTCTGCCGATTGTTTGCTTGAGATATTTTAATGTTTATGGCGAAAGGCAGTCGATTGAGGGCGCCTATTCTACCGTTATTGGAATATTCTTGAAACAAAATAAACAAAGAAAACCGCTTACTATTGTTGGTGACGGCAATCAAAGAAGAGATTTTACTTATGTAAAAGATGTGGTTCGGGCGAATATAATGGCCATGAAATCAAAGAAGGCGGTAGGCCATTTGATCAATATCGGTTCCGGTCAGAATTATTCGGTTAATCAGGTGGCCAAACTGATTGATCCAAATCATGTTTATATTCCTCTTCGCCTTGGCGAGACCCAAGTTACTTTGGCCGATATTTCAAAAGCCAAGAAACTTCTTGGCTGGGAGCCTTGGGTTATGTTGGAAGATTGGCTGAAAAAAATGATATAATTAGTGGTATTGTGAATCACGAATCACGAATCACGAATCACGAATTATATATTATGGGCAAGAAAAGTTATCGCCTAGTTTTTCTGGCGATATTTTTATTTCTAATCCCTTATTATTTTATCTGGGCCGATACTCTTGGTTTACAACATACTTTTTTTGTAAATCAGAAATTTGATAAATATGAGAGAACCCAGTTATCGGCTACTCTCAAGCAGATAACCGGAAAATTATATCTTTACGTGGAGGATAATTATTGGAATACTCTGAATTCTTCTTCGCGGGCCATATTAGTGAATAATATGCTTTCCTTGGCCAATGAGTTTGAAAACAATATTTATTTAAAAGAAGTTCAGCTATGGGGCTCGGAGCCTAATCCAGGAGTTGACGGCGATCCCAAATTAACCATACTTTTTGAAGAATTAGTTGAAAATAATGGCGGATATTTTGATACCTCAAACGGCTATTTGCGTCAGCAGGCTGAAAAATCAAATCAAAGAGAAATGGTGGTGGTAAATGTTGAGACGGTTCTCGGTGATGTGGGTTTGGCAAAAACATTTCTTGCCCATGAGTTTCAGCATCTTATTTCTTTTAATCAAAAAGATTTAACCCGGAATATTCCCGAAGAAGTTTGGTTAAATGAGTTAAGATCAGAATACTCGGTCAGTCATGTCGGATATAATAATACTTATGCCAAGTCTAATCTTGAAAGGCGGGTTGCTGAATTTTTGGAAAGTCCGTCGGATAGTTTAACTGAATGGCCGAATAAGACTTTTGATTATGCTATGGTTACTTTGTTTGGGGAATATTTAGTTGAGCAGTATGGCACGGCTATATTGACCGATACTATCCACAGTTCACTGATCGGCATAGATTCCTTGAATCAGTATTTTCAGTCGAAGGGAGTTTACGAAAGATTTGTTGATATTTTTATGAATTGGATGGCGGCGGCGTATTTTAATGATTCTTCTCGAGAGAGCAAGCTGGGTTATCTGCGGTTTGATTTAAAAAAAATTAAGGTAGCTCCTCAACAGAAAGTATTTTTATCTGAATCTTTTAAAGAATATTCTCTTGCTCAAGCCATAACCGATTGGCAGCCGGTATGGTTTGAATTTAACTTGGGTAATCTTGGGGGGAATATTTCAAACAGCATCAGGCTCGATTTGAAGGGTAATTTTAATGAAAAATTCTATGCGTCTTATATGGCTTTCTTTAATACCGGTTCAGTTCAGCTGGGAAGAATAGAATTTGTCGGTGGCAAGGCTGTGGCTAATATTCTTAATTCTTCTGATGGTTTGAATAGGGTTGTTGTCATGACGACAAAAGGAACTAAGGTTTCAGATTTTGGGGCTTCTGAACAAGCAGGCCTCTTATCGGTAAGGGCGTCAATCGTTGAGACTAAAAAGGCCGAGGCAAGTATAATAAAGGACGGCTCTTTAATTCGAAAGAGGGGAGAAAAAGAGATATATGTTATCTGGGGGAAATATAAGAGGTATCTGATGCCGGGAGTAATTTCCCTATACGGCCACTTAAATGTGGCCAATGCAATCGAAATTGAACTGGAAGTTTTTAATTCTTACACGACTTCCAACTATATTAAGTATCTGAATGACGAGAAGGTGTATGCCGTTTGGCCGGAGGGATCAAAGCATTGGCTGAACATAACTCCTCAACAATGGGATGCTTCCGGCCGTGACTGGGGAGCCATATTTACAATTAATGATTTAGAGGTAAACTACTATAAGACGGGAGAGGATATAATAAGATAATATGAAAATAGAATTATATGGGAGAAATATAAAATTAGATGAGCCATTGAAGATTTTTGTTGAGGACAAGATCGGCGGATTAGAGAGGTTTGTCGGGCAAGGACCGATTGAGGCCAGGGTCGAGATCGGCTTGCCTTCAAAGCATCACCGTTCCGGACGGATATATTACGCCGAAGTTAATTTAAAAATAGGGGGCAAGTTGTTGCGGGCAACCTGCCAGCATGAAGATTTACGAAACGCGATTGTTGATGTAAGGAATGAGCTCCAGGGAGAAATTAAAAAGTTTAAAGATAAAAAGAGAGACCTTTCGAGACGGATTGATACATAGAAAAAGAGGTCGTCGAGACCTCTTTTTGATTCTTATCTTCGCAGTTTTCTTTAAGGGTGGAGAATGTTCTAAGATTTTTACCCCTGAATACTATGGTATTATCGGATTTATTTACAACTACTTCTTCTGCTGTAGTTTCGCGACAGGACTCAATGACCTTGACTGGACTGCCAATGAAGTAGTACTTTTTCTCAATCGGAATATATATTAGCTTATCTGCGATTATTAATCTATTTTTTGATACTACTTTGACTAAGCCCGACCACTCTATTCGTTCTGGTTGTTCACCCGACTTTTCATAAATCCTCATTTCTTCTGCTTCAATACTAATTTTATCAGTATGTTCTTTGTCGTTGGGACTAACAATAGCGTAGACGTTGATCATTTTTAGGGGCTGGTTGTCGGGGTAAGCAAACGACTTATCAGCCGTGAATTCAATCACCCCATCTTTATCGGTGCGAATGGCCCTGATATTGGTGGTTTCTGTTTGGGCTTCCGGATCAGTTTTTTCAACTATAAACTTGATTGATTGTGGCCTGCCCTTGATAGAAAAGAACAGTACGATAACCATCATGACAATAAAAGCGCCAATTATCTTTCTAGCCATTCCGGTTCTTTTACTCATTTTGCGCTATCCCCCCTAAATACGGTTCCGAGATATATTATTTATAACCTAATTATCATATTTTGTCAAAGTTTTCGTACCCCTCACACTCCATTTTTCGACCTACTTTATTTCTTCGGACAAATGCCTGAATTTACCTCAATTCGGTTAACAAATTTGAGCCTTGTCGCCAAGTCAGACTTGGCTCCCCTCAAATTTGTTAAATAACCGAATTGAGGTAAATTCCGGCATTATGTTAGCCTCGAAAAAAGACGGTCTGCAAAATGGAGTGTGTGGGGTTCCCTGTACTCATTGGACAGCAGTAATAGCTGAATTGTAGCCGCCTTCAGCTCAAAGACTATACCCTAGGGAGGAAATTGCGGAGGCATTTTGGCTTGGTTCTTCAAAATGCCGAGCACTTAGGGTGCGGTCGGCCGCTGGAGCCGGCCGACACCTGGTCCGAGTCTGGGTATAGTCTTTGAGCCTAGAGTATGAGAGGTTACTTTTGTAGTGATTGACTTTAATAAAACAAGAAACAGTGATAAAATAACAAAACCATGTCTTTTCTAAATACAATCTTCGGTGATGCAAATGAACGGTATGTTAAGTCGCTTGAGCCGATTGTTGAGAAGATAAATGAGCTGGAAAAAGAATTCCAAGGTTTTAGCGATGAGGAACTCAAGGCCAAGACGGCCGAATTTAAGCAACGGCTTAACGGCTCACACGATGAGCCGTTGAATTTGGATGATATTCTGCCTGAAGCCTTTGCGGCAGTTCGCGAGGCTTCAAAAAGAACTCTTGGTCAGAGGCATTTTGATGTTCAATTAATGGGAGGGATCGTTTTGCATCAAGGCAAAATTGCCGAGATGAGAACCGGAGAAGGAAAAACTCTGGTGGCTACTTTATCGGCCTATCTTAATGCTTTAACTGGTAAAGGAGTTCATATTGTTACGGTAAACGACTATTTAGCTCGTCGCGATGCGGCCTGGATGGGGCAGATTTATAATGCACTAGGGTTAACTATTGGATGTATTAATCATGACCAGAGTTATATCTACGATGCTATTCATTCCTCCTTCGCTAAAGCTTCGGAGGACAAGCAGAAGAAAGACGACGAACTTGATAAAGAAAGAGATACGCTTGGAAGTTTTCACGTTGTTTATGAATTTTTACGGCCGGTGACGAAGAAAGAAGCATACTCGGTTGATATAACCTATGGCACGAACAATGAATATGGATTCGATTATTTACGGGACAATATGGCGTATGCAAAAGAGAATATGTCTCAACGTCAAGGTGAATTTAGTTTTGCCATTGTTGATGAAGTCGATTCTATTTTAATAGATGAGGCCAGAACCCCGCTTATTATTTCCGCTCCGGACAGCGATTCAGGAAATCTTTATCAAACTTTCTCAAAGATAGTGCCGCGTTTTGTCGAAAATAAAGATTACAATGTTGATGAAAAACTTAAAGCAGTTTCTATAACCGAAGCTGGGATTGAAAAAGTAGAAAAAGCCCTTGGTCTTTCAAATATCTATGACCAGGGCGAGGTCAGATATGTTCATCATATGGAGCAAGCCCTGAAGGCCATTGTATTATTTAAAAGAGATAGGGACTACGTTGTTAAAGACGGAGAAGTAATAATTGTTGATGAATTTACCGGCCGGTTAATGCCGGGTCGGCGTTGGTCGGAAGGTCTTCATCAGGCAGTTGAAGCCAAAGAGGGCGTGAATGTCCAAAAAGAATCGAGGACTTTAGCAACTATTACCTTTCAAAATTATTTCCGCTTGTATAAAAAATTGGCTGGCATGACTGGAACGGCGAGAACATCGGCTGAGGAATTTCATAAAGTTTATAATATTGACGTTGTCTCTGTTCCAACTAATAAGCCGGCGATTAGGCGGGATATGTCTGATAAAATTTATAAAACTGAAACCGGCAAATTTAAAGCCGTTGCTAAAGAAGTTAAAGAGCTTAATGAAAAAGGCCAGCCGGTTCTTATTGGTACGGTTTCAATAGAAAAAAATGAACTTATGTCAAAACTGCTTGAACGTGAAGGCGTCAGGCATAATGTTTTGAATGCAAAACAGCATGAGAGGGAAGCGGAACTCCATGCTCAAGCCGGACGCTTTAGTGCGGTTACGGTAGCGACTAACATGGCTGGACGAGGTGTCGACATTATTTTGGGTGGCAACCCCCAAGATCCAGAAGAAGCTCAAAGGGTTAGAGATTTAGGCGGTTTACATGTTATTGGTACTGAACGCCATGAAGCCAGGAGAATTGATGATCAGTTACGCGGACGGGCCGGTCGTCAAGGCGATCCCGGTTCATCGCAGTTTTTTGTTTCAACCGAAGATGACGTGATTCGAGTATTTGGCGGTGATCGGCTGAAGAATTTAATGGAAACACTGGGCGTTGGCGAAGAAGATGTTATTGAAAACCGATTTATATCCCGGGCGATTGAGCAAGCTCAATCACGTATTGAGGGTCATAATTTTGATATTAGAAAATATGTTCTTGAGTATGATGATGTGATGAATAAACATCGCGAGGCGATCTATCGTCTGCGTCGCGAGGTTTTATTTTCAGAAAACATTAAAGAAACAATCCTTGGTTATGTTTTAGATACTATTAGCCGAATAGTTACCTTTCATGCTCCGGAAGATGAAGCAAGTGAGTGGAATATAGAAGAAATTGCCGAGTCAATTAGGGTCATAATTGTTAAAGACGGTACTCTGCATTCGGATCTTATAGAAATAACCAAAGATCGGGACTTTCATAAATTATCCGAGTTTGTTTTTAATTATGTGACTAAAGCCTATGAAGAAAAAGAAAAGGAAATAAGCCGGGAAATGATGAGACAGCTTGAAAAATTTGTTCTATTGAGAACAGTTGATGAGTTATGGATGGATCATATTGAAACAATGGAACAGCTTCGAGATTCGGTTCGTCTCCGGGCCTATGGTCAGCGTGATCCGTTGATAGAATATAAAATAGAAGGCCAGAAAATGTTTGAGCAGTTGCAGGATGCGATCAAGGGCCAGGTTGCTAACATGATATTTAAGGTTTCGATGATGCAACAGCCAAGAGAAGTTAGAATGGAAGAGCGCCGACCTGATATTATAACTAATGATCAACCCATTCAACAGGCTCAGGGTCCTGAGTTTATCGAAGGACAACTAATGACTAACAACAAAAAAGAGTCTTTGGTTGTAAGTCGGAACATCGGCCGGAATGATCCCTGCTGGTGTGGCTCGGGTAAAAAGTTTAAGAAGTGTCATGGGAAGTAGGACAAAAAACCGCTTGGAGAGTTGCTAAAAATTTGATATTTAACTATGCTGGGCTTAATCAGAGAGTTTGTGTTGGGTGGTGATAGATGCAACCAGTTGAGTTCTTGTTCATAATTGCTTTGTTCTTTTACAGTTTAGTGATTTGGTGGCATAAGGCAAGAAAAATTCTCACGCCTTTTATGGTGTGGCTTTTCGGGATAGGACTTATTGCCGATACCGCCGGAACCATTTTTGTTTGTGTTTTGGCAACCAATGAGTGGAAGTTCAACCCCCACACTATCTTCGGCTTAACCGCTTTTCTGATAATGGCGGCCCATT
>MGIZ01000064.1:18923-23570 GCA_001794015.1 Candidatus Yanofskybacteria bacterium RIFCSPHIGHO2_01_FULL_39_8b
AGGTATATTTTGAGAGATATTCCGTTAAGGCTTGGTTTTTTTGGCTTATTGCTTTTGTGTCAGGGATACCGAGATAAACTGATGAAAAATCTGAAGATCGGGTTTCTTCTTCATTTTTATCAACCCTGGTGGCAATTTTCCGAAACCTTAAAAAATATTGTAAATCAATGTTATCGGCCGATATTAAATTTGGTAAACGAAAGCAATGGTTTTTGTTTTACGGCTAATATTAACCTCTCTCTGCTTGATCATTTTCTCGAAAAAGATTTTCCGGATATTAGGGAAATGTTTAAAGAGGCGGCCAGGGTCGGTAAAATCGAACTTGTTGGTTCTCCGGCCCAGCATCCGATATTTCCCCTTATTCCTGAATTTTTACAAAGAGCTCAGATAGAAGAAGATGAAAAGCGTAAAGAAAATCAGTTTGACATCAAGCGCAACTGTCGGGGTTTTTATCTTCCCGAGATGGCTTTTGCAAAAAAAGACATCGGACTTTTAAGAGAATGCGGTTATAGATGGACGGTGATAGATGATAAAATCTTTGGAGCTAAAAATCCCGGTGCCGTGCCCTTTAATCATATTATCACTTACAACGGTTTTAAAGTGTTTATGCGTTCAAGGCTTTGGAGCAATATTATATCTTTTGATCATCCTGCTTTTGATGAATTTCGATTTCAGCTGGAACACGATATTCCAAGCTGGACTAAGGGCGCTCCGGCTTATCTGATTATAGCTATGGACGCGGAAACATTCGGCCATCACCCCGGTAATTTATTTGAAAGATTTCTAAAACCAATGTTGCTGAACTGGGCGGGAAACAAAATTGTACCCATCGAAACTATCGGCCAGAATTTTCCAACTCGGAGCGTTTCTTATTTACATGACAGTTCTTGGTCAACCGAACTGGAGGATCTGGACAGGAGCAATCCCTATCCTTTGTGGAAATCAAGGTTTAATATTTATCATTTAAAGCTTTGGGAATTGGTAGAAATGGCCATTGAGCACTTTAATCATTGCCGCGAAGATTGTTTAAAGATAACCTCATCCTGTCATTGGTGGTGGATTTCCAGGAATAATTGGAACCCCGATTTTATGAAAAAAGGAGCCAAAAAAGCAATTGAAATAGTGCGTCAATACGACTCCCCGAAAGAAATTGCCGATGCTGAAAAAATCTACAAAGAACTTAAGGAATTGCATTAGAATGCGGACCTTTACCACATTTTTAAACAAAACCGACATTGTGCCGGTTTTTAATTTTTTTTTTCAGCGGTCGGTCTTGCATTGATAGGGCTAAAAATAGTATAATAAAACCAATGAACAAAATATTAACCCTTACTGTTTTTATCGGTTTTATATCTATTTCAATTTTTGGCTTAATTCTTATGCCCCATAGCGGTTCTCACCATAATTTAAGTTGTCTGGCATCGGTAGTGAATAATTCGGAGTCACCATGTCCCAAGGGAGACCCTTTCGGTTTTGCCAGTTTTCACAATAGCGCGGTTAAAAAGATTTCCAATTTTACAATAAGCGAGTCAATAACGTTATTATATTCGATAATTTACGCATTTTTATTGCTTAGTTTGGTTTTTCTTTTATCAGCTGATAAATTTTTAACGGAACGAATAAAATTTACTGTTCTGGTTTTACCGATTATTGATTATCGATTACTGGTTACCAGGGATTGGCTTTCTCTTCACGAAAACAGCCCCTCTTGTATTTAAGGCGTTGACGCAAAATCATCTGCTGTTCGTTTCCGCCAACTGGCGGATAACGAAGGCGGAGTCGAATGATTTTATACCACGCCCTATTCGTCCCTATCGGGATTTTTTGTTTTGTTAATACCGTCCCCCAATCAACTTTTGGAAAATATTGTGAGGTCCTCCTTCACTAAAGTTACGGACGGGTAAAAAAGAGTTGCTTGGGGACGGTATAAAATTAAATTTAAATTAAAAAATGTTCAAAAATCCAATCGTAATTTTCGTTGGTTTAACCATAATTATTATAGCCCTGGCCGTAGTGTTTAGACCAGCCAATCCGACGGAGGAGTCACAGCAGTCCGCAGTTTTATCTTCTCCCGTTTTGGCAAGCGATGCCGATTCCTTTGATTTTGGTTCCATATCCATGGCTAACGGCGAGGTAGTCCATGAATTCAAAGTAAAAAATATTACAGAGAAAAACGTCAAAATAGGAAAAATGTACACTTCCTGTATGTGCACTACGGCCTGGTTTATTAAGGGAGATGTCAGCAAGGGTCCGTTTGGAATGCCCGGCCACGGATATGTGCCTCCGGTTAACGAACAATTGGGACCGGGAGAAGAAGCGGCGATTAAAATAATTTTTGATCCTAATGCTCATGGCCCGGCCGGGATAGGAAAAATTGAAAGGTCGATATATATAGAAAGCGGAGATTCAAAACCGCTGGAAATGAAAATAAGCGTGAATGTTATTCCATGATTGATAAAAAACTGACAATTTTAATTGTTTTTATTTTGATTATATTCAGCTTGGTATTGGCTTCCAAATTTGGCATGATTGATTCGGGTCTAGTCTGGAAAATTTCCGACGGCGGCAAATGGCTCTTGCCCCTTGTTGGAATTGCGGCCCTGCTTGACAGCATTAATCCTTGCGCTTTCTCAATCTTGATATTGACCATTGCTTTTCTTTTCAGTATCGGCCAGCTAAGATCAAAAATTATCCAAATAGGCAGCGCTTACATATTAGGCATATTTCTGATCTATGTTTTGATCGGTCTTGGCATTCTGCATGCTTTGCACCTGTTCAACACTCCGCATTTTATGGGCAAATTAGGAGCGTTTTTACTGATATTTCTAGGCGGAATAAATATCATTAATGAATTCAATCCTAATTTTCCGATCAAACTTAAAATTCCGGCATCAGCCCACCATAAGATGGCTCAATTAATGAACAGAAGCTCATTGCCAACTGCTTTTGGCTTGGGAATTTTAGTCGGTTTGTGCGAATTTCCCTGCACCGGCGGACCGTATCTGATGATATTGGGTCTTTTGCACGATCAAGCCACGTATTTCAGGGGTTTCGGTTATCTGATTCTGTATAATCTGATCTTTATTTCTCCCTTGGTTCTGATTCTTATGATTGCCGGCAATGAAACGGTAACAAAAAAAATAATGGCTCTTCAAAACAGGGAAAGGGGAGACATGAGATATGTCGGCGGATTGGCAATGATCGCTTTGGGAGTTATAATCCTCTTGATTTAGAAAAATGATAATTATTGCAACAATATCAATATTTTTGATTGCGAGTATTATTATGTTTCTTCGAAACAGGCAAATATTAAAAATTTGCCCGATTTGCGCCGGGGTTACTGGAACCTGGATTTGGATTTTAGTTGGTATTTGGACTGGCTTGCTGGAAGCTGATAGCTGGAGGCTAGTTGCCGCGATAGCCATGGGTGGTTCGGTGGTGGGCATTGCTTACCAGCTTGAAAAAAAGGTCAGGGCAGAAAAGAGCATAGCCTGGAAGATTCTATTTATTCCAACCGGATTCGCCCTGACCTACAATCTAATTTATTTTTCATGGATTTATGCGGCACTATTGTTAATAGTTATTTCTTTCCTTCTTTTTATATTTCTCGGCCGGCCGGTATTCAATGGGCGGCATGCCAATAAGGACGGCAGAGTTGTAGATATAGAAGAAGAAATGAAAAATTGTTGCTGATGAAACTTATTTATTGGATTCCCTTAATATTTTTTACGGCCGTAATCGGAATAATTATCTTTGACCGGAAAGAAGTTGATGCCGATTATGATTTATTTGCCCAATGTCTTACCGAGAAGGGCTTCACAATGTATGGAGCAGAGTGGTGTCCTCATTGTAAGAATGAAAAAAACGCATTTGGAGATTCTTTCAAGTATGTTGAATATGTAGAATGCCCCGATAACCCTAAAGAATGTTTGGAAAAAGGAATAAACGGCTATCCAACATGGATAACGGGTGAGGGCGAAAAGTTGGAGGGCGAACGGGGGGTCGAAAAATTATCGGAAAAAAGCGGATGTAAATTACAAAATTAAAATATGAACAATAATATAAATGATTTGGATAATAATTTAGAAATTAAAAAAGAGGAAGCTATAAAGAAGAAAGATTATCTTTTGCCAGGGAGCATAATAATAGCCGGTTTGCTTATATCCGGAAGCTGGGTGTACAGTTCTACGCTTCAATATTTCAAACCATCTGAATCGGTTCAGAATCAAAAAACGATAGAAAAACTTCAGGAAACTGTTTTGCCGACAGAGGGAGTTACTCTTCCCGTTCGTTGGGGAGATTTGGGCGTTAAACTTGCCGAAACCGGAACGATTGATCTGGTAACTTGGGAAAATTTGAATAAAAGCCGGGGCGGTACGCCTGACGATATTAAAAATCTTTTTAGCGATGTTGGGAGTCAGCAATTAAAAATGACCCCATATAATGCCCAGTATTTGCTTAATATTTTCTGGGCGTTGGGCTTGGGTAACAAGAGTGAAATTTTGGAAAAAGGGCCGATGATGGATAAACAATATGGCGGAGCAGATAAATTTGCCTCTACCGGTGGTTGGTCACTAGCCAAGGGGAAAGCGATGGACCACTATTCAAAACATAATTTTATAAATCTTACTCCCGGCCAGCAGGCGG